>NZ_MUME01000545.1 GCF_002155915.1 Streptomyces thermovulgaris | reverse complement strand
TCCTGACCCCGCCCCCGGTGAGCAGGGCGACGATCCGCTCGCCGGGGGCGGGGTCAGGACGCTGCGTCTGCACTCCACCCTCTAGGCTCGGTGCCATGTTCTGGGCGATGTTCGCGGTGGCCGCCGGTTTCCTGGGCCTGACCGTCCTCGGGGTGTTCGCTCTCCGGGTCTTCGTGGAGGCGCAGCGCCTCGGGCGGCAGGTCGCGGAGTCGGCGCGCCGCATCAGCAGGGCGGCCGAGGACCTGGAGCGGGCGGCCACGGGCGTCGCCCGGTCCGTGGACGCGCTGTGAGTGGTCCGTCACCCTGTCGTCCTGTCGTGTCCGGCGGGTACGCTGCTGGTCGCGGACCGGAGAACGAGGCCCCGGCCGCGGGCGGGCGTACGCACGGGGGATTGCCCTCCGTTCACCCCCGGGCGTTACGATCGCTGCCAGAGCGATGGGTCGGACCTGGGTCCGGCCGGTCGGACAGCCACCCACCCAGCCGCCTCGGTGAGAAGGTAAAGACATATGTTCGGAAGGCTCGGAGCCCCCGAGATCATCCTCATCCTCGTCGTCATCGTGCTGCTGTTCGGCGCGAAGAAGCTTCCGGACATGGCGCGCTCGCTCGGCAGGTCCGCCCGCATCCTCAAGAGCGAGGCCAAGGCGATGAAGGAGGAGAGCCGTACCTCCACTCCGGCGCCCGCCGAGGAGCAGCCTCCCGCTCCGCGCGTCATCCAGGCGGCCCCCGGTGACGTGACCAGCTCACGCCCGGTCAGCGAGCCGACGGACACCACCAAGCGCTGACGCACGGCCGTACAAGCGCTGACGCACGGCCGGACTGCTCCGGCCTCCGCACGAGATGAGGACGTGGGTTGCTCAAGCCTGCCCGAAAAAAGGTGAAGGACCCCG
>NZ_MUME01000544.1 GCF_002155915.1 Streptomyces thermovulgaris | reverse complement strand
CCTGGCCGGAGCCGGGGACGTGGGGGGCTTCGCGCTCGGGGGCCGAGTTGCGTATGCGGATGTCGAGGCCGTCGCCCGGGGCACCGGCGACCGTCACCGTCACCCGTGTGCCCGGGGCGTGCTTGCGGGCGTTGGTCAGGGCCTCCTGAGCGATGCGGTAGGCGGTGCGGCCGATGGAGGCGGGGACGGCGGCCGGGTCGGTGACGGTGTCGGTCAGGGTGACCTCCATGCCGGCCTCACGCCACTCGGCGATCAGGGCGCCCAGTGTGGCAAGGGTCGGCTGGGGGCGGCCCGCGTCGTCGGAACCGTCGGCCCGCAGGACGCCGATGATCTCCCGCAGGTCCTGCAGGGCCTCGTGCGCGCTCTCCCGGATCACCCCGGCCGCCCGCGCGATCTCCTCGCGGGGCGCCTCGGGCCGGAACTCCAGGGCGCCCGCGTGCACGCTCAGCAGGGTGAGCCGGTGGGCGAGGACGTCGTGCATCTCCCGGGCGATGGCCTCGCGGGCGAGCCGCTGTGCCTGCTCGGCGCGCAGCCGCGCCTCCGTCTCGGCGCGCCGGGCCCGGTCGCGCAGGCTCAGCATGAGCTGCCGCTTGGCCCGTACGAACATGCCCCAGCCGATGGTCAGGAAAGTCAGCAGCACGGAGAAGACGACGGCGCCCGGGTAGGTCATGTCGGGGTCGGGGCGCCACCAGTAGAAGACCGGGATCAGGGCGATCATGGCACCGCCGATCCAGGCCACGTACCGGAAGGGCCGGTGCACGGCGAGTGTGAAGAGCATGACGATCTGGGCCCCGGCCGCGGTGGACGCGACGAAGGAGACGGGGAGCATGACGACGGCCAGGCCGAGGGGCCAGCGGCGGCGCAGCCAGACCGTCGGGCAGGAGAGGGCGCCGAGCAGCAGGTCGGCGGCGATCAGGGCGCGCGGGGTGTGAGGGTCGTTGTGCAGGGTGCCCGCGGTGGCCAGCCACAGCGCCACGGCCAGGAAGAAGCAGCTGAAGTCGACGATCCAGTCACGTGCGGTGCGCCGCGACCGGCTCCGCCGTCCGGTGTCGGGGTCGAACACCTCGGTCAGCTCGTCCGCCACGGCGGACGGCAGCCACCATCGCCGTGCCGTGAACACCGGCGGTTCCCACGTCGTTCCGTCGCTCGTCACATTGCGCCAATCTACGCAAGCCGCCCCGCGCCTCACCCCCCGGTGCGGCGGATCGGCGACCGAAGTCGCACCGGCATGGACTTTGGTCGCACCCACGGGCCGCGACAGCAGACTTCCGACGGCGACGGCTCGCCCTGCGGCCGATGGACGAGAATGCTCTGCGAGGTGAAGGTCGTACCGTGAAGAACTTGCTGGGATTCCTCGGATTCATCGCCCTGGTGCAGGGTGCGTTCGGCCTGGTGCACGTGTTCACCGGCTGGCACGGAGGCCTGGTGCAGCGGATCGGCTTCCTCGACGGCTACGAGATCTACGCGAGCATCGCCCTGATCGTGCTGGCGTGTGCGCTGTTCGTCCTGTCCGACAAGCAGAAGACCGAGTGAGACGAGTGAGAGGCGGGGTGGGCGGCCGGATCCGGTCGCCCCACCCGTCGCTCCCCGGACTCGGCCGCTCTTCCCGACCGCGCCCGGCCGGACCGGACCGATCCGGACCGGCGGTGCTCAGCGGCGCGGCGGCCCCCCGAACAGGTCCACCGCGGCCCGCACCCGCGCCAGTCCGTCCCTCAGGGCGCTGACCGAGCCGATCGATCCGGCGATCAGCAGCAGGGAACGGCGCAGCCGCGATGTCTCGAGACCGCCGTGGTCGGCCATCGCGGCGAGAGCGGCGAGCTCGTCCTCGGCTATCGCCCGGTCGGGAAGCTCCGCGGGGTGCGCGGCGAGCTCCCGACGCAACCTGGACACGGCGGCGCGCAGCTCCGCCACCCTGGGATCCTCACCACTGCCGGTCACCGGCCTCTGCCCCAAGCTCCGCAACACAGCCCGTCCTCCCCCTGGCACTTCCTCGTGCACAGCTCCGGACGGATCAGTAAACGTCACCCGGAACGGGACACGCCACCGTGGAGACCAAAATTCAGCCCTAAGAGCACCGTGCGCCCGGTGGTCCGCCGGGTGGCCCCGGTGTGGTCCTTCGAGCAAGCGGCGCAGTCCTTCGGGTGGGCCCGGCGGTTCTTCGGGTGGGCCCGGCGGTCCTTCGGGTAGGCAGGAGCCATGACACGCACGGAGTGCGAGGTGGCCGGGCTGGTGCTGGCCGCCGGCGGCGGACGGCGGCTCGGGGGACGCCCCAAGGCGCTGCTCGAGCACCGGGGCCGGCCGCTGGTGGAGCATGCGGCCGGGGCCCTGCGGGCGGGCGGCTGCGCACGCGTCCACGTGGTGCTGGGCGCGCGGGCCCGTGACGTACGGGAGCGGGCGCGGCTGGCGGGCTGTGTGCTCGTGGACAACCCGGAGTGGGAGCGGGGCATGGGCTCCTCGCTGCGGGCCGGGCTGGACTCACTGACCGGTACGGAGGCCGGGGCGGCCCTGGTCCTGCTGGTCGACCAGCCCGGCGTGGGCGCCGAGGCGGTGGCCCGGGTGCGCGCGGCGTACCGGGACGGGACGTCGCTGGTCTCGGCGACGTACGACGGGGTCCGCGGGCATCCCGTCCTGCTCGGCGCGGCCCACTGGGCGGGCGTCGCGGCGAGTGCGACCGGCGACCGGGGGGCACGCGCCTATCTGAGGGCGCACGAGGAGTCGCTCGCCCTCGTCGAGTGCGGCGACGTGGCACGGCCGTACGACATCGACACCGAGGCCGACCTGGGACTTCTCACCTGAGCAGGGCGGCACCGGACGCCGAGTGGCGCCCGGTGCCG
Organism: Streptomyces thermovulgaris; assembly: GCF_002155915.1. Lineage (GTDB taxonomy): Bacteria > Actinomycetota > Actinomycetes > Streptomycetales > Streptomycetaceae > Streptomyces > Streptomyces thermovulgaris. Next base: position 60 of record NZ_MUME01000544.1, on the reverse strand, counting down.
CTCCCGGGAAGTCTCGACATCAGCACAGCACGGACCTTCCGCCCTTCCTCCCCCGTCTCC
>NZ_MUME01000543.1:261-812 GCF_002155915.1 Streptomyces thermovulgaris | reverse complement strand
CCCCCGCACGGACTCTGATCCCCCCCGCACGGACATCGGTCGGGCTCCGATCCTCCCTCCCCCCTCGCACCGACATTCCGCCACAGCACTGCTGGAGAGAGACGGAAGGCAGAGATGAACGCCCAAGCCAACGAGGAGCGACTGCGGCGCGCCATGGCCGCCGTCCTGCAGCTTCAGCAGCGCAACGCAGAACTGGAGAAGCGGCAGACCGAACCCGTCGCGATCGTCTCGATGGCCTGCCGGCTGCCGGGCGGCGTCGACACCCCGGAGAAGTACTGGGACCTGCTGGCCCGCGGCGCGGACGCCATCGGCCCCTTCCCCGACCGGTGGAACGACCTCGACCTGTACGACCCCGACCCGGGCGCCGCCGGCAAGAGCTACGCCCGTGAGGGCGGCTTCCTCACCGGCCTGGAGCACTTCGACGCGGACTTCTTCGGCATCACCCCCCGCGAGGCGCTGTCCATGGACCCGCAGCAGCGGCTCGTCCTGGAGACCGCCTGGGAGGCACTGGAGCGCGCCGCGATCCCGCCCGGCTCCCTCGGCGGCAGCCG
>NZ_MUME01000543.1:0-214 GCF_002155915.1 Streptomyces thermovulgaris | reverse complement strand
CTGCGCGGCCCTGCGCGCGGGGGAGTGCGACACCGCCCTCGCCGGGGGCGTCACCGTGATGAGCTCCCCGGTGCTGTTCGTCGAGTCCAGCCGGCTGGGCGCGATGTCGCCCGACGGACGCTGCAAGTCCTTCTCGGCACAGGCCGACGGAGGCGGCTGGTCCGAGGGCTGCGGCGTGCTCGTCCTCAAGCGCCTGTCGGACGCCGAACGCGAC
>NZ_MUME01000542.1 GCF_002155915.1 Streptomyces thermovulgaris | reverse complement strand
CCCACTCCCCGCCTCGTGCGCATCGAGGGCGCGCACGAGGCGGGGAGTGGGGTCGGTGGGGCGGACGGGTGTCATGGCTCCGGATCGGCCCGTACGAAGGTGAGCGGGGACTCGCCGGGAACCTCGACGAGGTGCCAGGTCCTCTCGGTGAACTCCGGTGGAAGGGCTGCCGCGCTCCTCTCCTGCGGATCGCGGAGGATCGTGCGGCGTTCCGTGACGGTCACTTCCTCGGGGAAGCCGCGGGCGGGAGGCACTCCCGCGGTGTCGGGGACGGCGTCGGCGTCGGCCGGGGTGAGGACGGCGGCGTAGAGGATGCCCGGTGTGTCGAACCGGAGGCGGACGAGGCGGTCGCCGGTCCGGTTCCAGGCCCACAGGTGGGTGGCGGCGACCGGGAGTTCGTCCGGCGGGGTGTCCTGCAGGTGGATTCCGTCGAAGTCGGTCCAGGTGCAGGCGCAGCCGGAGAGGAGCGCGCGGGCCTGGGGCCAGGTGAGGCGCCCGTATCCGTGCAGGAGCCTGGTGGTGGTCCGGGCGGCGGTCTCGGTGGTGGTCTGTGTCATGCGGTCGCTCCGGCCGGGATGCTGCGGGTGAGGGTGGCCCTGGCCTCGGAGGCGAGCCTGGCCAGGAGGTCGGGCTGGGTGCAGCGCAGGGTGCCCTGGCCGCGTGTGGTGCCCTTGCCGAGGCCGATGAGACCGTCGTGGAGGTCCTGGAGGGCGAGGGTGAGCGCGGCGAGCGC
>NZ_MUME01000541.1 GCF_002155915.1 Streptomyces thermovulgaris | reverse complement strand
CCCGGCTACGGCTATCCGCAGCAGCCCGGCCCGTACGCCCAGCCGGGCCCCTACAACACCCCCGGCACGCCCGGCCCGTACGGGCAGCCGCAGCAGCCGGGGCCGTACGGGCCGCAGCCCGGCTACGGCTACCCGCAGCCGCAGTACCCGAGCGCCCCGGGCACCCCGCCCGCCGGCGGCTCCCGCAACCCGTTCAAGGGCAAGCCCGCCGCCATCGTCGGCGCCGCGGTGGCCGCCCTGCTCGTGGCCGGCGGCACCATATGGGCCGTCACCGGCAGCGGGGACGACAAGCCCGCCGCCCAGAAGAGCAGCGACTCCAAGCCCTCGGGCCCCGCCTCCTCGGACGCCCCCGTCAACCCCGGTGACGGCAGCGGCGACGGCAAGTCGGAGCCGGAGGACCTCAACGCGGGCCGCAAGGCCGGCGAGGCCAAGGTGCTCTGGTACAAGGAGGCGCCCAAGGCACCCGGCCGCGGCGCCGAGGCACCGGGCATGTGGATCACCGACAAGGCGGCGGTGAAGGCGGCGTACAAGCAGGTCTTCGCCTACAACGTCAGTGACGGCAGGCCCACCTGGGAGCCGGTCGCCTTCCCCGAGAAGATCTGCGCGGTGACGCCCCAGAAGACCGCCGACGACAAGGTCGTCGTGGCCTACATGGACGGCAGCAGCGACCGCGCCAACTGCAACCGGCTCCAGCAGCTCGACCTGAACACCGGCAAGAAGGGCTGGAGCGCCGAGGTCGCCGAGGGCGACCTGTTCGACAGCACGCTCAGCCTCGAGCTGACCGTGGCCGGCAAGACGCTGATGGTGGGCCGCTCCCAGTCGGGCACGGCGTACGACATCACCACCGGCAAGAAGCTCTACGACGTGAAGAGGTACGGCCAGGCCTGCTTCCCCGGCCCCTTCGCCGGCGGCACCCGGCTGATCTCGGTCGCCTCCTGCGCCGCCGGACAGCCCGCCGAGCACGAGGAGGTGCGGGAACTCGACCCCGCCACCGGCAAGGTCAAGTGGACCAAGAAGATCCCCAAGGGCTGGTCGGTCCGGAAGGTCTTCTCCGTCGACCCGGTGATCCTGTATTCCACGAGCGAGGACCGCAAGCGCTGGAACGTCTCCACGCTGGACGGCGACGGCTCCGTCCGCTCCCAGGTGGACACCGACGCCAGCTTCAACCCCGAGTGCGGCTGGGTCGTCCTCCGGCGCGACCTGCAGGGCTGCAAGGCCGTCGTGGCCGACGCCGACACCCTCTACCTGCCCACCGACGCCGGCCGCCGCCGCAACGAGATCCTCGCGATCAGCCTCGACACCGGCAAGGAGAAGTGGCGTGTGAAGTCCCCGACGGACACCGCGATGACGCCGCTCAAGATGGAGAACGGACGGCTCATCGCCTACGCCGCTCCGTCCTACGACGCCGGTGGCCGGATCGTGGCCATCCCGACGAAGGGCTCGGACCACACCCCGGTGAAGCTGCTGCAGAACCCCGAGGGCACCGCGATGATCGAGAGCAGCTTCTTCTCCAAGGACATCGACTGGGTCGACGGACGCTTCTACATCTCCACGACCCGGCTGAGCGGAAGCAAGGACAGCAAGGAGAAGTTGATGCTCGCCTACGGCAAGTGAGCCGGGCCGGCCGCCTCGTGCGGCCGGCGTCCGCGCGCCGCTTCGGCCGCTCCGCTTCCCCGTCGTCTTCGTCGTCCAGCCGCCGTCCCCGTACTCGCGAGGTGCACCCGTCATGAGCCAGCCGCCCAACCAGCCGCC
>NZ_MUME01000540.1 GCF_002155915.1 Streptomyces thermovulgaris | reverse complement strand
CGGCCGCGACGCCTCCGACGGCGACGGGCAGATGCCGGACGGCCGCGTAGTGGCGGTAGCGGAAGTCGGGGCCGTAGCGCTCCAGCATGCGTGCGGAGCGCCGCACGATCTGCGGATCGACGGTCGGCAGGGGCAGCACCCAGGCGCCGACCTCCCCGGCGAAGCGGGGCGCGCCCGCCGGGGTGGACGCCCGTCTGCCCGGCGTCCGCGGCTCGTGCCGCGCCCGGTCCCGCGCGGCGGCCCGCATCCGCAGCGGGCGTGCGAACTGGTTGAGGGCCGAGGCGAGCGTTCCGCCCGAAAGGGCGCCGTCCGCCCGGACGAATCCGTCCACGGTCAGCGGCACGCCCTCCGGCAGCTGCCGGACGGTGAAGTACACGCCCAGGTCGTGCGGGACGGAGTCGAATCCGCAGGCGTGCACCAGCCGCGCCCCCGTCTCCCGCGCGCGTGTGTCGTGCCGGACGTACACCAGGTCGACGAACTCGGGCTCGCCGCACAGGTCCAGATAGTCCGTGCCGCTGTCGGCGCAGGCGGCCACCAGCCCCTCGCCGTGGAGCACATAGGGGCCCACGGTGGTGGCCAGCACCCGTGTGCATCGGGCGAGTTCCCGCAG
>NZ_MUME01000054.1 GCF_002155915.1 Streptomyces thermovulgaris | reverse complement strand
CCCGACCACCGACCCGCTGACGTCCGAAGACGTCACTGGCGACGTACTCACCGAAAGCGACCTTCTTACTGACCAAGCCATCGTCGTCCTGCACGACCACCCGATCGTCGCCGCCACCACCTGGCTGACCGAGCTCCTGCGCACCGCCGCACGGACCGGCCGTCACCTGTACCTGGTCACCCCGCCCGGCACCCGTCTTACCCTGCCCCCCCGCACCCTCCTGGAGCGTGCCCCCGCCCGCTGGGTCGTCCACATCCCCGGTACCGGCTATTACGACGGCCTCTCCGGCCTCGTACTGCACTGGCACGACGGCCACTTCACGCCCGCGACCGAGCAGAGCCCCACCATCGCGGATGCCTACCAACCCCCGTCAGGCAGTGCTGCCGACGAACGCCAACTCCTGCTGTCCCTGCGCACCATCCATCCCGCCGGTGAGCATCTCCAGCTCGGTGGTGCGCTGGAACGTGCCTGGCAGACCCTCACCGGCGAATCACCAGCCGGATGGTCCACGGCTGAGCCGGTCAACGTCCCTTGGTCCCCACGCCAGCTGACCGACCTCGCACGTACCCGTGCCCGTACTGGCGCACCGACCTGGCTGGTGGCCGTCGGCAGCCCCGACAGCCCGGCGATCGCCACCATGCACGTCGTACACACCCACTTCGGCGTCGAGGAGCACATCACACTCGCCACGGGCCACACCCCCGACCGGCCCGCACCCCTGGACCTGCTGCCCCAGCTGGCCGAGGAACTTGCCACCGGGCACAACCTCGCCACCATGATCACCGAGCTACGGGCAGCCCGCGCCGATCTCACGGCCCCGGCCCACTACGAGCCACCGCCGATTCCCGTCTCCCTCACTCTCGGCCCGGACGCCGTCGCCGACCTCGGCCCGAACCACTCCTGGACCACTGCCACGGACACCGTCCCGGCTCACCTCGGCCCGTCAGCCCGCCCGGCCATGCACTACACGCTCGGCGACGGCACCGACCCATCCGCCTGGCACCGCCTGAAACAGATCAACGACCACTTGAACAGGGCTCGAGGATGAAACAGATGCCGTCCGCAACGGCGGCAGTGATCTGCGCGGGAGCGTCTACCTCGGGAAACAGTCATGCCGACCCTGATGCGCGCACCACGACCCTGCGGCTCCTGGTTCTGGGATCTCTGCGACGCCGCTGAACCGGGACTCAGGTCGGCACTGGACATCGCGGCATCCATGGCCGAGGCGCTGAAGAAGTTCGACCTGCTCACCCCCATAGAGCTCGAGTACGGCTGGTACGTACTCGACGCGGGGTCCACAGGCATCACCAGCAAACTGACCGTCTCACCCGACCCTCTCGAGCCGACAGCCGAAGTCGCTGTCCACCAAGGCATCTGGAGTTGGTTCGACTTTTCCGGCCGCCCGCATTCCCAGGTCTACAGGGGAGTTCTGTGATCACCGCGATTGATCCGGTCGGCAGCTGGTCCTGGGAGACCAGGATCCCGAGCCCGGGAAGCAGGCTGTTCGTGCGGTGCGCACGACAGGTGCTCGATACGTGGTCAGTGCTGCGGTCACTCGGTCTCGCCGAGGAGGGAGCGCAGGCGGACATCACTGTCCACGCCGGACACAGCGGCGTGGTCGCGCGGCGCGTGGAGCGGGTGCCTGTCGAAGCCCCTGATGCCCGGCGTCGAGCACGCACTCCTGAAGGCGCTGGGAGCGCTGAAGGGGGAGGACGTGGGACCCCTGACGATCGGCTTGTCTCTTCCAGGACCCTGCGTGCGTGACGGTGTGACGCACCATGTTCAACGGCTCTTCGCAGTGTCGGTCGACATGCGGCCGAGTGGTGCCGCAACGACGACTCTGCACACGTTTTCCGACGCCTGGATGTCCCATGATGTGCGCGGTCACAGGCAGCCCGACGTGAGAAGAGAGAACGCTCCCCGGCCGACGGCCGCCCTCTCTGCCGTCACGGAGCTGACCGGCGCCCCGGTCGAGCCCTGGGATCCGGGTGGCCACGGCGTTCCCACGGAGGACGGTTTCGGCGAGCTTCCGGATGACGATCCGGACCTGCTCGACTCGTGGTACATGTTCGAGATCCCTCGCCGTACCGAGCGGCTGGAAGGAAGGATCCCGCAAGGGGCGGCGCGCTTCGAGACAACGACCGAATCACCGGTCGACTCCGTTGAGGTGCGGAGCAAGGGGCGAGTCCTCGGCTACCTGTGGGCAGCCGAGGAAGGTGACGCCGCCGGTTGTGAACCGAAGAACTCCAGTGGCCACGCTGCTTTCGATGCCGCAGTGGACTGGCTGACGCGTCTGAGTGAGGCCAAGAGGCGAGGTTTGTCCCCGTCCGAGGCCTTGTGCGAGGCGATGAACCGGCAGGGAACCGAGCGTTTCATTGCGTGGGCAGCTCTGAATACCGGGCATCGCTCGCGGTGTTCTCCCACAGGCCCCGCCGGTTGCGGCGAGGCCTCGGCCTGACGGCGGCCTTGTGCGACGGTTGGTGGAACCTCCTGTCTGCGTGGGAGGCCGTGGGCGCTTCGGCGGTCGTTTCCGGCCGTAGGACGCTCTGGCAGGGCTTCCTTCATCTGGCGCTGTTCGCGCGTACTGGGTGCCGGCGGTCACCCCCTGGTGGCATTGGCTCCCGTCCCGGGGGACTTGCCGCCCAGTCCCGGGATCAGCACCGCCGCCACCGCCAGGTGCATCAGAGCGAGGGAGGCTCGGGTGCCGCCGTCCATGCCGTCGCCGGTCAAGGGCAGGAAGGACACGGCCAGTACGGCGACGGCCGCCCCGGTCCAGATGGTGCGGGCGCGCCGCGCTCCGAACCGTTCCAGGACGGCCAGCAGTCCCCAGCCGGAGAGCGACGCGAGCAATGCGACGAACCCCACGGGCACGGCGCCGATGTCGAGTGTCTGCTCGCCGTCGGTGATCCGCAGCCGGTGCCCCAGCAGTGGGTCCGTGACCAGCCACACCAGGACGGGGGCCAGGACGGCCAGGGCCGTGACCCCCAGGTGCCTTTTCCGCGTGCTCACTTGGCACCCCCCGAGAGCGCCCCGTGCAGGAAGACCTCCACCAGCTCCCGCGGGGACAGGTCGGGCTCGTCCTCCGTACGCGGCTGGGTGAAGAGCAGCCCGAAGAAGAGGGCCGCGATCTGCTCCGGAGGCCGGCGCAGGGCGGCCTTGTCGGGCTCCAGCAGCTCCGCGAGGGCCGCGCGGATACGGGTCGTCGACTCGTCGCGGCCCACGCCGCGCACCGTGCCGGGGTGCTTGCCGCCGCTGTGCCCCAGCGAGCCGATGAGCGCGCCGAGCCGGTCCATGTGTGCCTGCAGTGCCTCGGCCGCCTCCGCGAGCCGGTCGGGCAGCGGCTGGGACAGGTCGATCGCGTTGAGCTCGCGGATGGCGTGCTCGGGGGAGAGTGCCTCCGCGATGCAGGCTTGCAGCAGTTCGTCCTTGTCGGCGAAGACGCGGAAGATCGTGCCCTCGCCGATGCCCGCGGCGCGGGCGATCTTCGCGGTTGTCACGGCGGAGCCGTACTCGGTGATCAGCGGGATCGCGGTCTGGATGATCATTTTGCGGCGCTGCTCCGGCGACATGCCGGGGGCGCGGCGACGGGCGGTGGTCTGGTTCTCCTTGGGCGCTGTCATGACTGCGAGAGTACGGAGTGAGTGCTCACTCCGTCAATGAGTGAGCACTCACTCCGTTCACTTTTCCCGTACTCGGCTGCTTGTTGACGACAGCTCATCAAGACCCACGACTGCGCCTGGAGTGCTGGGTCGTGCCCCTGATCGGTCGCGGTTGCCACCGCGCGGTGGGCGAACCGGTCGTCCGGGGGATCCCGCCGACGCACAGGGGCCGTCGGCTCCCTCCCTTGCGGTGAGGGCGTCCAGTAGCGGCAGTGGCTGGGTGACGTCGCCCACGGTTGCCGCCGGTGAGGATGGCGGGGAGTGTGGTGTCGTGCCCGCCGGTGATCACGTGGTGTTTCGAGCCGGCTCGTCCCCGGTCGACCGGCGAGAGACCCATGGGGATCCCTCTTTCAACGCCCTGACGTGAAAGGAGCTGGCCGCGCAGCACGACCAGCCCAGGCGGGCGGCGGCGTTCAACCCGGCGAGCAGCACCGTGTGCAGTCGGCTGCCAGACCCCGGCCTCGTTTCAGTCCCGCAGTCGGCTCCGGCATGCCTTGCCGGAGCCGAGGCCGAGTTTCTTGCAGCACCTGCCGGCCCGGCAGCGGCCTGCGGCCCAAGGCTCGGACAACGCTCAACTCCTCAGCCGGGCACAGCCATCAGCACCGCGCCACCTCACTGTGTCAGCGGCTCTAAACGACCCGCTGCATCGCCTTCCGGTACCGTTCCGCCATCGCGGCCCCCGACTCACGGCGGGCCATCCTGCGCAGGACGGACGGGGCGAGGAGCAGCCCGACGATGGCCCAGGCACTCAGCGCACCCGCTGTCTCCAGGTGCCGCCAGGACTCGCCGACCTCGGCGGTGACCGCCCCGGCCGGCAGCAACGCGGCCCGAAGCCCGAGGCCGAGCCAGTACACGGGGAAGATCTGCCCGATGATCTGCAGCCACTCGGGCAGCTTCGACAGGGGGAAGTAGATCCCGGAGATCATGACGAGCCCCATCACCGGGAGCGTCAGCAGACCGATGGTGCGCGGGCTGTTGATGAGCGAGCCGAGGATGGCGCCCAGCGGCAGGGTGGCCAGAAGGCCCAGCGGGATTACCCACACCAGCGTCAGCAGTGCTCCGCCGCCCTGCTGGGCAACGCCGTCGACCAGGAACAGCCCCGCGACGAAGGGGAGCGCCATGGAGACGAGGGCCGTCCCCGACACCATGATGACCTTGCCGACCAGAAGGCCGACCATGCCATGGGGCACGGCCTTGGCGCGCAGCAGCGTGCCGTCCTCGCGCTCGGTCGCGAGCAGCTGTGCCGTGGTCATCACGCCGGTGAACGCCAGTGTCATGCCCACCATGCTCGGCAGCATGAACGCCCCGGCCGAGATGCCCGCGCCCTTCAGGGGATCGTCACCGGCCAGGAACAGCGGAATCATGAGCAGGGCGGTCCAGAGCGCATACCCGAACAGATCCTGCCCGGAGGTGAAGGTCTGCCGGAGTTCCGTCCAGCCACGCCGTACCCCCAGGCGCGCCGCGTACCACACCGGGCTCATCGCGCCTCCTCCCTGCTTCCGAAGGCGTGTGCCGCCTGCTCGCCGGGGACCTTCCCCGCCTCCAGCTCCCGCACCATCGTCAGATAGGTGTCCTCCAGGCTCGCCCGGCGCACCTCCAGCCCACCGATCGCATCGCCGTACTCCTCGAACAACCGGCGGACGAAGCGGGTGGGTTCGGCCGTCGACTCCTCATAGGGTTGCCCGTCCCGGGTCCAGCGCACGGTGGCCTCGGCCGATATCCTCCGGGACAGTTCCTCGGCCGAGCCGTCGGCCACGATCCGGCCGCCGGCCAGGATGAGGATCCGGTCGGCGAGCTTCTCCGCCTCGGCGAGGTCGTGCGTGGTCAGCAGAACGGTGGTGCTCTCGTTCGCGAGTCCGCGGACCAGGTCGTGGAACTCGTTCCTGGCCTCCGGGTCCAGACCGGTCGTCGGCTCGTCCAGGAACAGCAGCTCGGGTCTGCCCACGATCCCGACGGCCACGTCGAGACGTCTGCGCTGCCCGCCCGACAGGGTCGAGATCCGCTTGTCCGCCTGCTCGGTCAGGCCCACGGCGGCAAGGAGTTCGTCGATGTCCCACGGCCGCTGAACCTGGGCGGTGGAGTAGGGCGCGTAGTACGCCCCGAGATGGGCCAGCAGTTCCCGCACCCGCCACTTGCCGTGGTCGCGCCAGGACTGCAGCACGATGCCCAGGCGTGCGCGCCACCGCTCGTCCCCGCGCGCCGGATCGGTGCCGAGAACGGTCACGTCACCGGCCGAGCGCATCCGGAAGCCTTCCAGGATCTCGATCGTGGTCGTCTTGCCCGCGCCGTTCGGGCCGAGCAGGACGACGACCTCGCCGCGCCGGGCGGTGAAGTCCACGCCTTTCAGCACTTCCTGGGTGCGGTAGCGCATCCGCAGGTCCCGTACGTCGATGACCGTGTCGCTGTCCGGTGGCGGGCTGCTTTCCACACCGGACACGGCGTGCGTGGTCGTCATCGGCGTTCCCCGTCCCTCCCGTGGTTCCTGTCGTCCCCCGGGAACAGGAGCCGAGGACCGCACCGGCATCCGTGGTCGTGGGACGAGTCCGCGACGGCGGCGGATCGCCGCCACCTGGCGGCAGCCCCTCGGGCCCTCCCCGGGCGAACACCGTACCGAACGGGTCGGATGCCTCTTCGGCCCCACCGGGCGTCGCCGATGTGCCGGCCGACGGCCGTGAGCACGGAGGGGGCGGACTCGTTCGGCGAGAGCCCCGAGACCCAACAAGGGCTCGGGGCTTCCGCCTTGGGGTCATTCGTCGTCTTTGTCTGCTTCGTCGTACGGCGGGATGCGCCGGCCCCGGCTCTCGCAGATGTTCAGGACGTCCGTGAGCGATTCGACGAGGCGGCACGCGATCCAGCGGAGCTCATGGGCCGAGAGGTTCGCCGTGCCCTTGACCATCGGTTTGGCCAGCCCCAGGATCACGGCCGCCGTCTGGATCTGCTGTTCCTCGACGGCGTCGGCCAGCCGGGACAGGAACGTCTCGGTGCCGTCCGTCACAAGGACGGCCGGCTTGCCGTCGTGGCTCCACGGCAGCAGACGGCGGTGCGCGGGGGAGGAGGTCATGCTGTCACTCCTGCCGGGTGGCCCTGTCCGAGAGGTACTGCGAGTGCGGCGGCATGTCGTCTGCCCCACTGCCGCAGCCGCTCCTGCTCCCTCTCGCAGGCCTCGTGGGCGAGGAGGTAGGGGCGGACGAGGGGCAGGCCGTCGGCCACGATGACGGCGAAGTCCTCGGCGTCCTCGGGGCGGGGGACAGGGGGAGAGGGCGCGATGATCAGCCGCCGGACGGGGGACTTCTGTTCGGCGTCGGCCGTCGCGGCCACCGATGCCCGCTCGGGTGGAATTGCACGGCGCCTGCCCCTGGCGGGCAGCAGCCATGAGAGGAGAAGAGTCAGTAGGGTGCGCATGTCGGTCTGCTCCGTGTTCAGATCGGCCGTGCCCCCGGACCGCTTGCCCCGGTCGCGGGGGTTTGCCGTGGTGTTCTGTGCCACCGAGGATACGCGTATACGAGTATTCGCGGTCGCGTGATTGCAGAGATTCGCGGATGCTCGAATACATGGATCTTGACCGTTCGGTGCCTGTCTGGCCCCAGGTGGCGGATGAACTGCGGCGTCGCCTTGATGCTGGACGGTACAAGCCAGGTGAGTGACCTGGTCCCCTGAGACT
>NZ_MUME01000539.1 GCF_002155915.1 Streptomyces thermovulgaris | reverse complement strand
TCGTCGTGTTCGCCCGCCTGGCCGGGGTCCTCTCAGCGGACTCCGACCAGGCGGGCGAACACGACGACGTTCCCCTGATACCCGGTGGCCTCGTTGTAGCCGCCGCCGCAGGTGATGACCCGCAGCTCCGGCGTTCCCTTCGAGCCGTACACGCGGTCGCCGGGGAAGTTCTCCTTCTTGAACACCTCGACGCCGTACACCTCGAACACGGCCGTCTTTCCGTCCTGCCGGTGGACCTCGACGCGGTTTCCCTTCTGCACGGCACCGAGCCCGTAGAACACCGCGGGACCCGCGGCGTTGTCCACATGGCCGTCGATGATGGCGGTGCCTTTCTCCCCCGGCGTGACCGCACCGGTGAACCAGCCGGCCAGATTGGGGTTCTCCGGCGGCGGCGCGGCGATCCAGCCGTCCTCGTCCACCCCGACCGGTGTGATGGGCGCGTCGACCTGGATCACGGGGATTCTGATCCGGTCGGGCACCGAACGGGACAGGACGAGCTGGGGAGCCGCACTGGCGGCCGAGGGGCTCGGTGCGCTGCTCGGATCGGGTGCGGCCGCCGTCGCGGGCTGGGGCGGGCCGACGTCGAACTCCCCCGAGCCGTTGCGGATGAGAGCGAGTCCGGTCAGCAGAACGAGCGCTATCACGCCCCATGGGGCACGCTTCTTTCGTGTCGCCCGCTCCTCCTCGGCGAACCGGAACCGCTCGCTCACAGACATTCACCATCCCCTTTCGACGCGGCCGTCGCCGTGTCATTCGCGCATACATGAACGCTATGTCCGGTGCGCGCGACCGGCGACGGCCGCGTCGAAAG
>NZ_MUME01000538.1:1139-1307 GCF_002155915.1 Streptomyces thermovulgaris | reverse complement strand
CTGGCCGACGACCGTCTGCGCACCTCGGCGCCGGACGTGTACGCGGTCGGCGACTGCGCCTCCTTCCCCTCGAGGCGGTACGGACAGCGCCTGCTGATCCACCACTGGGACAACGCGCTGCAGGGACCGCGCACGGTCGCGGCCAATGTCGTCGGCCAGGTGCCCGCG
>NZ_MUME01000538.1:211-1110 GCF_002155915.1 Streptomyces thermovulgaris | reverse complement strand
GACGGTCTGCTGGCTGCGCGAGGGACGGCTCGTCGCCCTGCTGGCGGTCGGCCGGCCGCGGGACCTGGCGCAGGGCCGGCGGCTGATCGAGTCCGGGACCCCCATGGACCCGGACCGGCTGGCGGACCCGGCACGGCCGCTGAAGGCGGCGACCGCGTGAGGCACACGACCACCGGCGGACGAACGTGACTTCCTCGCGTCGGTGGCAGATGGCAGGCTTGATTCCGTGACCGAGATTGACGCAAAGATCGATGCTCTCGTCCCTGCCTGGCTCACCCTTCCCGACGTCGCCGAAAGGCTCGGCGTCGAGGTGACGCGCGTGCGGCAGATGGTCAAGGAGGGCCAGCTCATCGCCGTGCGCCGCGGGGAGAACCGCGCGCTGCACGTCCCCGCCGCCTTCATCGACGGCAGCAAGGTGGTCAAGGGCCTGTCCGGCACCCTGACGCTCCTGAAGGACGACGGCTTCACGGTCGAAGAAATGATCGAGTGGCTGTTCACTCCCGACCCGTCCCTTCCCGGCACCCCCGCCCAGGCCCTGCGCGAGAACCGCGGCACCGAGGTGAAGCGCCGCGCCCAGGCCCTGGCGGTCTGACCCGTACGACCGGGGCGGCGCGGGCGGCCTTTCACGGGGGCGGTCGACGCACCCCGCCGGCCGGCCGCGCCGCTCATGACCGGAGGGCACCGGCGGTCCCCGGACGGCCGCCGGTGCCGGGGGGAGGAACACGGGCGGGTAGGGTCCGTCCGGGCGCCGGAAGAGGGCCGGACGGGGCCGGACCGCGTGCGCGGGGCCGTGCCGCCGGGCCCGTGCGCCGTCCGCGCACCCGAACCGACGAGCCCGGCACGGGCCTTGAGACGCATCCGAGGGGGATCCGCCATGTCCGACACCGCTGCCGCCGCCG
>NZ_MUME01000538.1:0-205 GCF_002155915.1 Streptomyces thermovulgaris | reverse complement strand
CCGTGCTCGCGGGGGGCGTCGACGTGGTGCAGCTGCGGGACAAGCAGCTGGAGGCGAAGGAGGAGCTGGAACACCTGGAGGTGTTCGCCGAGGCCTGTGCCCGGCACGGGAAGCTGCTCGCGGTCAACGACCGGGCGGACGTCGCCCACGCCGCCGGCTCCGACGTGCTGCACCTGGGACAGGGCGACCTCCCCGTTCCCGCGGC
>NZ_MUME01000537.1 GCF_002155915.1 Streptomyces thermovulgaris | reverse complement strand
CGTCGCCGGGCCCGGATTCCTGCTTCACCCCTCAGGGAGCGAGAAGTGATGTGCGAGAAGCACAGCGTCACCCCCCTCGTCGAGGTGGTGTGTGCCGCGGACGGCTCCGGGCAGTCCCGGCCGTGCAGGCCGGCCGACGCCCGCCGGGCGGTGGAGCGCGCGATCGACGCATGCTGCCGTGCGAACCACGCCCCCTGCGACGCGCATGCCGTCTCCGACGCCCAGCTCGTCGCCTCGGAACTCACGGCCAACGCGATTCTGCACGGCGGCGGAGTGACCGGTTTCCACGTCGATCTCGTCGGACGCGGGGTGCGGGTCTGCGTGAGCGACCGCAGCGACCGCCTGCCGGTGGTCCGGCCGCCGGTGGACCACCAGGGCCGGCGCCGGGTCGGCGGACGGGGCTGGCCGATCGTGTGCCGGCTGGCCCATGACGTCCAGGTCAGCGACCTGCCCTCCGGCGGCAAGTGCATCAGCGCCGTGGTCCCGCTGTCCTGAACCGCCCCGCCCGCCCCGTCCCGGCC
>NZ_MUME01000536.1 GCF_002155915.1 Streptomyces thermovulgaris | reverse complement strand
GGCGGAGAGCTTTGCCGGTCTTGAGGCGCTGCTGGCCCGCCTGGATGCTGCGGAGGCAAGCGCTCCGGGGTGGGTGGTGGTGGATGCCACCTGCCCGGCTGCCGGTGGTGATGCGCTGGCTGTGGCCGGTGGGGCTCTGGAGGTGGCACAGCGGTTGCTGGCCGATGAGCGGCTGGCGTCGGCGGAGCTTGTCTGGGTCACGCGCGGCGGCATCGCCGCTGTGGAGGGTGATCGGCTGGAGGGGCTGTCGTGTGCTCCGTTGTGGGGGTTGGTGCGGGCGGCTCGCAGTGAGCATCCCGAGCGTGGTCTGCGTCTGATCGACCTTGGGTCGGAGGAGGTGGACTGGGATGTGCTGGCTGCTGCTGTGGCCGTTGCCGGTGAGCCGGAGCTTGCCGTGCGCGGGGGCGAGGTGCTCGCCGCCCGCCTGATACGCGCAGACGTCGCGGGCGCCGCGGACAACAACAGCACCAGCACCAGCACCAGCGACCGCAGCGACAGCGGCGGTGTTGCGCGTGCGCTGGATCCTGAGGGCACGGTGCTGGTTACGGGT
>NZ_MUME01000535.1 GCF_002155915.1 Streptomyces thermovulgaris | reverse complement strand
GGCGGGCGTGGCGGGCCCGGAGTCGTGCGTCGCGTGTGCGGACATGGTGCTTTCCTCTGTTCCTGTTCCCGTACGGCCGTTCTCATACGGTCTGCGACCTGATGGCCATAGCTTTTGTCTAGCTAAGTGATATCACTTTTTCGCGTCATGGCAACCCTGCGGGAAGCTGAAGCGTCGGTTCCAGTGGGGCGGGTGCTCATTCTCACGTCCGATAAGGGGCGATTCGGGGGCCTTCGGTGAAGACGTCGGTGTTAGCTTGCTGAGCTGACCTGCACCCATTCGAGTGACTGGCGAGACGGAAGCGGAGCGGACGGACCCATGGGACGAGCGGAAGAAAGACGAGCGCGACAGCGCGGTGGCCGCCGCNNCGCCGGCTGTTCACCTGGCGGAAGATCCTCGGCACGTTCTTCGCCGTCTGCCTGCTGGGCATCGGCGCCTTCGTCGTGCTCTACCTGGCCGTGGACATCCCCGAGGGCAACGCCGACGCGACGCGTCAGAGCAACGTCTACCGGTACAGCGACGGCAAGATCCTGGCCCGCAGCGGAAAGGTCAACCGCGAGCTGGTGGACCTGTCCAAGGTGCCCAAGGAAGTCCAGAACTGCTTCGTCGCCGCCGAGAACAAGACCTTCTACACCGACTCCGGCGTCGACCTGAAGGGCATCGCGCGAGGTCTGCTCAACACGGTGACCGGCAAGGGCACCCAGGGCGGTTCGACGATCACCCAGCAGTACGTCAAG
>NZ_MUME01000534.1 GCF_002155915.1 Streptomyces thermovulgaris | reverse complement strand
GTGCGGGCGCGGGTGAGCGGGTGGAGGGGCAGGGACCGGGTGCTGCCGGGGACGGCCGACGGGCCGGTGGCCGATGCCGGTCTCGCCGTGACCACGGCGGCGGGAGGCCCCTGGGCGGGGGCGAGGGCGACCGCGCAGGCGACACCTATCGAGGACACCAGGAATCCGTATCGACGCATGCCCCTGATCTTGGACATAATCATACAAATCTGTCCATTGGGGAATTGACGGGCCGTCGGCCCCGGTTGGGCCGAACCGGTGGTGCGCCGCTCCCCCGTGCGTGTCCCGCCGCACGGTGCGCCAACCCGGCGCCGCGTACGCTTGCACGGATGAACGCAACCGAACGCACCCCTGCCGACCTGCTGCGTTCCGCGCTCGCCGCGGACCCCGGACGCCCGCTGGTGACCTTCTACGACGACGCCACGGGCGAACGCGTCGAACTGTCCACGGCCACCTTCGCCAATTGGGTGGCCAAGACCGCGAACCTCCTCCAGGGAGACCTCGCCGCCGGCCCCGGCGACCGGGTCGCGCTGCTGCTGCCGGCGCACTGGCAGACGGCGGTGTGGCTGCTGGCGTGCGCCTCGGTGGGCGCGGTGGCGGACCTCGGCGGGAACGTGGAGGCGGCCGACGTCGTGGTCAGCGGCCCGGACACCCTGGACGCGGCACGGGCCTGCTCCGGGGAGCGGGTGGCGCTGTCCCTGCGACCGCTGGGCGGGCGGTTCCCGCAGCCGCCGGAGGGCTTTGTGGACTACGCCGTCGAGGTGCCGGGGCAGGGCGACGCGTTCACGCCCTTCGCACCGGTGGACCCCGACGAGCCGGCCCTGATCGTGGCCGGGGCCGAGTACTCGGCGGCGGAGGTCGTGGAGCGCGCCCGTGCCGACGCCCCCGCCCTGGGCCTGACGGGCCCCGGCTCCCGGCTGCTGTCCGCGCTGCCGTACGACACCTGGGAGGGGCTCAGCGCGGGCCTGTACGCCCCTCTCGCCGCCGGCGCCTCCGTCGTGCTGTGCCGCCGTCTCGACCGCCTTTCCGAGGACGCCCTGGCCCGGCGCATCGAAGCGGAACGGGTCACGGCGACGGCGAGGTGACGCAGCGGAAGTACCGCGGGATTCGGGAACAAACGACGCCAATTCACCTTCAGCGGTGCGGATTCCACGCAGGCGGCGACGATTCTCCCGCGCCTCTCCCGCGCATCCGCACGACCGTGTCCGGCGGGCCCGGCGGCGCATACGGCAAGGGCGGCGGGCCGGGAACCCCGGGACGGCCGCCCCGTCCGCGGAAGGCCTTCCGGTGCAACACATCGCCCCGGAAGGCTTTCCGCGGGGCGCGGACGACCGCCTTTGGCGAACTTTTGTCCAAGGAAATGGGCGGATTGCCCACTTGTAGGCAAGTGGAATTTGTCACGGGCGTCGCTTGACACCGAATGAGCCAGATAGTGTGAGCGATCCGGTGCTACTGGCCGCGAGGTCTTCCTGGGGTCGAGCACTGTGAAGCAGATCTGAGCGCCTTGAAGGGGACAAGGCGCCGCGTGGCCCCGACGGAGGGTTCGGACAACCGTGGACGCGCAAGGCCGTGGGCGGGCGAACAACATCGACCCCGCAGACCAATGGGTACTCAATCCGAACACCGGCGAATACGAACTGCGACTGAATCCTTCCGTTCCGCAGTCGCCGATCCCGGGTCCCCGCCAACCCGCTCCGCCCGGCGCGGGCGGAGCGGGTTGGCGGG
>NZ_MUME01000533.1 GCF_002155915.1 Streptomyces thermovulgaris | reverse complement strand
CCCGCAGCCCTGACCGGGCGGACGTGCCGCCCGGTCAGGGCTGCGGGACCGTCACCGCGGTGACCACCAGACCCCGCCCGACGGTCCAGCGCCCCTCGAAGCAGTCGAGACGCCGGCCGCCGACCAGCGGGCCCGGCACCAGGAGCCGGGCCCGGAAGCCGCCGCGCCGGGAGGTGTCCGGGGCGGTGCGGATCTCGATCTTTGCCTCCAGGAAGTCCAGCCACGCGCCGGTGAGCGGGAACCACGCCTTGTAGACGGACTCCTTCGCACTGAAGAGCAGCCGGTCCCAGTGCACGTCCGGGTGCAGCACGGCCAGGTCGGCCAGACGCCGCTGCTCGGCGGTGAGGGCGACGGTGGGCAGCACGCCCTCCGGCAGCGGGGCGTGGGGTTCGGCGTCGATGCCGAGGGAGGCCAGGTCGCCGGTGCGGGCCAGGGCCGCGGCACGGTAGCCGTGGCAGTGGGTCATGCTGCCGGCCAGCCCGTCCGGCCAGCGCGGAGCGCCTCGCTCACCGGGCAGGACGGGCTGCGGCGGCACACCGAGCTTCTCCATGGCGCGGCGGGCGCAGGCGCGCACACCGGTGAACTCGCGCCGGCGTTTGTCGACCGCCCGCGCCACCAGCGCCCGCTCCTCGGGATACAGCGGGGCACGGTCGGTCTCCTCGTCGCCGTACGCCTCCACGGCCACCACCGGGTCCGGGAGCAGCTCCTCGATCACCGGTCTTCGGCCTCCCCCGTCATCCCGTCGCCTTTCGCTCCGTCGTCTTCCCGCCCGGCCGCCTCGGCCGCCCGCACGGCGGGCACCACAAGAACACATCGGGCGGCGGCGGGACAAGGGGCACCCGTGCCGGCCGCGGTCCGCGCGTCCCGTCACCGGTCCGTGCGTCCCGTCACCGGTCGGCGTGCCGTGACCACCACTCCCGGTGCTCCGCGTACCAGGCCACCGTCTGCGCCAGCCCCGTCTCGAAGTCGATCCGCGGCACGAATCCCAGCTCCTCCCGGATCTTGTCACCGCACAGGGCGTACCGGCGGTCGTGCCCCTTGCGATCGGCGACGTGGTCGACCCTGCTCCAGTCGGCCCCGCAGGCGGCGAGCAGCCGGTCCACCAGCTCACGGTTGGTCAGCTCCGTTCCGCCGCCGATGTGGTAGATCTCGCCGGGCCGTCCCTTGCGCAGGACCAGCTCCACCCCCCGGCAGTGGTCCTCGACGTGCAGCCACTCGCGCACGTTGCCGCCGTCGCCGTACAGCGGGACGCGTCCGCCCTCGAGGAGGCGGGTGACGAACAGCGGGATCAGCTTCTCCGGGTACTGGTACGGGCCGTAGTTGTTGGAGCAGCGGGTGACCACGACGTCCATGCCGTGGGTCCGGTGGTAGGCCAGGGCCAGCAGGTCGGCGCCGGCCTTGGACGCGGAGTAGGGCGAGGAGGGGGCGAGCGGCTGGGACTCCGTCCAGGCGCCCTCGTCGATCGAGCCGTACACCTCGTCGGTCGAGATGTGCACGAAGCGTGCCACGCCGTGCCGGCGGGCCGCGTCCAGCAGCACCTGGGTGCCGAGCACATTGGTGGAGACGAAGGGCGCGGCGCCGGTGATCGACCGGTCGACGTGCGACTCGGCGGCGAAGTG
>NZ_MUME01000532.1 GCF_002155915.1 Streptomyces thermovulgaris | reverse complement strand
CCTCCCTCCCCCGTGCGCCCCGCCTGCACCGGATGGACGACGGGACCGCGGCCCGCCGGCGTGAGACCATCGAAGCGGTCACACCCGACCGGTCGTCAAAAACCGTGACGGACGGCGAAAAAACATCAACGACAGGACCACGCGACAGGTTCCGCTCGGGCTTCATTGCCCGGCGTGACCTGCCGTGATACACAGAGTGACGATGCATACCAAACCCATAAGGCAATAGCGCCAAGTCGACATCGTCGGCGTGATTGTCGGCGAGAATGACCCTGACCTCTGCACAAGGACAGGGAACGTGAACTACCCAACAGGGGCGGTGAGTTACATGCTCTTTGCAGCCGACAAGGGAGACATCAACACCATCATCGGCGGGATCGCTCCGGACTGGGGCCCCTTCGGCAGCCTGGGCAACGAGGCCAAGGTGATGATCGAGGTGGTGATGGCCGTCGCCATCCTGATGTGCCTCGGCATCGCCATCTGGGGTGCGGCCAAGCAGCGCATCGGCGCCACGGCCCTGCGTGACACGTTCAGCGCCGAGCAGGGCAAGGGACTGATCATCGCCGGCCTGACAGGGGTGTTCATCATCGGCTCGCTCGGCACGCTCTTCACCATCGTGTACGGCATGGCCGTATAAGCCGTACGACCGGCGCACACCCGCGCATGCCGCGCACGGTGCTCCGCCCGCGCCGCAGGCCAGACCCCTCCGGGCGCGCCCGGTGCCCCCACTACCCC
>NZ_MUME01000531.1 GCF_002155915.1 Streptomyces thermovulgaris | reverse complement strand
CCGCCCGGTCTGGAGGGTGGCCAGCAGGGCGAGGATGCGCTGGGTGACGTCCGCCATGTGCCCGGTCCCGCTCCCGTCCCGTTTCCGTTCCCTCTGTTCCGTCTGTTCCGCCGCCGTTGCGGTCAGAAACCGGCCGCATCTGCTCCTAGCCTCGCCGCATGCTAGAGCGCGTGATCCGCATCCGGGGTGCCCGGACCCACAATCTGAAGAGTCTGGACGTGGACATCCCGCGCGGCCGGCTGGTCGTGTTCGTCGGGGTGTCCGGGTCGGGCAAGTCGTCGCTGGTGTTCGACACGATCGCGGCGGAGGCCGGTCATCAGCTCAACGAGACCTGTCCGCCGTTCGTCCGCAACCGGCTGCCGAAGTGGACACGTCCCGAGGCCGAGAGGATCGAGGGGCTCTCACCGGTGGTGGTGATCGATCAGCGCAGGATCGGCGGGAACGCCCGGTCCACGGTGGGAACGGTCACCGACGCCTGGACCCATCTGCGGCTGCTGTTCTCCCGCA
>NZ_MUME01000530.1 GCF_002155915.1 Streptomyces thermovulgaris | reverse complement strand
CTCCCACCCAGCCGGAGGGCACCACCCCCACACCACGGACCTCCAGCTCCTCGCCATCAACGACTTCCACGGCAATCTGGAGCCGCCCGCCGGCTCCTCCGGCCGGGTCACCGAGCTGCGGCCCGACGGCACCACCACGGACATCGACGCCGGTGGTGTGGAGTACCTGGCGAGCAGTCTGCGCGCCGCCCGCAAGGGGCACGACCGCTCGCTGACCGTCGCCGCCGGGGACATGGTCGGCGCCAGCCCGCTGCTGTCCGGCCTGTTCCACGACGAGCCCACCGTCGAGGCCATGAACAAGCTCGGCCTGGACGTCGCCGGCGTCGGCAACCACGAGTTCGACGAGGGCAAGGACGAGCTGCTGCGCCTGCAGAACGGCGGCTGCCACCCGGTCGACGGCTGCTACGCCAAGGGCCGCACGTTCAAGGGCGCCGACTACCCGATCCTGTCGGCCAACGTGGTGCACGAGAAGACCGGCAAGCCGCTGCTCAAGCCGTACGTCGTCAAGAACGTCAAGGGCGCGCGGGTCGGCTTCATCGGCGTCACCCTCGAGGGCACCCCGGACATCGTCTCCGCCGAGGGGGTCAAGGGGCTGAAGTTCCTCGACGAGGCCGAGACGATCAACAAGTACACCAGGGAACTCCAGCGGCGGGGCGTGCGCGCGATCGTGGCCCTCGTCCACGAGGGCGGCTACCCGGCCTCCTCGGCGTACAACTACGACTGCGACGCGGGCGGCAGCGGCTCCGGGCTGAGCGGGCCGATCGTGGACATCGCCCAAAAGGTCTCCCCGGAGGTCGACGCCCTCGTCACCGCGCACACCCACAGCGCGTATGTGTGCACCATTCCGGACCCGGCGGGCCTTCCCCGGCTGGTGACCAGCGCCGCCTCCTTCGGCCGGCTCTTCACCGAGCTGAACATGAAGTACGACCTGCGCAGCCACGACATCGTCCGCGCCACGGTCAAGGGCTCCAACCGTGTCGTGGACCGCACCCGGCCCAGGGCGGCCGACATGACGCGGCTGATCGACTACTGGCAGACCCTGGCCGCCCCGGTCGCCGAAAAGCCCATCGGATACATCTCCGCGGACATCCCGCGGGGCACCGAGGGCACCGTCGAGTCCCCGCTGGGCGACCTGATCGCGGACGCGCAGCTGGCGCACGCCAGGACCCTGGACAACAGCACCGACCTGGCCCTGATGAACCCGGGCGGCATCCGTGCCGACCTGGTCCACGCCGCCTCCGGCAGTGAGGGCGACGGTGTGGTGACCTACGCCGAGGGCTTCACGGTGCAGCCGTTCAGCAACACGGTCAACATCAAGGACCTGACCGGCGCCCAGCTGATCACCGTGCTCAAGCAGCAGGTCAGCGGCAGCAACGCCGAGGCCCCGAAGTTCCTGCAGGTCTCCGAGGGCTTCACCTACACCCTGGATCTGACCAAGTCGGGCGCCGACCGGGTGGTGACGGACTCCATCAGGCTCCACGGCAAGCCGATCGACCCGGCCGCCACCTACCGCGTCGCCGTGAACTCCTTCCTGGCCGGCGGCGGCGACGGCTTCACCGAACTGGCCAACGGCACCCGCCAGCTCGTCGGCGGCGACGACCTGGCCGCCCTGGTCGACTACCTCACGGCGCACTCCTCGCCCGCCGCGCCGTACACGCCGACGGCGGCCGACCGGATCACCGTCATCCGGTAGCAGCCACCGGACGGACCAGCCGGCCGAGGGGCGGGCCCCGCGGGGCCCGCCCCTCGGCAAAGGCGCGCCGCGCACACGGCGCAGCCGACGGTCGTGCCCCCGCCGGGCCCGCCCCGGCCCGGGATCCCTGCGCGCCGGGAAGCGCACACGGTGCTGCGGTGAGCCCTGTACGCGCCTCCGCCCTGGCGGGAAGACTGCGTCGGACAGTCCCGTTGCCCCGGCTTCTGAAAGGCAGGTCGGTCGCCGTGTTGCTGCGTCTGCCCGTGTCCGTGACCGAAGCACAGCAGTACCTGGCCGAAGGGGCGGTGCCCGTGGGCGGGGCGACCCTGGTGTGGGCCACCTGGCAGCGCGACGGTTTTCCCGAGCAGGCCATGTCGCTGCGCCATGTGCCCGAGGCGAACGTGCTCGGGCCCAGGTCGCTGGGCGCCGCCGTGGTGCTCGAACGGATCGACGACCGTGTGCCCCGGGTGCTGCGCGACGCCGCGGCCTCGGTGGGAACCGGAGCCGTACGCCGGGCGGCCACCGTCGGCGGCAATCTGGTCGGCAGCGCGCTGCGCTGCCTGCTGCCGGCGGCACTCGTGCTCGACGCACGGGCCACCGTGCTGGAGCCGGACGGGGTCCGTGAGACCGACCTCACCGAGGTCCTGGCCAAGCGCCACCTGCTGCTCGGCCTCCACTGGCGCGAACCGCTCGCCAGCGCCCACTGCAAGCAGCCCGGCGAGGCGGGCGGCCGGCCGCCGCTGGTCGTCGCGACGGCCGTGCACGAGGAGCACGAGGAGCGCGAGGGGCACACCACCTCACGCCGTCTCCGTGTGGCCGTGCGCGACGGCTACGACGTGCTCACCGGCAGCGTCCCGTACAGCACCGGCACCGCAGACAACACCGACAACGCCGACGGCACCGGCAGCACCGGCACCGAGCAGCTTCTGCGCACCCTGCGCCACTCGGCCTTCCACACCCTTTCCCCCGCGGCCTGGGAGGAGGTGCGCCGGCAGGTCACCGGCGTCCTGGCCTCGGCCGGCTGACCGCCCGGCCGTCCGCCGTCCGCCGCGAAACCGCGGTCGCCCGCGGGTCGCTCATGGCCGCTCGGCACCGGCCCGGGCGGCCCGGGCGCGGGAGGCCTCGATCTCGGCGTACGCCTGCTCCCTGCCCTCCCAGTGCGAGCCCTCGACGCTCTTGCCGGGTTCGAGGTCCTTGTAGACCTCGAAGAAATGAGTGATCTCCAGCCGGTCGAAGGAGGGGATGTCCGTCAGGTCCTGGATGTGGGAGTGACGCGGATCGTGGGCGGGCACGCACAGGACCTTGTCGTCCGGCCCCTGTTCGTCCCTCATGCAGAACATGCCGACGGCCCGGCATTCGATCACGCACCCGGGAAACGTCGGTTCGTCGACCAGGACGAGGGCGTCGAGCGGGTCCCCGTCGCGTCCGAGCGTTCCCTCGATGAAGCCGTAGTCGGCCGGATACCTGGTCGAGGTGAACAGCATCCGGTCCAGCCGGATGCGCTGCAGCTCGTGGTCCATCTCGTACTTGTTGCGGGATCCCCTGGGGATCTCCACGACCACGTCGAACTCCACGGTCGCCTCCTGGCCACGTCAGGGGATCGGGGCCGTCGGCGGCACGACGCCACGGTGTGCGGTGAGCCCTGCCGCCGGCACGCCGGGCATGCGTCTCCGCAGTGCCCCGCCACGTCCATGGTGCCCCGCGGGCCGGTCGTGTCCACTCCCATCCGCTCCCATCCGTTCCCGGCCCGTTCAATCCCGCCGTCGGCCCGCCTTCGGCTCGTCCCCGGTCCGGCCCTCCGGCCGCACCACGGGGCCGGCGGACTCCCGCGCCCGGTGGTCCTCGGACAGAGGCAGCCGTACCTCGAACAGCGCTCCCCCGCCCGGGGCATCGCCGACGGTGATGTCGCCGCCGTGGCGGCGGACCACGTCGCGGACGATGGCCAGCCCGAGGCCGGCTCCGCCGTCGTCGCGGGTGCGGGCGTCGTCGAGGCGGACGAAGCGTTCGAAGATGCGCTCCCGCTCCGCCACGGGGACGCCGGGCCCGTCGTCGGCGACCCGCAGGACCGCGGTGGTGCCCTCGGTGTGCAGGGTGACCGTCACCGAGCCGGTGGCATGGCGCTGGGCGTTGTCGAGCAGGTTCCGCAGGACTCGGGCGAGCCGGCTGCGGCTGCCGTCGACACGGACCGGGGTCTCGAGGGTGACGCGGACGGGAAGGGCGTCGGCGCGGCGGGCCGCCTCCTCCCGCACCAGGTCGTCGAGGTCGAGGGGGACCGCCTGCGGCTGCTCCCCGGCGTCGAGGCGGGCGAGCAGGAGCAGATCGGCGGCCAGGTCCTGGAGGCGTACGGTGTCCTGCACCGCGCCCTCCAGGTCGAGAAGCTCGGGGTGGGCGGCCGCGACCTCCAGCTGGGTGCGCAGGGAGGCGATCGGGCTGCGCAGTTCGTGGGAGGCGTCGGCGACGAAGCGGCGCTGCTGCTCCACGGAGGCCTCCAGGGCGGCCAGGGTCCGATTGGTGGTGGCCGCGAGGCGGGCGATCTCGTCGTGGGAGTCGGGTTCGGGCACCCGGCGGGCGAGGTCGCTGGAGGCGGTGATGGCCGACAGCTCGGCGCGTATGTCCTCGACGGGACGCAGGGCGCGGCGGGTGGTCAGCCAGGTGACGCCGGCGACGACGGCCAGCAGCAGGGGCAGGCCGATGAGCATGGCCGTGACGACGGTGCGGACGGCCCTCTGCTCGGTGGCCAGGGGTGCGCCCGCGTACACGGTGGCGGTCTCGCCGAAGGGGCTGGTCGCCCTGACGGCGGCGAACCGGTAGTCGGCGGTGCGGCCGTTCACGGTGGCACGGCCCGTCATGTGGTCCACGTCGCCGGAGACCTCGCCACGGCCGGGGATGCTGCCGGAGTCGTCGTCACCGTCGTTGTCGTCGCTGTCGCCGTTCTCGTGGTCGTCCCGGTCGTCGTTGTCGTCGTCCCGGTCGTCGTCGTGGTCGTCGTCGCTGCTGCGGGGTGCGGTGGCGGCGGGGGCGGGAGCGGCGA
>NZ_MUME01000053.1 GCF_002155915.1 Streptomyces thermovulgaris | reverse complement strand
GAGCACCTTGCCGGAGGCCGCACGCGTGGCCACGCTCTTGCCCGCCTCGAACACCGGGATCTTCTCGTCCCAGCCGGAGGGCAGCTCCGCCCTGGCGATGCGGTCGTACTCGGCCGCCCGCTCGGGGTTGGCCTCACGCCAGGCCTGGAAGGACTTCTCCCACTCCGCCCGGGCCTGCCGGCCGCGCTCCACGGCCTTCCGGGTGTGGCTGAGCACCTCGTCGGCGACGTCGAAGTGCTTGTCGGGGTCGAAGCCGAGGACGCGCTTGGTGGCCGCGACCTCCTCCTCGCCCAGCGCCGAGCCGTGCGCGGCCTCGGTGTTCTGCGCGTTCGGGGCCGGCCAGGCGATGATCGAGCGCATGGCGATGAAGGACGGCCGGTCGGTGACGGCCTTGGCCCGCTGGATCGCCTCGAAGAGGGCGTGCGGGTCGAGGTCGCCGTTCGCCTTCGGCTCCACGCGCTGCACATGCCAGCCGTAGGCCTCGTACCGCTTGACCGTGTCCTCCGAGACGGCCGTCTCGGTGTCGCCCTCGATCGAGATGTGGTTGTCGTCCCACAGCAGGATCAGGTTGCCGAGCTTCTGGTGGCCGGCCAGCGAGGACGCCTCCGCGGAGATGCCCTCCTGCAGGCAGCCGTCCCCCGCGATGCAGTAGATGAAGTGGTCGAACGGGGACTCGCCGGCCGGTGCCTCGGGGTCGAACAGACCGCGTTCGTAGCGGGCGGCCATCGCCATGCCCACCGCGTTGGCGACACCCTGGCCGAGCGGACCGGTCGTGGTCTCCACGCCCTGGGTGTGCCCGTACTCCGGGTGGCCGGGCGTCTTGGAGCCCCAGGTCCGGAAGGACTTCAGATCGTCCAGCTCCAGGCCGAAGCCGGCCAGGTACAGCTGGGTGTAGAGCGTGAGGGAGGAGTGACCGGCGGACAGCACGAAGCGGTCGCGCCCCACCCACTGCGGGTCGGACGGATCATGCCGCATCACCTTCTGGAAAAGGGTGTAGGCGACGGGCGCCAGACTCATCGCCGTGCCGGGATGGCCGTTGCCGACCTTCTGTACGGCATCGGCGGCCAGGAGGCGCGCGGTGTCCACCGCGCGCTGGTCCAACTCGGTCCACTCGAGGTCTGTGGTGGTCGGCTTGGTACTCACCCTGGGTCAGGGCTCCTCTCCACAAGTCGGGTGCCGGCGCGGCATGTGCACCGGCTGCCGGCAATCTGGGCGTCGGCGGGCCTTTGCCGAGCCTACCCTCGCGAGGACGTGCAATTTTTCGAGTCGACACAGTCTGTCAGGACTGTTCACCATTCGCCTCCGGACCGGCTGGAGCAGCACTCGGCAACTCCATACGCAGCCGTTCGCCCGAGCGCTCAATCGAGCCTTTCGGCGGGCCGTGCCAACACGATCCGACCCCCGCGAATGTCCGGATCTGGGCAGCGTCTACAGTGGCGTGGTACGCGCGAGCCCCTGCCGTGGGTTCTCCCGGGCAGGGCTCGCTGGGATGTCTCTGTCAGGGGTGTGCGTGACGGCCGTCGAATCCCGTCCAGCGGGCGTGCTCGGTTCGAGCCGGAGCCCGAGCCACCGGCCGTTCGGGGCCCGGGTCAAGGCCTTCGTGGCGCTGACCAAGCCGCGGATCATCGAACTGCTTCTGATCACCACCGTTCCGGTGATGTTCCTGGCGCAGCAAGGTGTGCCCGACCTGTCGCTGGTGCTGCTCACCTGCATCGGCGGTTATCTGTCGGCGGGCGGTGCCAACGCGCTGAACATGTACATCGACCGGGACATCGACGCACTCATGGACCGCACCTCGCAGCGGCCCCTGGTGACCGGCATGGTCAGCCCGCGCGAGTGCCTCGTCTTCGGGATCACCCTGGCGGTCGTCTCCACGCTGCTGTTCGGCCTGACCGTCAACTGGCTGTCGGCGTGGCTGGCGCTCGGAGCGCTGCTCTTCTACGTCGTCGTCTACACGATGATCCTCAAACGGCGCACGGCGCAGAACATCGTGTGGGGCGGCATCGCCGGCTGCATGCCGGTGCTGATCGGCTGGTCCTCGGTCACCAACTCGATGTCCTGGGCGCCGATCATTCTCTTCCTCGTCATGTTCTTCTGGACGCCGCCGCACTACTGGCCGCTGTCGATGCGGGTCCGGGAGGACTACGCACGCGTGGGCGTGCCGATGCTGCCGGTCGTCGCCTCCAACAAGGTGGTCGCCCGGCAGATCGTGATCTACAGCTGGGCGATGGTGGGGATCTCGCTGCTGCTGACCCCGCTCGGCTACACCGGCTGGTTCTACACCGTGGTGGCGCTCGTGGTGGGCGGCTGGTGGCTGTGGGAGGCGCACGCCCTGCAGAACCGGGCCAAGGCCGAGGTGACGGGCGCGAAGCTGAAGGAGATGCGCCTGTTCCACTGGTCCATCACCTATGTCTCGCTGCTGTTCGTGGCGCTGGCGGTGGACCCGTTCCTGCGCTGACCCCGTTACCGCTTTCGAGTGATGTCGTGCGATGGGCGGGGCGGGTGGCCGATGCCACCCGCCCCGCCCATCGCCGTTCGGTCTACTCGCCGGTAGCATCCTGTTCATGGCAGACACGCAGCAGGTTGACCCCAAGGCCGAGCGCAAGGCGACCCGCCTCGCCCAGCGGATCGGCTCCTTCGCCAAGGCCCACGGAGGTGCCGAGGGCCAGGTCGCGTACATCGGACAGCGCGGCGCCCGCATCGTCCTCGTCGGCGAGGACGGCACCTGGGGCGACCTCGTGGCCCCCACCTACGCCGTCGCGAAGGCGGCGGTGGAGAAGTCCGGGATCACCGTCCACGAGACGTTCGACGGCGAGTTCGCGGCCAGGGTGAAGACGGGCCCGTACGAGTGGACCCGTATGGCGGGCCTCCAGATCGGCGGCCCGAAGAACGGCTGAGACCCGAGGAACGGCCAAACCGGGCGCTTCGGCCCGGGACCCGCGCACGGCCCCTGCGGCGCGCACGCGCAGCGCGGGGCCGCGCCCGGCACACGCACGGCGCGCACACGACTGGGGGCCTGTNNACAGGCCCCCAGTCGTGTGCGTCAGGCCCGTGCGTGTGCCGGGCGCCGGGGCGCGCCGCTCTCAGGTCTTCGCCAGGGTGGGCTCGGCCGACGGGCCCGGCAGGCCGCCGGCCTCCTCCACGGGGCGCTCGCGCAGCGACAGCAGGACCAGCAGCACCCAGATCCACATCACGCACGAGCCCAGCATGTGCAGGCCCACCAGGAGCTCGGGCAGGTTCAGGAAGGTCTGGGCATAGCCCAGGGCGCCCTGGGCCAGCAGGATCAGGAACAGCTCACGGGTCCGGGCCAGCGGGCCCCTCGGCGCGTCGACGGCCTTGAGGAAGAACCACAGGGCGAACGTCAGTGTGACCACGACCCAGGCCAGCACGGCGTGCAGCCGGGCGACCGTCTGCCAGTCGACCGGGATGCGGGGGACCTCACGGGAGTCGCCCGCGTGCGGTCCGGCGCCGGTCACCACCGTGCCCACCACGATCAGCAGCGCGCTCGCGAGGACGAGGACCCCCACCAGCTGCCGGACGGGCTTGCCGACCAGCGGGCGCGGTGCGGCGTCGCCCTCGCGGGCGCGCTGCCACATCACCGTGGCGAGCGCGATCAGCGCCGAGGAGAGCAGGAAGTGCCCGGCGACGGTGTACGGGTTCAGGCCGACCAGGACGACGATGCCGCCGAGCACCGCGTTGCCCATGACCACCCAGAACTGCGCCCAGCCCAGCCGGGTGAGGCCGCGCCGCCACGGCTTCTGGGAGCGCGCGGCGACGATCGCCCAGCCGACGGCCGCGCACAGCACGTACGTCAGCAGCCGGTTGCCGAATTCGATCACGCCGTGCAGACCCATCTCGCTGGTGGTGGTCAGCGAGTCCTCGGTGCACTTGGGCCAGGTCGGGCAGCCCAGGCCCGAGCCGGTCAGACGGACGGCGCCGCCGGTGACGACGATGACGACCGCCATGACGAGTGCGGCGAGGGCCGCCCGCTGGACGGTTCTCGGATGCGGGGTCCAGCGTGCGGCGACGAAGGCGAGCGGGTTGCGCACGACGGACACGGCGTCGGCGCGGGTCAGGTTCGACACGCCCTCCATCGTAGGCGGCTGCTTGTGCACGCTTTCACGAGGGTCCGGCACGCCCTGCTCCTCTGCTCCCGGCTCTACTCCCAGCGGAAGAACTTCCCGGCGGCGGCGAGGCCCGCCACCGCCCACACGGCGAGGATCCCCAGGTCGCCCCACGGCATCCCGGCGCCGTGCTGGAGCACGTCCCGCAGTCCGCCGGACAGCGCCGAGATGGGCAGCAGGCCCAGCACCTCCTGCACACCGGCCGGGAACTTCTCCAGCGGTACGACCACCCCGCCGCCGACCAGCAGCAGCAGGAAGACCAGATTGGCGGCGGCCAGGGTCGCCTCGGCCCTCAGCGTGCCCGCCATCAGCAGGCCCAGCCCGGAGAAGGCGGCCGTGCCGAGGACCAGCAGCAGAAGCACGGCGAGCGGACCGCCGTGCGGGGACCAGCCGAGCGCGAAGGCGATCACGGTCAGCAGCACGATCTGCAGGACCTCGGTGACCAGCACGGACGCCGTCTTGGCGGTCATCAGCCCCCAGCGCGGCAGCGGCGAGGCGGCCAGCCGCTTGAGCACGCCGTAGCGCCGCTCGAAACCGGTCGCGATGGCCTGTCCGGTGAACGCCGTCGACATCACGGCCAGGGCGAGGACACCGGGGGCGAGGAAGTCCACGGCCCTGTCCGCGCCGGTGTCCACGATGTCCACGGAGCTGAACAGCACCAGCAGCAGCGTGGGGATGACGACGGTCAGCAGCAGCTGCTCGCCGTTGCGCAGCAGCATTCTCGTCTCCAGCGCCGCCTGCGCCGCGATCATCCGGGGCAGCGGGGCCGCCTTGGGCCTCGGGGTGTACGTACCCGTACCGGTGGCGGGCGTCATGAGCGCAGCTCCTTGCCGGTCAGCTCCAGGAAGACGTCCTCCAGCGTGTGCCGCTCGACCGAGATCCGGTCCGGCATCACCCCGTTCTGCGCGCACCAGGACGTCACGGTCGCGAGCAGCTGCGGGTCGACCGTGCCGACGACCCGGTAGGTGCCCGGGGCCGGCTCGGCGGCGGTGCAGCCGGGGGGCAGCGCCTTGAGCAGCGAGTCCATGTCGAGCCCGGGGCGGCCGGTGAAGCGCAGGGTGTTCTCGGCGCCGCCGCGGCACAGCTCCTCCGGGGAGCCCTGGGCGATGACCCGGCCCGCGTCGACGATGGCGACGTCGTCGGCGAGCTGCTCGGCCTCCTCCATGTAGTGGGTGGTGAGGATCACGGACACGCCGTCCGCGCGCAGATCGCGCACGAGGTCCCAGGTCGCCCGGCGGGCCTGCGGGTCGAGTCCCGCGGTCGGCTCGTCCAGGAACACCAGCTCCGGCCGTCCGACGACGGCCATGGCCAGGGCCAGCCGCTGCTGCTGCCCGCCGGACAGCCGGCGGTAGGGGGTCCGCCCGCAGCTGCCGAGCCCGAGCCGTTCGACGAGGGCGTCCACGTCCAGCGGATGGGCGTGCAACTTGGCGATGTGCCGCAGCATCTCCTCCGCCCGCGCCCCCGAGTACACCCCTCCGGACTGCAGCATCACGCCGATCCGGGGCCGCAGCTCGGCCGACTGCCCGACGGGGTCGAGACCCAGGACGCGCACCGTGCCGGAGTCCGGCCTCCGGTACCCCTCGCAGATCTCGACCGTCGTCGTCTTGCCCGCGCCATTGGGGCCGAGTATGGCGGTCACACCCGCCTGGGCCACCAGGTCGAGGCCGTCCACCGCGGTCTTCGTGCCGTACCGCTTGACCAGAGCCTGAACCTGCACCACGGGCTCGTTTCGCATGGCCCCAGAGTCTAGGGACGCGCCGTGCGCCCCGGGCGGGCGGGTGCGCGGAGCCCTCCTTCGCCTCCTCCTCGTTCCTCCTCGCGCCCGGGCCGGTGCGACGGGTGCGGTGAGCAGGGCCGAAGGAGCTTTCCGGAAGCCGTCCGGGAGATCGTTTCCGCAGGTCGGATTAGGTAACCCTAAGTGATGCAGTGCACGCCCGTCCGGGACGGCGTCGCTTGTCAGTCTCCGACGAATTACGCAACAATGGCGTTGTGAAAAAAGTCGGCGAGTCTCGGGAGTCCCCCGCCGGGGCCCCGCAGGAGGAGTTCGTGGCCGGGGAGCGCTCCACGCGTAACCGGGTCGCGCGGTCCATCCTGGACCACGGCCCGTCGACCGTCGCCGAGCTGGCCGGCCGGCTCGGGCTCACCCAGGCAGCCGTACGGCGCCACCTGGACGCCCTGGTCGCCGACGACGTGGTGGAGGCGCGCAAGCAGCGGGTGTACGGGACACGGACCCGCGGCCGCCCCGCCAAGGTCTTCGCGCTCACCGACTGCGGCCGGGACGCCTTCGAGCAGTCGTACGACAAGCTCGCCGTGGACGCCCTGCGCTGGATCGCCGAACGGGAGGGCGGACAGGCGGTCGCCGCCTTCGCCCGGGCCCGTGTGGCCGCGCAGGCGCGCGCCTACCGCAAGGCGATCGAGGCAGCCGCTCCCGGCAAACGGACGGAAGCGCTGGCGAAGGCCCTGAGCGCGGACGGGTACGCTGCTACGGCGCGCAGCGCGCCCCTCCCGCGCAAGGGTGAGCAGCTCTGCCAGCACCACTGCCCGGTGGTCCATGTCGCGGAGGAGTTCCCGCAGCTGTGCGAGGCGGAGACGGAGATCTTCGCCGAACTGCTGGGGACGCACGTCCAGCGGCTGGCGACCATCGCGCACGGCGACGGCGTCTGCACGACGTTCATTCCCAAGATGTCCCAGAACGACCACCGAAGCACCAACGCATCCGCAAGCACCGCCGGGAGGAACCCCGCATGACTCTCCCCACGGAGACTGCCCACCCCGAGCTCGAGGGCCTGGGCAAGTACGAATACGGCTGGGCCGATCCCGACAAGGCGGGTGCCTCGGCCAGGCGCGGTC
Organism: Streptomyces thermovulgaris; assembly: GCF_002155915.1. Lineage (GTDB taxonomy): Bacteria > Actinomycetota > Actinomycetes > Streptomycetales > Streptomycetaceae > Streptomyces > Streptomyces thermovulgaris. Next base: position 16,726 of record NZ_MUME01000053.1, on the reverse strand, counting down.
TCAACGAGGAGGTCGTCCGTGACATCTCGGCGAAGAAGTCCGAGCCGGAGTGGATGACCAAGCTGCGTCTGAAGGCCCTGCGGCTCTTCGAGAAGAAGCCCATGCCGAACTGGGGCTCGGACCTGTCGGGGATCGACTTCGACAACATCAAGTACTTCGTGCGGTCCACGGAGAAGCAGGCGCAGTCCTGGGAGGACCTGCCCGAGGACATCAGGAACACCTACGACAAGCTCGGCATCCCCGAGGCCGAGAAGCAGCGCCTCGTCGCCGGTGTCGCGGCCCAGTACGAGTCGGAGGTCGTCTACCACCAGATCCGCGAGGACCTGGAGCAGCAGGGCGTCATCTTCCTCGACACCGACACCGCGCTGAAGGAGCACCCGGACCTCTTCAAGGAGTACTTCGGCACCGTCGTCCCGGTCGGTGACAACAAGTTCGCCTCGCTGAACACCGCCGTGTGGTCCGGCGGCTCCTTCATCTACGTCCCGCCGGGCGTCCACGTGGAGATCCCGCTCCAGGCCTACTTCCGCATCAACACCGAGAACATGGGCCAGTTCGAGCGGACCCTGATCATCGTCGACGAGGGTGCCTACGTGCACTACGTCGAGGGCTGCACCGCCCCGATCTACAAGAGCGACTCCCTGCACAGCGCGGTCGTCGAGATCATCGTCAAGAAGAACGCCCGCTGCCGTTACACGACCATCCAGAACTGGTCGAACAACGTCTACAACCTGGTCACCAAGCGCGCCGTGGCCTACGAGGGCGCGACCATGGAGTGGATCGACGGCAACATCGGCTCCAAGGTGACGATGAAGTACCCGGCCGTCTACCTGATGGGCGAGCACGCCAAGGGCGAGACCCTCTCCATCGCCTTCGCGGGCGAGGGGCAGCACCAGGACGCCGGTTCCAAGATGGTCCACATGGCGCCGAACACCTCGTCCAACATCGTCTCCAAGTCCGTGGCGCGCGGCGGCGGCCGCACCTCGTACCGCGGTCTGGTCGAGATCGGCGAGGGCGCGGCCGGCTCCAAGTCGAACGTGCTGTGCGACGCGCTGCTCGTCGACACCATCTCCCGGTCGGACACCTACCCCTACGTCGACGTCCGCGAGGACGACGTGTCCATGGGCCACGAGGCCACCGTCTCCAAGGTCTCCGAGGACCAGCTCTTCTACCTGATGAGCCGCGGTCTGAGCGAGGACGAGGCGATGGCGATGATCGTGCGCGGCTTCGTCGAGCCGATCGCCAAGGAACTGCCCATGGAGTACGCGCTGGAGCTCAACCGGCTGATCGAGCTGCAGATGGAGGGCGCGGTCGGCTGAGCCCCGACCCGGGCCGGAGACGACTCCGGCCCGCCGCCCCCGTCAGGCCCCCTACGTCAACGGAAAGCGAGCATTACGACAGCCATGGCCGAGGCTCAGAACTCTCCCGCCCCCGACTCCGCTCGGGCGGGAGGTCCCCCACCGGTGGGCTCCGCGACCACCGGCGCGATCGCGGTGGCCGCCGAGTCGACCGTCGCCACACGCATGAGCGCGCCGCCCTCCTTCGACGTGGCGGACTTCCCGGTCCCGCACGGCCGTGAGGAGGAATGGCGCTTCACGCCGCTGGAGCGGCTGCGCGGGCTGCACGACGGCACCGCGGTCGCCACCGGCGAGGGCGTGAAGGTGGACATCCAGGCCCCCGAGGGCGTCACCGTGGAGACCGTCGGCCGCGACGACCCGCGGGTCGGCAGGGCGGGAACCCCGGTGGACCGCGTCGCCGCCCAGGCCTACTCCTCCTTCGAGAAGGCCTCGGTCGTGACCGTCCCGAAGGAGACCGTCCTGACCGAGCCGATCCGCATCGCGGTGCACGGCCAGGGCGGGGTCGCCTACGGCCACCAGGTGGTGGAACTCGGCGCCTTCGCCGAGGCCGTCGTCGTCATCGACCACACCGGTGACGCGGTGCTCGCCGCCAACGTCGACTACATCCTGGGCGACGGCGCCAAGCTGACCGTCGTCTCCGTCCAGGACTGGGAGGGCAAGGCGGTCCACGCCGGCCAGCACAACGCGCTGATCGGCCGGGACGCCACCTTCAAGTCCTTCCTGGTCACCTTCGGCGGCGACCTCGTGCGGCTGCACCCGCGTGTCACCTACGCCGGCACCGGCGGCGAGGCCGAGCTGTACGGCCTGTACTTCACCGACGCCGGCCAGCACCAGGAGCACCGTCTCTTCGTCGACCACAACACCCCGCACTGCAAGTCCAACGTCCTGTACAAGGGCGCGCTCCAGGGCGAGGACGCGCACGCGGTGTGGATCGGCGACGTGCTGATCGAGGCCGCGGCCGAGGGCACCGACACCTACGAGATGAACCGCAACCTGGTGCTCACCGACGGCGCCCGTGTCGACTCCGTGCCGAACCTGGAGATCGAGACCGGTGAGATCGTCGGCGCCGGTCATGCCTCCGCCACCGGCCGCTTCGACGACGAGCAGCTCTTCTACCTGATGGCCCGCGGCATCCCGGAGAAGGAGGCCCGCCGTCTGGTGGTCCGCGGCTTCTTCGCCGAGCTGGTCCAGCAGATCGGCGTCGCGGACCTGGAGGAGCGTCTGATCGCCAGGATCGACGAGGAGCTGGAGGCGGCGGTCGCATGAGCGGCACCTTCGTACGTGTCTGCGGACTGGACGAACTGGAGGAGGACACCCCGAAGCGGGTGGAACTCGACGGCACCCCGATCTCGGTCGTGAGGACCGGGGGAGAGGTGTTCGCCATCCACGACATCTGCTCGCACGCGAACGTCTCGCTCTCCGAGGGCGAGGTCGAGGACTGCCACATCGAGTGCTGGCTGCACGGCTCGCGCTTCGATCTCCGCTCCGGCAAGCCCGACACGCTCCCCGCGACACGTCCCGTCCCCGTATACCCCGTAAAGATCGAAGGGGACGACGTTCTCGTCTCCCTCACCCAGGAGTCCTGAGACACCCATGGCAACGCTTGAAATCCGAGACCTGCACGTCACCGTCGAGGCCGACAACACCACGAAGGAGATCCTCAAGGGCGTCGACCTCACCGTGAAGCAGGGCGAGACGCACGCCATCATGGGCCCCAACGGCTCGGGCAAGTCGACCCTCGCCTACGCCCTCGCGGGTCACCCCAAGTACACCGTCTCGAGCGGCACGGTCACCCTGGACGGAGAGAACGTCCTGGAGATGTCCGTCGACGAGCGTGCGCGTGCGGGCCTGTTCCTGGCCATGCAGTACCCGGTCGAGGTCCCCGGCGTCTCGGTCTCCAACTTCCTGCGCACCTCCGCCACCGCGATCCGCGGCGAGGCCCCCAAGCTGCGCCACTGGGTGAAGGAGGTCAAGGAGGCCATGGAGCGCCTCCACATGGACCCCTCCTTCGCCGAGCGCAACGTCAACGAGGGCTTCTCCGGCGGTGAGAAGAAGCGCCACGAGATCCTTCAGCTGGAGCTGCTCAAGCCGAAGATCGCGATCCTCGACGAGACGGACTCCGGTCTGGACGTCGACGCCCTGCGCGTCGTCTCCGAGGGCGTCAACCGGGTGCGTGAGTCCGGCAACGTCGGCACCCTGCTGATCACCCACTACACGCGTATCCTGCGCTACATCAAGCCGGACCACGTCCATGTCTTCGCCGACGGCCGCATCGTCGAGTCCGGCGGTGCCGAGCTCGCGGACAAGCTGGAGAACGAGGGCTACGAGGCATACGTGAAGGGCGGCGCATCAGCGTGACACAGCTGCCGAGCCTCCTCGACACCGAGGCGCTCCGCAAGGACTTCCCCATCCTGGACCGGACGGTCCACGACGGCAGGAAGCTCGTGTACCTGGACAACGCGGCGACCTCGCAGACGCCGCGCCAGGTGCTCGACGTGCTCTCCGAGTACTACGAACAGCACAACGCCAACGTCCACCGCGGTGTGCACGTGCTCGCCGAGGAGGCCACGGCGCTGTACGAGGGGGCGCGCGACAAGGTCGCCGCGTTCATCAACGCGCCCAGCCGGGACGAGGTGATCTTCACCAAGAACGCCTCGGAGTCGCTCAACCTCGTGGCCAACATGCTGGGCTGGGCCGACGAGCCCTACCGCGTGGACCACGAGACCGAGATCGTCATCACGGAGATGGAGCACCACTCCAACATCGTGCCGTGGCAGCTGCTGGCGCAGCGCACGGGCGCGAAGCTGAAGTGGTTCGGCCTGACCGACGACGGCCGTCTGGACCTGTCGAACATCGACGAGATCATCACGGAGAGGACGAAGGTCGTCTCCTTCGTGCTGGTGTCCAACATCCTCGGCACCGTCAACCCGGTCGAGACGATAGTCCGCCGGGCGCAGGAGGTCGGCGCCCTGGTCTGCATCGACGCCTCGCAGGCCGCTCCGCACATGCCGCTGGACGTGCAGGCCCTGCAGGCCGACTTCGTGGCCTTCACCGGTCACAAGATGTGCGGTCCGACCGGCATCGGTGTGCTCTGGGGCCGGCAGGAGCTCCTGGAGGACCTCCCCCCGTTCCTCGGCGGCGGCGAGATGATCGAGACGGTGTCGATGCACTCGTCGACGTACGCCCCCGCCCCGCACAAGTTCGAGGCGGGCACCCCGCCGATCGCGCAGGCGGTCGGACTGGGGGCGGCGGTCGACTACCTGAACTCGATCGGGATGGACAGGATCCTCGCCCATGAGCACGCGCTCACCGAGTACGCGGTGAAGCGGCTGATGGAGATCCCCGGTCTCAGGATCATCGGTCCGACCACGGCCGAGGACCGTGGGGCCGCCATCTCCTTCACCCTCGGGGACATCCACCCGCACGACGTGGGTCAGGTCCTCGACGAGCAGGGCATCGCGGTGCGCGTGGGCCATCACTGTGCGCGGCCCGTCTGCCTGCGGTACGGAATCCCCGCGACCACGCGAGCGTCCTTCTATCTGTACTCCACCCCGGCCGAGGTCGACGCCCTGGTCGAGGGGCTGGAGTACGTACGGAACTTCTTCGGATGAGGGGCTGACGCGTGAAGCTGGACTCGATGTACCAGGAAGTCATCCTGGACCACTACAAGAACCCGCACGGACGTGGTCTGCGGGACGGCGACGCCGAGGTGCACCATGTGAACCCGACGTGCGGGGACGAGATCACGCTTCGCGTGAAGTACGACGGCACCACGATCCAGGACGTCTCGTACGAGGGGCAGGGCTGTTCCATCAGCCAGGCCTCGGCCTCCGTGCTGAACGAGCTCCTCGTCGGCAAGGAGCTGACCGAGGCGCTGAAGATCCAGGAGACCTTCCTGGAGCTGATGCAGTCCAAGGGCAAGGTCGAGCCCGACGACGCGATGGAGGACATCCTGCAGGACGCGGTGGCGTTCGCCGGGGTGTCCAAGTACCCGGCCCGGGTCAAGTGCGCTCTGCTGAGCTGGATGGCCTGGAAGGACGCGACGGCCCAGGCGCTGGACGGCGCCGACGCCGAAAGGAAGACGGCATGAGCGAGACCGTGGAGACGAAGCCCGCCTCGGAGGAGGAGGTCCGGGAGGCCCTGATGGACGTCGTCGACCCCGAACTGGGCATCGACGTCGTCAACCTGGGCCTGGTCTACGGCATCCACGTCGACGAGTCGAACGTCGCGACCGTCGACATGACCCTGACGTCGGCGGCCTGCCCGCTGACGGACGTCATCGAGGACCAGGCCAAGTCCGCCACGGACGGCCTCGTCAGCGAGCTGCGCATCAACTGGGTCTGGATGCCGCCGTGGGGCCCGGACAAGATCACGGACGAAGGACGTGAGCAGCTGCGGGCGCTGGGCTTCAACGTCTGAGAGCCACAGGCGCGCACCCGTACGGCGAGCGGCGAGGTCCCCCTCGGGCCTCGCCGCTCGCCGTGTCCGGCGGGCGCCGCCGTTGTGTACGCCCGTACACAACGGCGGATACGCTCGCCGCATGGGATATCTGATGCTCGCCGGGGCCATCGCCGCCGAAGTCGCGGCCACGACCGCCATGAAGTACAGCGACGGCTTCAGCAGACTCGGGCCCTCGGCGGTGACGCTGCTCGGCTATGCGCTCTCCTTCTGGCTGCTCGCCCAGACCCTGCGGACGGTGGCCATCGGCACGGCCTACGCGATCTGGGCCGGCGTCGGCACCGCGGCCGTCGCCGCCCTCGGGCTGGTGCTGTTCGGGGAGGACCTGAACCTCGCCAAGGCCGTCGGGATCCTGCTGATCATCGGCGGAGTGGTGGTCCTGAACCTGGGCGGGGCCCACTGATGGCCCGGCGCTACGACCCCGGGCGGCGGCAGCGGATCATCGACGCCGCGATCCGGGTCGTGGGCGCCAAGGGCCTCGCCGGGCTGAGCCACCGCAGCGTGGCCGCGGAGGCGGATGTGCCGCTGGGCTCCACGACGTACCACTTCAGGACGCTGGACGAGCTGATGGTCGCGGCGCTCCGACAGGCCAACGAGGGCTTCGCCAAGGTGATCGCGGCACGCGGCGGCCTGGACGACCCGCGCACCGACCTCGCGGCGGAACTCGCCGGCTGGATGGGGGAGTGGCTGTCCGGCGACCGTACCGGCGTCGAGCTGGAGTACGAGCTGTACCTCGCCGCCCTGCGCCGTCCCGCCCTGCGCCCCGTGGCCGCCGAGTGGGCCGAGGAGCTGGCCCTTCTGCTCGCCCGCCGCACCGACCCGGTGACGGCCCGGGCGCTGGTGGCGGTGATGGACGGCATCTGCCTGCAGGTGCTCCTGACCGGCACCCCGTACGACGAGGACTGGGCCCGCGAGATCCTGCGGCGGGTGATCCCGCGGTCCACGGAGGCCTGAGACGGCGGTGCGCGGCCGGCCGGTGCGGCGGTGCGCGGGGGCCCGCTCCGGCGTCCCGGCCGGCCCCGGCGCGCGCACCGCGGACCGGCACCCGAGACACCCGCAGGCCGGTTCGCCCGGGTCGGCTTCCTCGCGTTAGGTTGCCCTCATGACCGACACGACTGCTTCCCGCTCCACCGGCGCCGTGGCCGCCGGTCTTGCCACGATTGCCTCCGACGGCACCGTTCTCGACACCTGGTTCCCCGCGCCCGAGCTGACGGCCGAGCCCGGTCCGGCCGGAACCGAGCGGCTGTCCCCCGAGCGGGCCGCGGAGCTGCTCGGCGCCGGCGCGACCGCGGCGGTCGGACCGGACGCCCGCCGGGGTGTCGAGGTGGTGGCGGTCCGCACGGTCATCGCCTCGCTGGACGAGAAGCCGATCGACGCGCACGACGTCTACCTGCGTCTGCACCTGCTCTCCCACCGGCTGGTCAAGCCGCACGGACTGAACCTGGACGGCATCTTCGGCCTCCTCGCCAACGTCGCGTGGACCTCGCTCGGCCCGGTTCCCGTGGACGACATCGAGAAGGTGCGGCTCAACGCCCGCGCCGAGGGCCTGCACCTGCAGGTGACCTCGATCGACAAGTTCCCGCGCATGACGGACTACGTCGTCCCCAAGGGCGTGCGCATCGCCGACGCCGACCGCGTCCGCCTCGGCGCGCACCTCGCCGAGGGCACCACCGTGATGCACGAGGGCTTCGTCAACTTCAACGCCGGCACCCTGGGCACCTCCATGGTCGAGGGCCGTATCTCCGCCGGTGTCGTGGTCGGCGACGGCTCGGACATCGGAGGCGGCGCCTCCACCATGGGCACGCTCTCCGGCGGCGGCAATGTGATCATCTCCATCGGCGAGCGCTGCCTGGTCGGCGCCGAGGCGGGCGTGGGCATCGCGCTCGGCGACGAGTGCGTGGTCGAGGCCGGCCTCTACCTCACCGCGGGCACCCGTGTGACCATGCCCGACGGCCAGGTCGTCAAGGCCCGCGAACTCTCCGGCGCCTCCAACATCCTCTTCCGCCGCAACTCGGTCACCGGCACGGTCGAGGCCCTGCCCAACAACGCGGTCTGGGGCGGCCTGAACGAGGTCCTGCACAGCCACAACTGACGGACCGGAACACGACGGAAGAACAGAACGGAAGAACGGAACGAGGAGACACGGCGGGGCGCCCCGGCAAGGGCGCCCCGCCGCGTTCTGCCCGTCGCCGCTACAAGGACGGTTCCGTCACCAGCTGTTCATAGGACGCGCGCAGAGCCGCGACCGTCTCGGGGGACGCGGGCCGCAGGGGCGCGCGGACCGGGCCCGAGAGCAGGCCCAGGGCGTTCAGCAGCCCCTTCACGGTGACCGTGCCGGGCAGACCGGCGGACATCGTCCGTGCGACGAGATCGATCGCCCGCCGCTGCAGCCGGGCGGCCCGCGCCGTGTCACCGGCGTCGAACGCGTCCAGGACGGAGCGGATGCGGCCCGGGGCGAGGTTCGCGACCGTGCTCACACAGCCCGCGCCGCCCACCGCGTACAGGGCGAGGACGTGCTCGTCGCAGCCCGCGTAGTACGCCAGCTCGGTACGGGCCAGGACCTCCAGGGCGCCGAGGAAGTCGTAAGAAGCAGTCCTTGACCGCCACGATCCGGGGATGGCCGGCCAGCCGCAGCATCGTCTCCGGCTCGATGCGGGTGCCGGTGCGGCCGGGGATGTCGTACAGCGTCACCGGCAGCCCGCAGGCGTCCGCGACCGTGCGGAAGTGCTCCTCCACGGCGTCCTGCGGCGGCCTGCTGCAGTACGGCGTCACCACCCGCACGCCGTCCGCGCCCGCCTTCTCCGCCTCCAGCGCCAGTTCCACGGTGTGCCGGGTGCCGGCGGTGCCCGCGCCCGTGACGATCGAGGCGCGCTTCCCGACCGCCTCCCGCACGGCCCGCACCAGCGCCGCCTTCTCGGCGTCCGTCGTGGTCGGCGACTCGCCGGTCGTGCCGTTGAGCACAAGTCCGTCGCAGCCCCCGGCGACCAGCCGCTCGGCGAGCCGCTGGGCGCCGTCCAGGTCGAGTGCGCCCGACGCGGTGAAGGGCGTGATCATGGCGCACAGGACACGGCCGAAGGGCGGAGCGGAGGACGGCCCGGAGGAAGGGCCCGAAGAGGCAGTGGAGGAGGGGGCGGGGGAGGAGCCGGAGACAGTTGCCGCGGTTGTCATGGGGCAGTCCCGGCGGCCCGCACCGTACAGCTCCACTCAATTCTTCTACCGATGAATGGCAAGCACTCCTTTCCTGTGCTGAGGGGGCCGCATGGGGCCCCGCGCCCGAACTCGTCACGGAGGCGGCCTTGTTGCGGGCAGGACCCGACGGTCCGGGCCCGGCCGGCCCCGCCCCGGCGGGCTCGGGGCCGGCGGCGCGGGCCGGGGATAGCGGGGCCGGCGAGGGGTACTCGGGGGTTCCGTACCGAGAGGAGGCGGGACACCGTGACCGGGACGATCGATGCGAGGCCTGCGAGCGACCAGCGCCGCACGGTGCGCGGCCACCCGGCGGACGGGCGCCCGGTGGGCGAACTCGTTCACCAGGCCACTGAACAGCTCTCTCTGCTCGTCCGGCAGGAGATGGCCCTGGCCAAGGCGGAGCTGACCCAGAAGGGACGCCGCATGGGGCGCGGCGGCGGGCTGCTGGGCGCGGCGGGAGCCATCGGCTACGTCGGGCTGATCGCGCTGGCCGGCACGGGCGTCGCGGCTCTTTCGCTGGTGCTGCCCGTATGGGCCGCGGCGCTCGTCGTGACCGGCCTGCTGTTCGCGATCGCGGGCGTGCTGGCCCTGGCCGGCCGCGGCCAGCTGCGCCACGCCGCACCCCCCAGGCCGGAGGTGACGCTCGGCAGCGTCAAGGCGGATGTCGAGGAGATCAAGGAAAGGGCGCACCACCGATGACGGACAGGACACAGGGGGCGGACGGCGGGACGGCCCCGGCCACCGGCGCGAAGGGCCCCGACGAGCTGCGGCAGCAGATCGAGGAGACCCGGAGCCGGCTCGGCGACACCGTCGAGGAGCTGGCCGCGAGGGCCGATGTGAAGGGCCGCGCCAAGGCCCGGGCGGCCGACCTGCGGGACAAGGCCGGCGCGATGACGGTCCAGCTGCGCAGCACCGCCGTGCAGGCCGGGCACCGGGTCCAGGAGAAGGTGAGCCACGCCGGTCACCAGGTGCAGGAGAGGGCGTCGCAGGCCGGGCACACGGTCCAGGACACCGCCCACCGGGCCGGGCACGGCGCCCCGGCGAGCGGGGTGAACGCCGTCGTCCAGGCCTGCCGCAGCCATCCACGGCCGCTGATGATCGCACTGGTGACGGGTGCGGCACTGGTGGCGGCCGGGCTGCTGTTCCGGCGCGCCCGGGACTGCTGAGACGGCGCACCCGGCGACACCGGCCGAGGGCCGCCCCACCCGAGAGGCGGGGCGGCCCTCGGCGTCCGGGCCCCGAACCGAAAACCAAAACGGTCTGGACAAAAAAAGTTTTCGGTGGGAGGGTGGAGCCATGCTCGACGTCACCGTGATCGAGGACCCCGAGGCAGCGGCCGTCTCCCTGGACCCCGTACGGGCCCGGCTGCTCGCCGAGCTGGCGGCCGGCCCCGCGTCGGCGGCCATGCTGGCCGGCAGGGTCGGCCTGCCCCGGCAGAAGGTGAACTACCACCTCAAGGCACTGGAGCGGCACGGCCTGGTCGAACTGGCCGGCGAGCGCCGCAAGGGCAATGTCACCGAGCGGCTGATGCGCGCGACCGCCGCGTCGTACGTGATCTCGCCGCTCGCCCTGGCCTCCGTGCAGCCGGATCCGGACCGCTTCCGCGACCAGCTCTCCGCACGCTGGCTGCTCGCCCTCGGTGCCCGGCTGGTGCGCGACGTCGGCTCGCTGATCACCGGCGCGGCCAAGGCGCGCAAGCGGCTGGCGACCTACGCGCTGGACGGCGAGGTCCGCTTCGCCTCGGCCGCCGACCGGGCCGCGTTCATCCAGGAGCTCACGGCCGGCGTCAGCGCGCTGATCCGCAAGTACGACGCACCCGGTGCCGAGGGCGGCCGGGACCACCGGATCGTGGTGGCCGTCCACCCCACGGTCAAGGACCCGGACGGGGCGACCGCCCCGCAGCTCGACGCACCCTGACCACCCGCATTCGGCAGGAGCCCGCCATGTCCGAGGAAAACGAGCAGGAAAACAAGCAGGAAAGCGAACGGGGGACCGGGAGGGAATTCGAGATCGTCCGCGAGTTCGAGGTCGATGCCACGCCCGAGGAGGTGTGGGCGGCGATCACCACCGGCACCGGAGGCTATCTGTGGCCGATGTCCCCGCCCGAGCCCCGGGTGGGCGGCGCGGGCCCCTTCGGGTCCACGGTCACCGCCTGGGATCCGCCGCACCGCTACACCAACCGCAGCGAGAACACCGGCGCACCGGCCCAGCCGCTCAACCAGCTCGACCACACCATCGAACCGCGCGACGGCGGACGCCGTGCCTGGGTGCGCTATGTGCACAGCGGGATCTTCACCGACGACTGGGACAACCAGTACGACGGCGCGAACAAGCACACCGACTTCTATCTGCACACCCTGCGCGAGTACCTGACGCACTTCGCGCCCCGCCCGGTGGCCTTCACCACGCTGAACGGCCCCGGGAAGTCCGCCTCCGCCGACGCCTTCACCACCGTCGGACGGGCCCTCGGGCTCACCGGGGAGACGGCCGTGGGCGCGCGGGTGACCGTCCGGGGCCCGAAGGAGTTCGAGGCCGTGCTCGACTACCGCGACCCGTACTTCATCGGGCTGCGCACCGACGACGCCCTCATCCGCTTCTTCGGCCGCAACCACTGGGGCGCCCCGGTCGGCATCAGCGTCCACGACTTCGCACCGGACGCGGACGCCGAGGCGACCGAAACCGCCTGGCAGGACTGGCTGAACGGAGTGTTCGGCCCGTCCTGAGGACCCGTCCTGAGGACCCGTCCTGAGGACTGGTCCTCAGGACCGTCCTGGGGCGACTGGTCCTCAGGACCGTCCCGGGGCGCTCCGGGGGCCGGGAGCGCACCGGCCCCCGGTGAGGAGTCCCGGGGGCCGGCCCGAGGAGCGGAACAGGACCGGGACGGAGGCGGATCAGGGACGGAAGCGCAGCACCTGCGGGTCGTGGTCGCTGATCTGGTCGTGGAACTCCGCGTTGATGTGCACGCTGTCGTACTCGAGGCCGCGGCCGCGCCGGATCGACGGGCTGACCAGGATCTGGTCCAGCACCTGTGCGTTGCCCTGGTGGATGTAGGTGTAACGCTCGCCTCGGGGCAGCGACCTGATCGCCGACCACAGGACGCCGCCGTCCTCGAGGATCTTCGTCGTCCTGGAGAACTCGAAGTCGTTCAGATCGCCGAGGGCGACGACCCTCGCGTTCTTCTCCGCCTTCAGGACCTTCTTGACGAAGGCGTTCACCTCGGCCGCCTGGAGGTGGCGCTGGACCTCCGAGCCGCGCGCCGGCGGCTGGTAGTGGGAGGTCAGAGCCTGGTCGCCGCCCTTGGAGGCGAAGTGGTTGGCGATCACGATGACGGTACGGCCGCGGAAGACGAACTCGCCGACCAGCGGCTTGCGGCTGGACGTCCAGGCCTCGCCGGCCGGGTTGATCCGCCCGGGGGAGACGGTCAGGGCCGCCTTGCCGCGCACCCGGGTGACGCCGACGGCGGTGGTCGCGTCGCCGCCCGGACGGTCGGTGAAGGAGACCCGCTGGGGATTGAACAGGAACACCTGGCGGATGTTGCCGCCCGGCTCGCCGCCGTCCTGCTTGTCGGCCGGGTCGACCGCGCGCCAGTCGTAGCGCGGGCCGCCCGCCGCGACGATCGCGTCGATCAGCCGGGCGACCGTCTCGCTCGCGTCCACCGTGCCGTCGTCGACGGCACCGCTGTTGTCCTGGATCTCCTCCAGGCACACGATGTCGGGCGAGCGCAGATGGCGCACGATCGCGGCGGCGTGCGCGTCGAAGGTGGTGTCGGACGGGTCGAGGTTCTCGACGTTGTAGGTGGCCACCGCCAGCTCGCCGGGGGACTGCTTCCGGGTGGTCTCGCGCCGCAGTCCGCCGCTCTTGAGCGTGCCCAGCCGGTGGGCGACGAGCGTGTAGCCGCCGTACTGGTTGTAGTCCAGCGGGCCGGTGGTGGGGCCGGCGAGGACGTCGCCGACGTTCGCCGACGGGAAGTCCTCGAGCGGGCCCAGCGACTCGATCTTCAGACGGCCGGTGTTCGGGGAGGCGTAGGAGCCGTAGACCGTGCCGCCGCGGCGGTTGCGGTTCTCGTGCGGCTTCACCGTGACCCACAGCTCGCCGTACGGGGTGGTGGCGCCGACCACGCGGGCGTCGGCGACCTGGACGTTCATGCCCTCCAGGGACTCGTAGAGGTCCAGGGCGTACACCGACGGCCGCAGGGGCAGGGCGTTGATCGAGCCGCCGGCGGCGGGATCGCCGGCCGGGGCGTACGCGGCGGGCACCGACCCGGCGTCGAGCACGACCGGGGCCGGGACCGGGTTGCCGCTGGAGACGACGGTGACGGCCGGCTTGGTGATCTCGGTGACCGACTGGTTGCCGGAGGAGGTGCCGCCCGGGACGAACTCCGAGACCGTGCCGGTGACGGTGACGGCGTCACCGACGGCGACCTGCGGGGTGGAATTGGTGAAGACGAAGATGCCCTCGCTGGTGGCCGGGTCGTCGTCCGGATGCGGATCCTGCATCCAGAAGCCTCTGGAGGAGCCGTAGGTGCGCACACCGGTGACGATTCCGGCCACATCCGTGACCTGCCGGCCGGCGTACGGGGAGATCCGGGTGGTGCCCTGGATGTCGTGGATGCGCACGGAGTCCGCGTGCGCGGGAGCGGTGAGAACGGTCGTCTGGGCGGCCACCGCGGAACAGACGACGGCGGCGGCCAGCGCGGCGAGACGCGCGGAAGACTTGCTCGGCAAGGTGAATCCCTCCGGGACGTGCGGGAGCGCCGGGACGAGGGTGGTGCGTGGAACGGGAGCCGCGACCGGCGGGCGGAGGCGACGCGCAGAGATCGCGGGCGCCGGAAGAAAACGCCCGCTTGTTTCTACGCGCGTCAATTTCCTGTGGGGCAAGGTCACTTGTCAAGCTTTCGGCCATGAACGGCCGGTGAGGGGGAGATGAATTGGGCGGCATCGGTGGAAATCCGTCTAGGCTGAGCAGCTGAGTCGTACGGCCGTGCACGCCCACGAGGAGAAGCCGCTGATGCCAGACAGGTCCCCGCTCCCACCGGTTCGGCTCGCCCCCGAACCGGAGTTGGCCCGGGACGCGCTCGCCACCCCGCTGCTGTCGCGCGCCGCGCGTCTCGCCCGTTGGGCCGGAGCCGGGACACGGGTCGACGCCGACGGGCGGCTGACCGAGGAGCAGCTGGCCGCCGCGGCCGAAGTGCTCGGCCTGGACGGCGACGACGCGGCGGCCCGGACGAGGGAGGCATGGCGGGTCGCCGTGGACACCGGGCTCGTCGAGATCACCGATGTCCGGGACGGCACCGCCCGGGCCGGCGACGGCCTGCGCCGGCTGACCGGCGGCTCACCCCGCGATGTGCTCACGGTGTGGCTGAGCGCGCTGGAGACCGTGCTGGAGGACACGGACGTGCCCGGCGCCGGGACGGCGTTCCTCGACGGGGCGCTGGCCGGCCTCTATGTGCTCACCGTCGGCGAGGACGGACCCGGCAGCGGTCCGGTGCCGCTGCCCGTGCTCGCCGCCTCCGTGGTCGCGCCCGGCGGCATGAGGGAGCCCACCGACGACATGCTGCGGCAGGTCTCCGAGGCGATGATGCGGCTGGACGCGCGGTTCCGGCGGCTGGAGCCGGCCGGACTCGTCGAGTACCGGCCGCTGGACGAGAAGGTGATGACGGACGCCGAGGAGGAGCCGCCGGTGCCGGCCGGCAAGGTCGATGTGACCCGTTACGGCATGGTGCGGCCGACCCCGCTCGGGCTGTACGGGATGCGCGCCCGGCTGCTGAAGGCCGGTCATGAGGCCCCGGTGATCGGCGACCTCGTGGACAAGGGCGCCGACGCACTGCTCGACGGCACCGCCGCGTTCCCCCCGGCCGCCGCCCACGCCGAGACCGAGCAGTGGCTCGTCCGTCGTGAACCCCTCGTCGCCGCAAGGGAGTTGCTCGCCGCCTCCCGTGGCACGGACCCGGGTGCGCCCCTGCGCCGGCTGCGCTGCCAGCAGGCCCTGTCCCTGGTCGGCGCAGAGGCCGAACCGGCGCTCCGGGACGTGCTCGACGACGCCGAACTGGGCGGACTGGCCCGGGTCTGGCTGACCGAGCGCGGTCTGGACGACGTACCGGCGCCCTCCCAGGAGATGGTCTTCTGGCTGACCATCGACACCATGGCCGCGCAACTGGCGGCCGAGGGCGACTCCGAGGAACTGCACGCCCTCGTCAAGAACCTCGCCGAGCAGCACAGCGGCTTCTTCACGGAGGCCTGGCGGGTGCACCACCCGCAGACCGCGGAGGTGCTGGAGGCGATGGGCCGGCTCCACCCCGACAAGAGGATCGCGAAGGAGGCCCGCAAGGCGGCGTTCAAGGCCCGCTCCGCGCACGTGGGCTGAGCCCGCGGCCCGCTCGGCGCACCTCACTCGTGCCCGCGGCCCGCACCGGTGCCGGTGCGGGCCGCGGGCCGTTGTCTCACTTGCTGGCGGCGAACCGCATCAGGGCGCGCTCGTCGCCCTGCTTGATCTTCCCCGTCTCATTGATCACCTGAAGCTTCCAGGAGGTGCCGACCCGCATGGCCTTGGCCACGGCGCAGCCGTTGTCCTGGGTGAGCAGGCTCGGCCAGATCTCGGCCACCTGCTGGGAGCTGCCCCCGGTCGCGTCGTACACCTTGAAGGCGACGTTGCGTGCCTTCAGGAAGGAACTGCCCTTCTTGAACGCGGCGGCGACGAACACGATCGAGGTGATGTTCGGCGGTATCCGGGCGAACTCGACCGTCACCGTCTCGTCGTCGCCGTCCCCGTGACCGGTCTGGTTGTCGCCGCTGTGCACCAGCGAGCCGTTGCCCAGGGGGTCCAGGGAGTCCAGGCCCGCCAGACGCACCGGGTCGGAGCCCTGCATGGCGATGGCGATGAGGTCGAGGTCGGTGCCCATCTTGCGGCGGAGCCTGCCCAGCATTCCGCCGCTGGCCCCCGCGGTCGGGTCCCAGGACACCCCGATGGACATGTGGGTCACCCCGTCCAGGTCCGCCGGGCCGTCTTCCTTCGTCAGCATGATCATGCGTGATTCATCCTCTGGTACGGAAACTGTGTGGCGGGCGCAGGGCGTCCTACAGGGCCTGGGCGGCGGGCTTCACCATGTTCCGCACGGTCCGGGCCTTGACGAAGTCGCCCATGGCCGTCATCTCCCACTCGCCGGAGAACTGCCGGATGAGCTTGGCCATCATCACACCGGTCTGCGGTTCGGCGTGGGTGAGGTCGAAGCGGACGAGCTCCTCGCCGGTGACACCGTCCAGCAGACGGCAGTAGGCCTTGGCGACCTCGGTGAACTTCTGGCCGGAGAAGGAGTTGACCGTGAAGACCAGGCCGGTGACCTCCTGGGGCAGGCGGCCGAGGTCGACCGTGATCACCTCGTCGTCGCCGGCGCCCTCGCCCGTGAGGTTGTCGCCGGAGTGCCAGATCGCGCCGTTCAGGATGGTCAGCTTGCCGAAGTAGCAGCTGTCGATGTGGTTGCGCTGCGGGCCGTAGGCGATGACCGAGGCGTCCAGGTCGATGTCCCTGCCGCGGTACGCCGGCTCCCAGCCGAGGCCCATCTTGACCTGGGAGAGCAGCGGACGGCCGCCCTTGACCAGGGAGACGGTCTGGTTCTTCTGCAGGCTGACCCGGCCCTTGTCCAGGTTGACCTTCCCGGCGCCGAAGGCGGGAGCGGCGGGGGCCGGTGCGGCCTGGGGCTGCGCGGCGGGCGGCGGAGCCACGGGCCGCGC
>NZ_MUME01000529.1 GCF_002155915.1 Streptomyces thermovulgaris | reverse complement strand
GCCGCCACCGCGCGGGCCTTGTTCCCCGTCAGCTCCAGCGTCTCGGCGTCCGGGCCGATGAAGGTGATGCCCGCCTCCGCGCAGGCGCGGGCGAGTTCCGGGTTCTCGGACAGGAATCCGTAGCCGGGGTAGACGGCGTCCGCGCCNNCCTCCACGGAGAGGTAGGCGCGCACCGGGTGTCCGGGCTCGCCGATCTGGTACGCCTCGTCGGCCTTGAGCCGATGCAGGGAGTTGCGGTCCTCGTAGGGAAAGACCGCGACGGTTCGCGCGCCCAGTTCATAGCCGGCGCGAAAAGCGCGAATCGCGATTTCGCCGCGGTTGGCGACGAGCACCTTGCGGAACATTCTCCATCCCTTCGGCCTGCCGGTGGAAGGACCATGGTGTCGGGCATGCCCTCGTCACGCCATGTGAGGCGGGCCACTCCCCCGCATGTCCCGCGTGGATTCCCGGTTTCCCGCGGCACCGGCCGGTGAGCAGTGGCCGCGGAGTCCGGCGGCGGCCGGAGCGGCGGGC
>NZ_MUME01000528.1 GCF_002155915.1 Streptomyces thermovulgaris | reverse complement strand
GCGCACGGTCCGGCGCACGGTCCGGCGCACGGTCCGGCGCGCGAGCCGGGTGATCGAGCCCGCCCGAAAGCCTGGTAAGGTTTCCTTCGTCGCCGCGGGAGCGCCCCGCACGGCGCACGCCTCGTCCGGGTGGCGGAATGGCAGACGCGCTAGCTTGAGGTGCTAGTGCCCGTATAGGGCGTGGGGGTTCAAGTCCCCCCTCGGACACCGCACGGAAACGGTGCCGGCCGACTTCTTAGGCCGGCACCGTTTCTTCTTGTCCGCTCCCGTCTCCCCCGCTTCTCTCCCTCTGCTCGTCCTCCGTTCTCCGCTTCTTCCCCCGTCGGCCCTCCTTCCGGGCTCTTCCGGGTCCCTTCCGGTCCCGCGGGGTCACACGTGCGCCGCCGCCATGTGGTCCGTGAACCAGTCGCGGGCCAGTTCCGTCACCCTCTCCAGGGCGCCGGGCTCCTCGAAGAGATGGGTGGCGCCGGGGACCGTGACCAGCCGGTTCTCGCAGTGCAGACGGGACTGCGCCTGCCGGTTGAGGCCGAGGACCATGAGATCGGCCCCGCCGACGATCAGCAGCGTGGGAGCGGTCACCGCCGGAAGCCTCGGTCCCGCGAGATCCGGCCGGCCCCCGCGGGAGACCACGGCGGCGACCCGGGCGTCGGGTTCCGCGGCGGCCCAGAGGGCGGCCGCCGCGCCGGTGCTGGCGCCGAAGTAACCGACGGCCAGGCCCTCCGCGGCGGGCTGGGCGCGCAGCCAGGAGGTGGCGTCGGCGAGGCGGCCGGCCAGCAGCGCGATGTCGAACACATGGGCGCGGTCCCGTGCCTCGTCCTCGGTGAGCAGGTCGAACAGGAGGGTGCCCAGACCGCCCTGGTGCAGGCCCTCGGCGACGAAGCGGTTGCGCGGGCTGTGGCGTCCGCTGCCGCTGCCGTGGGCGAAGACCACGACGCCGGTGGCACCGGGAGGCACGGCCAGGTGCCCGCCGAGACGCACGGCCCCGGCCACCACCTCCACCTCACGGTCGACCCCCTCACGGCCGTTCCCCTCACGGCCGGCCCCCTCACGGCCGGCCGGGAAGCGGCCCGCCGCCCGGCGGAGGACGGCGACCACGTCCTCGTCGTCGAGCTGGGCGAAGTCGGCGTAGAACTGGCCGACCGCGAAGAAGTCCACCGGGGTGGCCAGGCAGACCAGCTCGTCGGCCTCCCCGGCGAGCCGTTCCGTCCAGTCCGGTGGCGCCACGGGGACCGCGAGGACGACCCTCGCCGCTCCCCGCGCACGCACCGTGCGGCAGGCCGCCCGCGCGGTGGAGCCGGTGGCCACGCCGTCGTCGACGATCACGACCGTCCGGCCGGCGACGGCGACCGGGGGCCGCTCGCCGCGGTAGCGGACGGCCCGCCGCTCGAGCTCGTGGCGCTCGCGCTCCTCGATGCGGGCCAGCACCTCGGGCTGGACCCGGGCCGCCCGCAGCACCTCCTGGCCGAGGACGCGTACGCCGTCCTCGCCGATGGCTCCCATGCCGAGCTCCGGCCGGGAGGGCACCCCCAGTTTCCGTACCAGGCACACGTCCAGGGGTGCCTCGAGGGCCTCCGCGACGGCCTCGGCGACCGGCAGCCCTCCCCGGGGCAGGCCGAGCACCACGACGTCCTGGCCCTTGAGATGTTCCAGGCGGGCGGCCAGCTGCCGGCCCGCCTCGGTACGGTTCGCAAAGAGCACCGTCGGCTCCTTCATCACTCCCTGGGCTCCCACAGGGGGGCGGGTGACGTCGTCTCGGACGCCCCCACCGCCTCGATGTCGTCGTTGGCGGCGCGCAGCAGCTCACGGCCCAGCGCGATCAGCGCACGGCCGGCCGCGAGTTCCTCGCCGATCTCGGGCACGTCCGGGTCGGACGGGCTGCGGTGGGCCTCCGCGCAGGCCTCCAGGACGTTGTCGCCGGTGTCCAGGACGACCCGGGCGGTGGTGTCCGGGTCGTGCTCGGACAGGTACAGGTTCAGCCGCCACTCCTTGGCGGTCGGGGGCCGGTTGCCGATGGGTCGGGTCATCGTCGGTCCCTCCTCGGCCGGGCTGGACGTGCGGCGCGGGACAGCGCCCTCTTCCCACTGTGCCCCCGCCGGGCGTGGGCCGCAGCGGCGGCGGGGTCCCGCCCGGCGGGGCCGGGGCGCGGGGGCAGA
>NZ_MUME01000527.1 GCF_002155915.1 Streptomyces thermovulgaris | reverse complement strand
CAACTTCGGCCTGGACCGCACCCGCCCCTACGGCGACGGCGTGGTCACCGGCTACGGCACCGTCGACGGCCGCCCGGTGGCGGTGTTCTCCCAGGACTTCACCGTCTTCGGCGGCGCCCTGGGCGAGGTCTACGGCCAGAAGATCGTCAAGGTGATGGACTTCGCCCTGAAAACCGGCTGCCCCGTCATCGGCATCAACGACTCCGGCGGCGCCCGCATCCAAGAAGGCGTCGCCTCCCTGGGCGCCTACGGCGAGATCTTCCGCCGCAACACCCACGCCTCCGGCGTCATCCCCCAGATCAGCCTGATCATGGGCCCGTGCGCCGGCGGCGCGGTGTACTCCCCCGCCATCACCGACTTCACCGTCATGGTCGACCAGACCTCGCACATGTTCATCACCGGCCCCGACGTGATCAAAACCGTCACCGGCGAGGACGTGGGCTTCGAGGAACTGGGCGGCGCCCGCACCCACAACACCGCCTCCGGCGTCGCCCACCACCTGGCCGCCGACGAAAAGGACGCCATCGACTACGTCCAGCAGCTGCTGAGCTTCCTGCCGTCCAACAACCTCTCCGAACCCCCCGCCTACCCCCAGCAGGCCGACCTCACGATCACCGCCCAGGACGAAGAGCTGGATGCGCTCATCCCCGACAGCGCCAACCAGCCCTACGACATGCACACCGTCATCGAGCACGTCCTGGACGACGGCGACTTCCTGGAGACCCAGCCGCTGTTCGCCCCCAACATCATCACCGGCTTCGGCCGCGTCGAGGGCCACCCGGTGGGCGTGGTGGCCAACCAGCCCCTGCAACTGGCCGGCTGCCTGGACATCGACGCCTCCGAAAAGGCCGCCCGCTTCGTACGCACCTGCGACGCCTTCAACCTGCCGGTGCTCACCTTCGTGGACGTGCCCGGCTTCCTGCCCGGCGTCG
>NZ_MUME01000526.1 GCF_002155915.1 Streptomyces thermovulgaris | reverse complement strand
GTCACCGGCGCGCAGCACGCCGTCGCCGAAGTGGGCGGCCAGGGCCAGCCCGCCGGTGACCACCGAGATCGCCTCGGCCGTGGACAGGGTGCCGCTCGGCGACTTCAGCTTCGTGCGTCCGTCGAGGGTGATCCCGTCGCGCAGCTCGCGGAAGACGGTCACGACACGGCGGATCTCGTCGGCGCCGTCCGGCAGGGCCGGCAGGTCCAGGGAGCGGCCGATCTGCTCGACACGGCGCGCGACGATGTCGACCTCGGCCTCGGGGCTCTCCGGCAGCGGCAGCACCACCGTGTTGAAGCGGCGGCGCAGGGCGCTGGACAGGTCGTTGACCCCGCGGTCGCGGTCGTTGGCGGTGGCGATCAGGTTGAAGCCGCGGACCGCCTGCACCTCCTCGCCCAGCTCGGGTATCGGCAGGGTCTTCTCCGACAGGACGGTGATCAGCGTGTCCTGCACATCGGCCGGGATGCGGGTCAGCTCCTCGACGCGGGCGATCATGCCCTGGGCCATGGCCCGCATGACCGGGCTGGGCACGAGGGCGTCGCGGCTCGGGCCGTGCGCCAGCAGCTGTGCGTAGTTCCAGCCGTACCGCAGCGCCTCCTCCGGTGTGCCGGCCGTGCCCTGCACCAGCAGGGTGGAGTCGCCGCTGATCGCGGCGGCCAGATGCTCGGAGACCCAGGTCTTCGCGGTGCCGGGCACGCCGAGCAGGAGCAGGGCGCGGTCGGTGGCGAGGGTGGTGACCGCGACCTCGACGACGCGGCGCGGGCCGACGTACTTCGGCGTGATCACCGTGCCGTCCGGCAGCGTGCCGCCGAGCAGATAGGTCGCGACGGCCCACGGCGACAGCCTCCAGCGGGGCGGGCGCGGACGGTCGTCGTGCGCGGCGAGCGCGGCCAGCTCGGCGGCGAAGGCGTCCTCGGCGTGCGGGCGCAGCGCCGTCGTCTCCTTCGCCGCCGCGGGCGCGGAGCGGCTCCGGCCCGGTGCGGCGGAGGCCGGTTCCACGGGCGCCGGTTCCGCGGGCGCCGGTTCCACGGGCGTCGGCTCCACGGACTCCACGGACACGGACATGGCGAGGCCCCCTCCAGCTCGGCCGGTTCGGATCTGGCGCCCACCGTGCACCACGGCACTGACAATGCGCTCCGACCTGCGCGGATGCGGATGCGGGACCGGTTGTCAGTGGCGGGATCTACCGTCGGCGGCATGACTCAGCAGGGGGTGCGCTGGACCGTGGACCAGGTGCTGGCACTGGCGCCTGACGAGGCGTCGCGCAAGGCGGCGAGCACGCTCGGAACGGCCGGCCCGTGGTCCGGGACGGGGAGGTCCGGCGAGGGGACGGTGTGGGGGCTGTGCAAGGGCAGCGGCGGCAGCCCGTACCGGACGGCCGTCGACCTGGCGGATCCGTCCGGACCGGCGTACACGTGCAGTTGTCCGAGCCACAAGGTCCCGTGCAAGCACGCGCTCGGCCTGCTGCTGCTGTGGGCGGGCGACGACGGCGCGGTGCCGCCCGGGCGGGCCCCGGACTGGGCCGTGCAGTGGACGGCGGGCAGAAGGAGGCGGCCGGCGGGGGGACGGGCGGCCCGGGCGGCCGGGTCCGGCTCCCGCTCCGCCGATCCACGGGCGGCGCGGCGCAGGGCGGAGCGACGGGCCGAGCGGATCACCGCGGGGGCGACGGAGCTGGAGCAGCGCCTGGCCGACCTGCTGCGCGGCGGCCTGGCCGCGGCCGAGCAGGCGGGGTACGGGCTGTGGGAGGAGACGGCGGCCCGCATGGTCGACGCACAGGCTCCCGGGCTGGCCTCACGGGTGCGGGAGCTGGGGGCCGTCCCCGCGTCGGGGCCGGGCTGGCCGGTGCGGCTGCTGGAGGAGTGCGCGCTGCTGCACCTGCTGGCCCAGGGCTGGCTGGGCCGTGAGCGGCTGCCCGAGGACCTGGCGGCGACGGTCCGCTCCCGGGTCGGTCTGCCCGCCTCCGCGGACGGCCCGCCGGTGCGGGACCACTGGCTCGTCCTCGCCCAGTACGACACCGCGGACGCCAGGCTGACCACCCGCAGGATCTGGCTGTACGGCACCGGCTCCGGCCGTACGGCCCTGCTGCTCTCCTACGGCGCCGCCGGCCGCGCACCGGAGCTGGCGCTGCCGGTGGGGCTGGCCCTGGACGCGGAGGTGTCCGCGTATCCGGGCGCCGGGCAGCTCCGTGCGGCCCTGGGCGAGCGGTTCGCTCCCCCGGCGCCCACACGGGCCCGCCCGCCCGGGGTGACGACGGCGCGCGCGGTCGCCCGCTACGGCGAGGCGCTGCGGGCCGATCCATGGCTGGAGTCGGTCCCCGTGACGCTCGAGGAGGTCGTGCCGGTCCCGGACGGCGAGTCCTGGCAGCTGGCCGACGCCGGCGGCGACTGCGCACTGCCCCTCGCTCCCGCGGCCCGCACACGTCCGGGCCTGTGGCGGCTGGTCTCCCTGTCGGGCGGCGCGCCCGTCACCGTCTTCGGCGAGTGCGGCCACCGGGGCTTCACCCCCCTGGCCGCCTGGCCCCGGAACGAGAAAGCGGGCAAAGGGGAGGACGCGGGAGACACCGAGGGGGACAACGCGGCAGACCCCCAGGGGGAAATGGTGACGCTGTGCTGACATCCGATGCACCGTCTGCGACATCCGCCCCGGCGGTGCGTGCGACACGTCCGGCAAAGAGGTGACGTCCCGGCGAACGGCGAGGTCCCGCCGGCACAGCGGGAATCCTCCTGCACACGGCACGGACGGCACGACGCAGAAGCGCAGAAGGACGCGAGGACGACTCACCGGCTCCCCTTCCCCTCCCGTTCCCCCTCC
>NZ_MUME01000525.1 GCF_002155915.1 Streptomyces thermovulgaris | reverse complement strand
CCGGATACGTCGTCCGTAGACTCCAGATGTTGCGCGCAGAATTCGGCTCTTTGGGGCAGGATCGCCGCGTGGCCGAGTTGGCCGCCGAGATCGGTGTGCTGTGCACAACCTGACGGAAGGGATGGGCATGTCGGAAGTCGCGGGCGCTCGACTGTTCCGTGAAGCGTGGATCGCAGGAGTGCGCAAGCACTTCCCCGGTGAGCCGAAGCCGGGCTATGTGGCTCCGTGGGAGGAGACGCCCGAGTGGGAGCGCGAGGCTGCCGGCGCCGTGTACGAGCAGGTGCGCCAGTTCCTCGAACTGAGCGGTGGGCACGCATCCCGCCTGTCGCGCGAGCAGAAGGGGCGTTTCGTCGCAACGTGCTGGACCGCGCAGATGTACAAGCACTTCGAGGACCCCAAGCCGGCGTACGTGGCTGACTGGCCCGCTCTGCCGACGTGGCAGCAGGAGACCGACGCCGACATCTTCGAGGCCANNCCGGGAAGCGGGGCACTGCGTGTCAGTGGCCGCCGGCCGGTGGGCCGAGGGCAGAGGACGACGGAAGGCCGTGCCGTCCCGGTCTTCACCGACCGCCATGCCCCTCCCCCATGTCGGTCAGCGCGTACGCCGGGCTTCAGAACGCCGGGCCCCTGCTCATGCCGGTGCGCGCCGCCCTCTGCTTTCATGGACTGAGACAGGCCCAAAAGGCTTCACACGCCTGACCTGAGTCCATTACCCTGGACTTTGAAGTACATCATGCTGGACTAATTCCGAGTTGAGGCCCGTGGACAGCCACCCCACCCCCGTC
>NZ_MUME01000524.1:1738-1868 GCF_002155915.1 Streptomyces thermovulgaris | reverse complement strand
GCGTCGGCCGTCTCCGGGTCGAGCGCGTCGTCGCCGTAGAGGTCCCGGACCCAGGTGCTCTGGTAGATGGTTTCGAGGTAGCGCTCGCCGAGGTCGGGGGAGATGGCCACCGCGGTCGGCGGCCGGTGGT
>NZ_MUME01000524.1:0-1706 GCF_002155915.1 Streptomyces thermovulgaris | reverse complement strand
CGGTGGCAGGTGCGGATGGTGTCGGCCTCGCTGACGAGGATCACCTCGTCCACGTACGACTCGTCCAGCAGCGGCGGACGGACGCCGGTGCCCAGGCCGGGGATCATGCGCCGGCCCGGGGTGTCCCCGAAGGTGACGGAACCCTCGCTGTCGATGGCGACGATGTGCACCGGCCTGTGCCAGCCGCGGAAGTAGCGGGCGCAGCCCATCAGCGTGCCGGTGGTGCCCGCCCCGACGAAGAGGACGTCGAGATCGGGGAAGCGGCGGGCGATGGCGGGAGCGGTGGTGCGGAAGTGCGCCATCTGGTTCTTGGGGTTGGTGTACTGGTTGAGCCACACATAGCGGTCGTCCGAGGCGCACAGCGCACGGACGTGGTTGAGGCGCGCGGCGAGCAGTCCCCCCTCGGGGGCGGGCTCGGTGACGATGTGGATCCGGCTGCCGAGGGCCTCCATGAGCAGCCGGGTGGGCAGATTGCACCGGGAGTCGGTCACGCACAC
Organism: Streptomyces thermovulgaris; assembly: GCF_002155915.1. GTDB lineage: Bacteria > Actinomycetota > Actinomycetes > Streptomycetales > Streptomycetaceae > Streptomyces > Streptomyces thermovulgaris. The sequence continues at coordinate 1,209 of NZ_MUME01000524.1, read as the reverse complement.
GAACGAGTAGCCCTTGCTGGCCGCGATCACGCTCAGGGCCACGCCCAGATTGCCGGAGGAGGACTCGACGAGGATCGAGTCGCTGTGGAGACGGCCCTCGCGTTCGGCGGCCTCGACCATTTCGGCGGCGGCCTTGAGCTTGATGGACCCCGCGAAATTGAACCCCTCGCACTTGAGGAAGATCCGCCGGCCGACGATCTCCTCGAGATCGACATAGAGATCGTCCTGGTTGAAGGCCTGGGGGGTGGATATCACTGGCACGACTGCCTCCTGCTGTGCGGTGACCCGTCCGTGCCGCTCGTCCGTGATGCGGGCGGCCGACGGAGGACGCCGCCTGCCGGGGCGACTCCCTTGAGACCCCTCCAGTACGCGCGGCCGGCGCGACCGTGTCATGCCACCGGAATTCGGGACTTGACCGGCTGTGCCTTTTCGTATAGGCGCCCCGCCGGGGCCGGAATGCGGCGGGCGCGTTCTGCACGGGCAGGGTTCGGTCCTCCGCGCTGAGCGGCCGCCCGGCGGCATCACGCTCGCGGGGGCCTTTAGACCTGTTGATGCCGGATGTCAAGTAACGAGATTCAGCGGCATGACGCGGAGGGTGCCGGCCCGGTCCACTGGAGGGGCGGGCGTCAGGAATTCCGCTGTGAAAAGCCCGGCGCCGCTACGGGCGGGAAAAGCCCCCACCCGCGATCACACCGACGACACCGGAGCTCACATGGCCGGGAATTCCACCGATGCCCGGGCTGCCGCGCCCCCCGGCACTTCCCTGTGCCCCGACGAAAACGGCAGCGGCAGGACCGAGAACAGGTCCGCCGGCCGGTCCGCCGATCCGAAGGCTCGTGCCGTGCGGCTTCTGACGGAGGTGCTGGCCGACGTCGTGGGCGTGGAGCAGGTGTCGGCGGACCACCATTTCTTCCATGATCTGGGCGCGGACTCGCTCGTGATGGCCCGGTTCTGCGCACGCGTCCGCAAGCGGGCGGACCTGCCGTCCGTGTCGATGAAGGACGTCTACCGGCATCCCACGGTCGAGAGCCTGGCCGCCGCCCTCACCGGCCCCGGCGCCACGGCCCCGGCACCCGCGCCCCCCACGGCCGCCACCGGCGCGGCGACCACGGACGGCACGCCCGTGACCAGCGCCTCGACGGCCACCGTGCCGCCGAGCGGCGCGCCCGCTCCGGCGTCCGCCGCGGACGCCGCCCGGGCGGCGGACGA
>NZ_MUME01000523.1 GCF_002155915.1 Streptomyces thermovulgaris | reverse complement strand
TGATGATCCTGCCGGTGCCGCCGGGGCCCGACGGCACCGGCAGGATCATCAACCGCGGCAAGAGGAACGACGCCGTGCCGGGCCCGGGAGCCGCAGGCCTCGCAGGCGCAGCCGTGAAGCAGGTGACAGGGGGCGGTGCGGGAGCAGGCCCCCGGAAACCGGTCTGCTCCCGCCGGCTCCGCCGTTCGTCCCCGCGTCCCGCGGTCCTTCACGGCCGGTCCTCCGGCACGCCGCTTTGGCAGCACCCTCCCGGCAGGAGGCCGAGGGGGACACGACCGCGCCGGGGGTGAACTGTGCGAGAAGCGCCTCGGTGTTCCCGCCGCGCGGCACGGCTGCCGGACACCGCCGGACCACGGGCGTCGCATGCCGCGGCCGGACACGCGGGCCGGGCGGACCGGGGGCGCGGTGAGACGTTCTGCCGCTTCCGCCTGTCAGGGGATCGGCCTGCCCGGAAAACCGGAAAAGGGGACGGGCAGCGGGGCTGTTCCCGGCTGCTGCGGGTGCGGGGGCTTGCGCTTCCCGGCAGCGGGAACCGTCCCGTATCCCCTGCCGGCGAGGGATACGGCGGGGCCGGCCCGCGCACACGCGGGCGCACGGCGGGCTACAGGCCGCGGTCCCAGTCGGGCAGGTGCAAGTCCATGTGCTCCAGCAGCGCACGCTGGTGGGCGATCGCGGCACGCTCGAACTCCCGGCGCCGGCCCTGCGCCAGCGCCTGCGCCATCGGCTCGTGCAAAGCGATCTGCTCCTCGAACCCCTCGCCCGTCAGCCAGCTCGGCACCTGCTTGCCGGTCACCCACCGCTCGTACGCCTTCTCCACCAGCGCGGTGTGCACGCTGGAGAACAGGCTCGTCAGAAACCGGTTGCCGGCCAGGCGCACGACCTCGACATGGAACACCGTGTCGGCCGCGATCCACTCCGCCGCACTCCCCCGCGCCTGCCGCAGACCCTCCAGCGCCCGCTCCAGCGGCTCCAGGTCCCCGGCCCGGTGCGCGATCGCCTGCCGCCCCGCCGTCAGCTCCAGCAGGAACCGCAGATGCGCCGCCTCCCCGACCGAATCGGGCTCCAGACGCAGCATCAGCTCAATGCTCGTGTCCACCATGCTCGCCGGCCGGCGCAGCACGTACGCACCGGAACCCGGCCGGATCGTCACCAGCCCCTGCACCGCCAGCGACCGCAACGCCTGACTGACCGTCGGACGGGAACTGCCCACCAGCTCCGCCAGCCGCCGCTCACTGGGCAGCCGCTCCCCCTCGGCCAGATCCTCGTCCACGATGTAGGAGCGGATCTGCTCCGCGACCCGGTCCGCGACCCGGGACACCGGCTCGATGCGGAACGCCCCGCCGCCCTCTCGCGCACCCGTCGACCGGCGCTCCGGCACTGCCATCGCCACTGTGCTCCCACCAGCCGCAACCCGACCTGTCACACCCGCACCCTCATGCACCGAGCGCGGCCATCCGGCCATGATAAATACCCCCGCCCCACCCCCGGACCACACGCCGCGGCCACCGGCCACGGCAAGCACCGTCGCGGTACTAGGGGCCGCCCAGCGGCTCGATGTCGGTCCGCACGGGGTGGCCCCAGATCCGTACCACCTCGTAGTCGGTGAACTCGTGCACGAGCCGGTAGGCCGTCGCGGCGCGGGGCGCCCGGCGCTGGGCGGCGATGAACAGCTCCGCCTCGCGCCGGTCCCGGCGCGGGGTTCCGCACAGCTGCCACTCCCGGCCGTTCCACATCTCCGGCAGCCACCGCTGCTGGGGCTGCGGCCGGTCCTCCCGCACCCCGTAGCGGGAGGGCGTGCGGGCGGTGCGCTCGGTGCGGGGACTGTTTCTCATACACACCT
>NZ_MUME01000522.1 GCF_002155915.1 Streptomyces thermovulgaris | reverse complement strand
CCGGCGCGCCGGGAAGCGGTGGAGCGGGCTGGGCCGGGCGGGGCCGTCAGCCGGCGGGGCTGTCGTTGTTCGTTCGGGCGGCGTCGGAGGCCGACTCGGGGCGTACGAAGGTTCCCTTGATGGGGACGGTGATGACCAGCCCTCGGTCGCGCAGCTCGCGGATGGCCCGGCGAATGGTGTTGACGGCTACGCCGTACTGCTCCGCGAGGTCCCGTTCGGCCGGGAGGCGTGCCCCCGCAGGCAGCCGTCCAGTCCGGATCTGCTCAGCGATGTGGTGCACGACCTGCAGATACACGTAGACGTGACTCGTCGGATCGGGTCTCCATTCACGCTCATCAGCCATGGCTGCACGCTAAGGCGACGGGTAGCGGGCCACCACGTACGGGTGCAACTGCATGCTTCCTATTGCTACCTAATGCGTCCTGAAGCAAAGTAGTCTGCGACCACAAACAAAGACCCCGGCGGCCTGGCAGGGCCCCGGGGCACGGCCAACGCTGTCCAGGAGCGTCGACATGCACGACCTTATCCGCCGGCTTGCCCATGGGCTGAGCCTTCTCCTCGGTCCCGGCACCGGAACCCACCGAGCAGGCGACCCTCGCCCCCGTCCCCACCGTCGCCGCCTCGCACATCCCCTTACTCTCCGCCCCTCCGCCTC
>NZ_MUME01000521.1:202-673 GCF_002155915.1 Streptomyces thermovulgaris | reverse complement strand
ATGCAGCACCGTCTGCAGCCGCTCGTTGACCGACACCGCCCGCTTCAGCCCCCGCCGCGCACTCAGCCCCACCCGCGCCTGCGGCGACTGCCGAAAGGCCCGAAACAGCCGGGCGGCCACCTCCACCGCCTGCCGGCTGGGCGCATGCGCCGGAATGAGCAGCCCGCCGATCATGCCCGCGATGGAGGCATGCAGCCCCGCCCGCAGCGTCGCCACCCACAGCGCCACCATCACCAGCGCATACGGCACGGTCCGCCACACCCCCAACCGCCCCAGCACCGCCAGCACACCGCACAGCACCCCCGCGACCAGCAGCGCACGCAGATGCAGGGTCTCGGAGAAGACCAGACCGATCACCGCCACCGCCACGATGTCGTCGATGACCGTGATCGCCAGCAAGAACACCCGCAGCTGGGTGACAAACCGCGGACCGACAACGGTCAGCGCCCCGAGCATGAAGGCGGTGTCGGT
>NZ_MUME01000521.1:0-171 GCF_002155915.1 Streptomyces thermovulgaris | reverse complement strand
CGCACCTCCAGACCGATGACGAAGAAGAACAACGCCATCAGCCCGTCGTTGACCCAGTGCGCCAGATCCATCGACAGCCCCACCCCGCCGACGGCCACCGACGCCTCGGTCGCCCACAGCGCGGCATACGCCCCCGACCACGGCGAATTCGCCCACACCAGGGCCACCACC
>NZ_MUME01000520.1 GCF_002155915.1 Streptomyces thermovulgaris | reverse complement strand
CAGGCGCTGTAGCCGCCGGGGCCGCCGCCGCCGCCCCCCGGCTCCGGCTGGGGCACCCCGGGCGGCTACGGCGGCCCCGGCGGCTACAGCGCCTGGGGCACGGGCTGGGGCGGCCCGCCACCCGCGGCCAAGCCCGGGGTGATCCCGCTCCGCCCGCTGGGCCTGGGCGAGATCCTCGACGGCGCGGTGACCACCATGCGCACCTACTGGCGCACCGTCCTGGGCGTCTCCCTGGTCGTGGCGGTCCTCACCCAGATCGTCGTCATCCTGGCGCAGCGCTCCACCTCCGCCCGGACCAACCAGGTGCTCGGCGACCCGAACGCCACCCCGGCCGAGATCGGCGGCGCCATGCTCGACTCCCTGCTCGGCTCCGGGGCCGTCTTCGTGGTCACCATGGCCGGCACCGTCGTGGCCACCGCACTGCTCACGATGGTCACCAGCCGCGCGGTGCTCGGCAGGCCGGTCACCGTCGGCGAGGCCTGGCGGGACGCGCGCCCGCTGCTGCTCAAGCTGTTCGGGCTGGTCCTCCTGCTGCTGCTGATCTGCCTGGGCATAGTCACCGCCGGCGCGCTGCCCGGCATCCTCGTGGCCGCCGCGGGATCCCCCCTCGGCGGCGCCGGGCTGGCCTTCCTGGGCATCCTCGCCGCCTGCGTGCCCGCCCTCTGGCTGGCGATCCGCTTCTCCCTGGCCTCGCCGGCCCTGATGCTGGAGAAGCAGGGCATCACCAAAGCGATGAGCCGGTCCGCCAAGCTGGTCCGCGGCTCCTGGTGGCGGATCTTCGGCATCCAGCTGCTGACCGTGGTCCTCACGTCCATGGTCTCCCTGGTGGTCGCCCTCCCCTTCGCCGTGATCGCCCTCCTGTCCGGCGGGGACGGTCTGGCCGGCTTCCTCGAGGGCACCCCCGAACCGAGCTGGTCCTACCTGATCATCAGCGGGATCGGGTCGGTGATCGGCCTGACGATCACCCTTCCGATCTCGGCCTGCGTCACCGTGCTGCTCTACATCGACCAGCGCATCCGCCGCGAGGCCCTCGACCTCGAACTGGCCCGGGCCGCCGGCGTTCCGGGCCATGGTTCCGCCCCGACCGCCCCGGGGAGCTGACGGCGTGCGGCTGACGGGGGGAGTTCTCACAGCGCTGCCGGCGCTCTCGCGCACGGCCGACCCGACCGAACCGCCGGTGACCGTCCCGCGGGACCCCGCACAAGAGGAGGCCCGGCGCGAACTGTCCAAGAGCATGTATCACGAGCACGATCCCGGGCTGCTGCACCGCGCGCTGAGCGCCTTCTGGGAATGGCTCGGCACCCTCTTCGACTCCGCCTCGGCCGCCACACCCGGCGGAAGCGCCGGCCTGGCCGCCGTCGTCGCGGCCGCCCTCGTCGTGCTCGGCGCCCTGTGGTGGCGCCTCGGCACCCCGCGCCGCGGCCCCGTCTCCTCCCCCGCCCTCTTCGAGGACCGCTGTCTCTTATACATATAT
>NZ_MUME01000052.1 GCF_002155915.1 Streptomyces thermovulgaris | reverse complement strand
ACCCCCACCGCCGTCCGCAGCGGCCCCGCCCGGCCCGGCGCCGACACGGCCTGTGTGGCCCGCGACTGGGACGTGCCCGCCCTCCTCGAGGGCGTTCAGGACGACGACCCCCGGCGTCCTCAGGACGAAACTCCTCATCGAAAGGCTGGCCAGTGAGCACCGAAGCGTATGTGTACGACGCGATCCGCACCCCGCGCGGGCGCGGCAAGGCCACCGGCGCCCTGCACGGCACGAAGCCCGTCGACCTGGTGGTCGGCCTCATCCACGAGATCCGCGACCGCCTCCCCGGCCTGGACCCGGCCGCGATCGACGACATCGTGCTCGGCGTCGTCAGCCCGATCGGCGACCAGGGCTCCGACATCGCCCGCATCGCCGCGATCGCCGCCGGACTGCCCGAGACGGTGGCCGGTGTGCAGGAGAACCGCTTCTGCGCCTCGGGCCTGGAGGCCGTCAACCTGGCCGCCGCCAAGGTGCGTTCCGGCTGGGAGGACCTGGTCCTCGCAGGCGGCGTCGAGTCGATGTCCCGGGTCCCGATGGCCTCCGACGGCGGCGCCTGGTTCAACGACCCGATGACCAACCTCGCCGTCGACTTCGTGCCCCAGGGCATCAGCGCCGACCTGATCGCCACCCTCGAGGGCTTCTCCCGGCGGGACGTCGACGAGTACGCGGCCCTGTCCCAGGAGCGCGCGGCCACCGCCTGGAAGGAGGGCCGCTTCGACCGCTCCGTCGTGCCGGTGAAGGACCGCAACGGGCTGGTCGTCCTCGACCGCGACGAGCACATGCGCCCCGGCACCACCGCCGACTCCCTCGCCGCCCTCAAGCCGTCCTTCGCGGACATCGGCGAGCTCGGCGGCTTCGACGCCGTGGCCCTGCAGAAGTACCACTGGCTGGAGAGGATCGACCACGTCCACCACGCGGGCAACTCCTCCGGCATCGTGGACGGCGCCTCGCTCGTCGTCATCGGCTCCCGGGAGGCCGGCGAGCGCCACGGCCTCACCCCGCGCGCCCGGATCGTCTCCGCCGCCGTCTCCGGCTCCGAGCCCACCATCATGCTCACCGGCCCCGCCCCCGCCACCCGCAAGGCGCTCGCCAAGGCCGGCCTGACCATCGACGACATCGACCTCGTCGAGATCAACGAGGCCTTCGCCGCGGTCGTGCTGCGCTTCGTGAAGGAGATGGGCCTGTCCCTGGACAAGGTCAACGTCAACGGCGGCGCCATCGCCCTCGGCCACCCGCTCGGCGCCACCGGCGCGATGCTCCTCGGCACCCTCGTCGACGAACTGGAGCGCCAGGACAAGCGCTACGGCCTCGTCACCCTGTGCGTGGGCGGCGGCATGGGCATCGCCACCGTCGTCGAGCGCGTCTGACCCGTCCCAGCGGCGCCTTCCCCCTCAGACCTCAACGGAGACCTGTGACATGACCGAGAGCACCACCATCCGCTGGGAACAGGACGACACCGGTGTCGTCACCCTCGTCCTGGACGACCCCGGCCAGTCCGCGAACACCATGAACCAGGCGTTCCGCGACTCCTTCGCCGCCGTCGTGGACCGCCTGGAGGCCGAGAAGGACGGCATCCGCGGCGTCATCCTCACCTCCGCCAAGAAGACCTTCTTCGCCGGCGGCGACCTGCGCGACCTGATCCGGGTCACCCCCGACACCGCCCAGGACCTCTTCGACGGCAGCCTCGCCCTCAAGCGGAACATGCGCCGCCTGGAGACCCTGGGCAAGCCGGTCGTCGCCGCGATCAACGGCGCGGCCCTGGGCGGCGGGTACGAACTCGCCCTGGCCTGCCACCACCGCATCGCCCTCGACACCCCCGGCACGAGGATCGGCTGCCCCGAGGTGACCCTCGGCCTGCTCCCCGGTGGGGGCGGCATCGTCCGCACCGTACGGCTGCTGGGCATCGCCGACGCCCTGCTGAAGGTGCTGCTGCAGGGGCAGCAGTACACCGCGCGCCGCGCCCAGGAACACGGCCTGGTCCACGAGGTGGCCACCAGCCGGGACGAACTGATGGCCAAGGCCCGCGCGTTCATCGACGCCCACCCCGAGGCGCAGCAGCCCTGGGACAGGCCTGGTCACCGCATCCCCGGCGGCACCCCGGCCGACCCCAAGTTCGCCGCCAACCTGCCCGCCTTCCCGGCCAATCTGCGCAAGCAGACGAACGGCGCCCCGTACCCGGCCCCGCGCAACATCCTCGCCGCGGCCGTCGAGGGCGCCCAGGTCGACTTCGAGACCGCCCAGGTCATCGAGACCCGCTACTTCGTGGAGCTGGCCACCGGGCAGACCGCGAAGAACATGATCCAGGCGTTCTTCTTCGACCTGCAGACCGTCAACTCCGGTGCCGGCCGCCCCCAGGGCGTCGAGCCCCGCCAGGTCCGCAAGGTGGCGGTCCTCGGCGCCGGCATGATGGGCGCGGGCATCGCCTACGCCTGCGCCCGCGCGGGGCTGGAGGTCGTCCTGAAGGACGTGTCCCTGGAGAACGCCGTCAAGGGCAAGGGCTACTCCGAGAAGCTGTGCGCCCAGGCCGTCGCCAAGGGCCGCACCAGCCAGGAGAAGGCGGACGCGCTGCTGGCCCGCATCACCCCCACCGCCGAGGTCGCCGACCTCGCCGGCTGCGACGCGGTGATCGAGGCCGTCTTCGAGGACCTGGCCCTCAAGCACAAGGTGTTCCAGGAGATCGAGCAGGTCGTCGCCCCCGACGCGCTGCTGTGCTCCAACACCTCCACCCTGCCCATCACCACGCTCGCCGAGGGCGTGGAGCGCCAGGCCGACTTCCTCGGGCTGCACTTCTTCTCGCCCGTCGACAAGATGCCGCTGGTCGAGATCATCAAGGGCCGGCGCACCGGCGACGAGGCACTGGCCCGCGCCTTCGACCTGGTCCGGCAGATCGACAAGACCCCGATCGTCGTCAACGACTCGCGCGGATTCTTCACCTCCCGGGTGATCGGCCACTTCCTCAACGAGGGTGTGGCGATGGTCGGCGAGGGCATCGAGCCGGCCTCCGTCGAACAGGCGGCGGCCCAGGCCGGCTACCCGGCCAAGGTGCTGTCCCTGATGGACGAACTGACGCTCACCCTGCCCCGCAGGATCCGGGACGAGGCGAAGCGGGCCGTCGAGGAGGCGGGCGGCACCTGGTCCCCGCACCCCGCGGAGGCGGTCATCGACCGCATGGTGGACGAGTTCGGCCGCACGGGACGCAGCGGCGGCGCGGGCTTCTACGAGTACGACGAGGAGGGCAGGCGGACCCGGCTGTGGCCTGGGCTGCGGGAGCACTTCACCAGGCCGGGGCACCGGATCCCGTTCCGGGACATGCAGGAGCGCATGCTCTTCTCCGAGGCGCTGGATGCGGTCAGGCTCCTGGAGGAGGGCGTGCTGACCTCCGTCGCCGACGCCAACGTCGGCTCCCTCCTCGGCATCGGCTTCCCGGGCTGGACCGGCGGCGTACTGCAGTACATCAACGGCTACGACGGCGGCCTGCCGGGCTTCGTGGCACGCGCGCGGGAACTCGCCGAGCGCTACGGCGAGCGGTTCACCCCGCCGGCCCTGCTGCTGGAGAAGGCGGAGAAGGGGGAGACGTTCACCGACGCCCGCTGAGGAGCGGCCCGGCCCTCGGACGAGTGCGGCCCGGCTCTCAGCCGGAGGAGCCCCGGGGACCCGCTCCCCGGGGCTCCTCCGGCCGGCCGGCGCCGATCCACTCGCGCAGCTCCTGCCTGAGCGAGCGCTGGAAGACGGTGAGCAGCGCCTGCACCACCAGAGGGTGCATATGGGCGGACAGGGACTTCACATCCTCCGTGTCCCGTTCGGCGACCGCGCCGCGCAGCAGCGCCGACAGCTCGTGGGCGGCCGCGCGCGCGTGCCCGATCAGCGCCGTGCGCGCGGCGAGGACCGTCTCCTGGGACAGCGGTACGTCGAGCAGCTGCACCCCCAGCCGCAGCAGCCCGGAGTCGACACGGAAGGCGTCCCCGTCGGCCGTGACCACGTTCAGAGCCGCCAGCCGCTCCACGTCCTCGTCGCTCAGCGCCCGCCCGGCGCGCTGCTCCAGCTCGGCCCGGGTGAGCGTCTCGACCGTCTCGGGGGCCCAGGAGGCGACCACCGCCCGCTGGACGGCCAGGTCGTGCGGGGTGAGATCCGGCGGCAGCTGCCGCAGATGACGCTCGATCGCGGCCAGCGTCATGCCCTGCTGCTGCATCTCCTCGATCAGCGCCAGACGCGCCAGGTGCTCCGGCCCGTAGTGACCCACCCGGCGCGGACCGATCACCGGCGGCGGCAGCAGGCCCCGACTGCTGTAGAAGCGGACCGTGCGCACCGTGACACCGGCCCGTGCGGCCAGTTCGTCGATCGTGAGGGGCGGCTCGTCGGCGTCGGTCGTCATGTACAGCAGTATCACTGTCCCACCAACACTGTGAAAGCCCTGTCCGCGGTGCGCCCCGGGGCACACGAAGCAGCGGCTCGGAGCCCGTTCCGTTGTCGGAGGCGGCCCCTGCGGTGGCGCCATGCCGAGGATCACGTACGTCCGGGGCGACGCCGCCGCGCCGCCGGGTGAGGGCACCAGGGTGATCGCCCAGGTCTGCAACGACGCCGGCGGCTGGGGGAGGGGTTCTGTGTCGGCCCTCTCCCGGCGCCGGCCCGAACCGGAGGCCGACTGCCGTGCCCGGTGCCGCGACCGCGCGGGGAACGACTTCGGCCTGGGCGCCGTCCGGCTCGTCCGGGTCGAGCCGTCCCTGTGGGTGGCCAACATGATCGGCCAGCACGGCATACGGCGGACCACCACCAGGAAGGCCCCCGTGCGGTACGAGGCGATCGACACGGCCCTGGGCCGGCTCGCCGACCGGGCGGCCGGGCTCGGCGCGTCCGTGCACATGCCCCGCATCGGCTGCGGCCTGGCCGGCGGCAGCCAGGGGGTGTCGTGCGGATCGTGCCGCAGGTCGCGGGGTTCGGCACGCGCATCTGCGGCGTTGCCGTCACTCGCCGACGCTCCGCGTCGACTCCCTCCTCCGCCTTGCATCTGCACGCACCGGATCCCGCTCGACTCGGCTGCAAGGGCACCGCTCATCGGAGCCGGCCCGACCCGCACGACACCCCCTGGGACCGGATCGAACCGCTGATACGAAGGCGGCTGGTGGAGCGGGGGATCGCGGTGACCGTGCACGACCACGACGAGTGAGGCCGGGCGGCCGGGGCGGTCACTCCGTCCCCGGCCGCCCGGCCGCCGCTCAGTGGGTGTGCACGTCGTTCGTGGCCTGGATCTTCTTCCACGACTTCGGCTGCGCGGGAGCCGGGTCCTTCGCCAGGGACGCCGCCCGTGCCGCGGGAGCCGGCGGCTTCGACGGCTGGAACAGCCAGGTGTCGAAGAGCGCGGCCAGCGGCTTGCCCGAGATCTGCTCGGCGTACTTCTGGAAGTCGGCCACGGACGCGTTGCCGTAGGCGTGCTGCCGGGGCCAGCCCTTCAGCAGGGTGAAGAACGCCTCGTCGCCGATCTCGTTGCGCAGTGCCTGGACGGCGAGCGCACCCCGGTCGTAGACCGCGGCGTGGAACTGCTTGTCCGGGCCCGGGTCGCCCGGCTTCACCGTCCAGAAGGGGTCGTCGGCGGGGTACGAGGCGTACACGTAGTCCGCCAGCTGCTGTGCCGTGCCCTCGCCCTCGTGCTCGGACCACAGCCACTGGGCGTAGCGCGCGAAGCCCTCGTTGAGCCAGATGTCCTTCCAGCCCTTGACGGACACGCTGTCGCCGTACCACTGGTGGGCCAGCTCGTGCACGACGACGGAGGTGTTGGAGCCGTTGGCGAACTGCCTCGGGCTGTAGTACACCCGCGACTGCGTCTCCAGCGCGTACCCGGCCTTCGTGTTCGGGACGTAGCCCCCGGCCGAGCTGAACGGATACGGCCCGAGGTAGCCGGTCAGCCAGTCGAGGATCTCACCGGTGCGCTCCACGCTCGCCCGGGCCGCCCCGTCGTTGTCGCCGAGGTCCTTGCTGTAGGCGTTGATGACCGGGACGCCGCTCTCCGACGTGCCGGTGGTGATGTCGAACTTACCGAGCGCGAGCGTGGCCAGATAGGTCGCCTGCGGCTTGTTCTCGCGCCAGTTCCAGCGGGTCCAGCCCAGCCTGGAGCTGGTCGACTGCAGGGTGCCGTTGGAGATCGCCTGCGTGCCGTCCGGCACCGCCACCGACACGTCGTAGGTGGCCTTGTCGAGCGGGTGGTCGTTGCTGGGGAACCACCACCAGGCCGACTCGGGTTCGCCCGCCGCGACCCCGCCGTCCGGGGTGCGCTGCCAGGCGGTGAACCCGTAGGCGCTCTTCGACGACGGCACCCCGCTGTAGCGGACGACCACCGTCATCGGCGTGTCCTTGGCCAGCGGGGTCTTCGGGGTGACCACCAGCTCGTGCTGACGGGCGGTGGTGAACCCGGCCTTCGCGCCGTTGACCCGCACTTCGCTGACGTCCAGCAGGAAGTCCAGGTTGAAGCGGGAGAGGTCCTGCGTGGTCCGTGCCGAGATCGTCGCCGTGCCCGACAGCTGGTCCGTCTCCGGCTGGTAGGTCAGCCTGAGGTCGTAGTGGGAGACGTCGTAGCCGCCGTTGCCGTAGTCGGGGTAGTAGGGGTCGCCGATCCCCGGTGCACCGGGGGAGTGGGTCGCGGCCGATGCCGGGATCGCCAGCAGCAAAGTGGCCGCTGCCAGTGCGCCCGGCGCGATGATTCTGCGGTGCACGTCAGCTCCAAGTCGTAGGGGCACGTGGTCTGTTCGGACCTTAATGAGCTTTCACGCTCTTGAGCATGTCCATGACTTCCTTGTTCATGCGATCGCCATGCGGCCGTCATGCGCCCGGGACGCGCCGCGGACCCGGGAGCATTCCACCGCCGACCGTCACGAACATCGCACACCGGACACGTCGTGCGTGACCCGCCGCCCGGAGAGCACAACCGAAAAGGTGACAGGGTGTCATGGACCCCTCGCAAGAAGAACCAGTACGGGCCTTACACTCGGGCACCGTTGTCCGGCGGAGCGAAACCGCGGACCGGAAGGGAAGGTCACTCATGTTCCAAGACGCCCCCATCTACCACCAACTCATCGCCGAGCGCGGTGACGTACCCGCACGTGTACGTGACGCGGCGGCGGACATACGCAGGCGTCTGGAGGACGTGATGCGCACAGGGCAGCCACAGGCCGCCTTCGACCCCGGTCCGCCACCCCCGGACGCGGCCCCACGGCCCTCCGGCGCGACACTGCCGCCCGGACAGCAGCCCCCCGGACCGCAGGCACCTGGACCACGGCCGTCCGGGCCGCAGGCACCCGGACAGCTGCCGTCCGGACAGCTGCCGTCTGGGCCGCAGCCGTCCGGGCAGCAGTCGCCTGGACAGTTGCCGTCCGGACCGCAGCCGTCCGGGCAGCAGGCGCCCGGACCGCAGGCCCCCGGACAGCCGCCGTCCGGCCAGCAGCCGCCGTCCGGCCAGCAGCCGCCGCGCTGACGGGCCGTCGGCCACATCTCACGACACGGCCCCGGACTCGCCGGACGACAGTGCGGCGAGCCCGGGGCCGTCGGGTTGGCGGAGTTCGTTGCCGATGTGTTCGCCTCACTGCCGCGGCGGGATCAGCGGTGGTGGGGCGCGTGTTGTCTGCGAGGTCTGACGCTGGACGGCCGACGCATGTCGGTCCAGCCGATGACCGAGCGGCTGCCGGACGAGCAGCATGCAGGCTCTGCGGCAGTTCGTGAACCAGTCGCCGCGGGATTGGCTGCCGGTGCGGCGGCGGATCGCCCAGCGGCCGGCCGAGGTGATCACGCCCGAGGCATGGATGGTCGACGATGCCGCGGGCGAGCCCTGAGAGGCCGTTTCTGTTGGTGTGATCATTCATTGAGCCGTGCATGGCGGATCTGGTCGAGCGTTTGGTGCCGGACGAGTTGTGGACGCCACCGACCGGAATGGTGTGTCGCTGTCACTGGGCATCTTCGGCGCCGACCTGCACGACAGCCAGGCACTCGAGCCGCTCGTGCGCGGTATCCGCCCGTCCGCTCCCAATACGGCCCGCGCCGCCGGTGCCCGGCCAAGCTCCACGCCGACAAGAACTACGATGCGGCCACCTGCGGAAATGACTGCGCAAGCGCGGCATCCAGCACCGCATCGCCCGCAAGGGCACCGAGTCCTCCACGCGGCTCGGCCAACACCGGTGGGTTGTCGGGAGAACGGTGTCCTGGCTCGCCGGATGCCGGAGGCTCCACCGCCGCTACGAACGCAAGGCCGAACACTTCCTCGCTTTCGTCGACAGCGCCGCAGCCCTCATCAGCTGTCGCCGACTCGCCAACTGAAACGGCGTCCAAGTCCGGAGAACCCACAGCAGCACTGGACAGTGACCCTGCTGAGCCGTCACCCCAGTCCCCGACCCGCGGTTGCGGAGAAGGAACGCCACAACTGATCGGTGGTCGGCGCATGGACTATCCGTGGACTACCAACAGTGCTCCCACCGCGAGGAGGGCTCCGACCATCACCGCTGCTCATAGCTGGAGCGGCCTCCGGAGCCGCGTGCCAGCCCACCGCCCGGTGACCGCTGACATCCACTAGTGACATCAACAGTGGCGGACGCAGACAGATCCTCCTGGTGCCGCACGGACGGCGCTCACCACCGAGGCAGGCCCGGACAACGGCAGCCCAGTCCCTTGATCGAACTCCTGAAGCGGTGGTCACATGGCAGCACCGCCAGCAGCAATGACGGCAACGCCCCTCAGTGGCCCAGCACGGTGGCGGCGTAGGGCGATCGGGCCGCCCGGCCAAGGCTTGCATGCCGCTCTTCTGAGCACCTTGGCCAAGGCCCGGACTACGGCATCAAGAAGGTGCTGAGAGTTTTCCGGCTGGCAGTGGAACTGCTCGGGGTGGTTTGGGTGTTTGGGCTGTATGAGCAGGGATTGTGTCCCTAGACTGGTCATCCTGAGCCGCGACTGATGGGGGATCATGTGAGCGCTGAGATCGTGCAGTTGGTGCAGCAGGCGGGGCCGTATCTCTCGACTGCGGTGAGTGCGTACGGGGTGGCGGTGTTCTCCCGGGCGGAGAACGCAGCCGTGGATGCCACAGCGAATCTGGGGCGGCGAATCCTGCAGGCGGTGTGGCGCCGCCGGGACGAGCGGGGGCGGGCGGAGCTGGAGGCCGCGGTCCAGGACGCGGCCGAAGCGCCGGAGGATGAGGATGCGGCGGCCGCGGTGCGCCAGCAGATCAAGCGCGCCTTGCGTGAGGATGCCGAGTTGCGGGCCGAACTGGCCCGGCTGCTGCCCGCCTCTGGTGAGACGGTGCATGTGACGGCTGCGGGTGAGCGGTCGATTGCTGCCAAGACCATCACCACGGCCATCACCGGAGACCACACGACGATCCAGCCATGACCAACAGCAGCATGCCCAGGGACATGGGACCGCAGGCGACAGGTGTCCGATCCATGGCGGTGGGCGGCAATGTCGGTGTGGCGATCACCGGGGATGGCGCCCGGGTGGTGATGCTGCCGGCCGAGGCGGTGCGCTGGGCCCGGGAGGTGGAGGCGCCACCGGGGGCTGTGAACCTGCCGGGGTCCGCGTCCGGGCAGTTCGTCG
This sequence comes from Streptomyces thermovulgaris, assembly GCF_002155915.1. Lineage (GTDB taxonomy): Bacteria > Actinomycetota > Actinomycetes > Streptomycetales > Streptomycetaceae > Streptomyces > Streptomyces thermovulgaris. The sequence continues at coordinate 1,808 of NZ_MUME01000052.1, read as the reverse complement.
GACGCCAGGACGAGCTGGCCAAGCTGCGCCGGATGCTGACGGATCAGGGGGAGGCCGCGGTCACCCAGATCTCCGGTGTGCGGGCGGTCCACGGGCTGGGCGGGATCGGCAAGAGCACGCTCGCCCTGCACTACGCCCACGCCTACCGGCATACGTACATGCTGGTGTGGTGGATCAACGCCTCCAGCAGCGAGCAGATCGTCACCGGCCTGGCCGGCCTTGCCATGCGGCTGTGCCCGCAGTGGGCGGCCACGGTGGGTGTGCAGGAGCGGGCGGCGTGGGCGATCCTGTGGCTGCAGTGGCATCCCGGCTGGCTGCTCATCTTCGACAACGTCGAAGACCCTGCCGACCTGCGCCACTATCTGGGCACGCTGCCGGACGGGCACCATCTGGCCACCAGCCGCATCGCCACCGGCTGGCACAAAATCGCCCCCACCATGGCTCTCGGCCTGCTCGATCCTGAGGCGGCCGTGGATCTGCTGTGCACCCTTGCCTTCGGACCAGAACACACCCCTACACCGAAGCAGCGTCGCGATGCCGCGGCTCTGGCCGCCGATCTTGGTCATCTGCCGCTGGCGCTGGAGCAGGCGGGTGCCTACCTGTACGAGACCGGTACCTCGCTGGCTGACTACCGGCAGATGCTCGGGCAGGTCATGGACACCGCCGCGGGCGGGATCGACCCTGAGCGCACCATCGCCCGGATCTGGCGCCACACCCTGGCCGCCGTCGAACGCCGCAACCCGCGGGCCGTCACCCTGCTGAACGCCATGGCCTGGCTCGCGCCCGACGACATCCCCCGCAGCCTGCTCGCTCCGCTCTGCCCCGACCCGCTCGCTCTCGGCGAGGCCCTGGGCGCGCTGCACGCCTACAACATGATCTCGTTCAGCGCCGACCGGCAGAGCGTCAGCGTCCACCGCCTGGTGCAGACCGTCCTGCGTTACCAGCCCGCCAGCTCCGACGGCTACCCACCGGGTCGGCAGGAGGCCGAACACCTCATCCAGCACGCCACACCCGACGAGGACACCGACACCTCTCAGTGGGAACGGCTTCTGCCCCATGTGATCGCCGTCGCCGAATCCACACCGCCCCACTGTCCGGCATCGACCGCCACCGCCGACGTCTACCACGCCGCCGCAGACTACCTGGACCGCCAGGGACGCGATGCCCACACCATCCCCCTGCGCACAGCCGCCCTCGCCCAGCGCGAGCAGGTGCTGGGCGACACCCACCCCCACACCCTGACCACCCGCAACAACCTCGCCTACGCCTACCAGGCGGCGGGAGACCTGAAGCGGGCCATCCCCCTGTACGAGACCACCCTCACCCAGTACGAACAGATCCTGGGCGACACCCACCCCCACACCCTGACCAGCCGCAACAACCTCGCCGGCGCCTACCAGGCGGCGGGAGACCTGGAGCGGGCCATCCCCCTGTACGAGGCTGTCCTCACCCAGTGCGAGCAGATGCTGGGCGACACCCACCCCCACACCCTGGCCAGCCGCAACAACCTCGCCGGCGCCTACGAGTCGGCGGGAGACCTGAAGCGGGCCATCCCCCTGTACGAGACCACCCTCGCCCAGCGCGAGCAGGTGCTGGGTGACACCCACCCCGACACCCTGACCAGCCGCAACAACCTCGCCTACGCCTACGAGTCGGCGGGAGACCTGAAGCGGGCCATCCCCCTGTTTGAGACCACCCTCGCCCAGTGCGAGCAGGTGCTGGGTGACACCCACCCCGACACCCTGACCAGCCGCAACAACCTCGCCTACGCCTACGAGTCGGCGGGGGACCTGAAGCGGGCCATCCCC
>NZ_MUME01000519.1 GCF_002155915.1 Streptomyces thermovulgaris | reverse complement strand
TCCCCCAGCTCGTCGGGGCCGGGATCCGGGGGTTCCTCAGCCGTCGGCCCCGACGAGCTGGGGGATCTCCTGGGTGGCGTACCACAGCAGCTCGTGGTCCTCGGCGCCGTCCACGACGAACTGGGCGTCGTCGTCCCCCGCGTCCGCCGCCTCCAGGGCCTGGGCGGCGGCGGCCACGTCCGCCTCCGCCTCGTCCGCGTCGACGTGCACGGCGGCCGCCTTGCCCAGCGGCAGCGGGCCGGTCACCCGCACCTCGCCGAGCGCGGCGGGGTCGAGTCCGCGGTCGGGGTCGGACGCCGCCGCGCCGTCGGGCACGTCCACGGCGACCACGACCCGGCGGCGCGGTGCGCCCGGGTCCTTGGCCAGCAGCCGCAGGGAGGCGAGCGCGGCCCGGCTCAGTGCGGCGTACTCCAGTTCCTCGATGTCGTCGGAGAGGTACCACTCGCGCAGGGCGGGCGTCACGGCGTACGCGAGGACCGACTCCGCCCCGAGCTCTCCCGTCTTGTGCGCCTCGGCGAGACCGGAGAGGGTCAAAGGGACGTAGACACGCATGGCAGGCCGCTTTCGTGGTCGGAGTTTCGCCACCCGGACGGCCTTCAGGATACGTGCGCAAGCCTTCTTTCGAGTCCTGGCCACGCCCCCCGGGACGTCCACCCCGGGCCTGCCGCCTCACCCGGTGCGCCCTTGTCCTCCCAAGGGACACGCCCCTCCCGATCACTCTGATGAGTGAATTCGTCCGCCGCGCGACGCGCGCCGCGCCGTGCTTGCCGCCGCCGCGTTCTCCCCGTACAAGAGGCCCCACAGGAAGTTACTTCCCAGTAGGCACCGGTGTACGCACCGGACGACCACATCGAACGGGGACTCATGAACAAGGTCATGACCAGGGCCCAGCGCCGCCCGGGCACCCGTCCGCCCGG
>NZ_MUME01000518.1 GCF_002155915.1 Streptomyces thermovulgaris | reverse complement strand
AGTGAGACCGGCCGCCGGTGCACCGCGGACGGCGGAAGGAGGCCACGGACGGGTGATCCCGGGCCTGCGGGAGTGCGGACGCAGCCCGCGGCCGGCACCGGCGGCCGGTCTCACTCCCCGGTCGTCCCGTCGATGCGCTCGCGGATCAGATCGGCGTGGCCGTTGTGCCGGGCGTACTCCTCGATCATGTGGATGTAGATCCACCGCAGGCTGAACGGCTCGCCGGTGGACTTGTCCCTGCCCTTCGACAGGTGGTCCAGGCCGAGGCCGGCGGCATTGCGGCGGGCGATGTCGATCTCGGCCTGCCAGGTGGCGTACGCCTCCGCCCAGGTGTCGTCCCCGGTGACGTGGAAGTCGCCGTCCGGGTCCTGTTCGCCCCAGTAGATCGGCCCGGAGTCGTCTCCCACGAGCACCCGGCGGAACCAGTGCCGTTCCACGTCGGACATGTGCCGCACCAGTCCCATCAGGGACAGCTCGGACGGCTCCACGGACGCGGTCCGCAGCTGCTCGTCGGTCAGTCCCTGGCACTTCCACGCCAGCGTCTGCCGGTGGTACTCCAGCCAGCTCTCCAGCATGGTGCGCTCATCGGCGCTCAGGGGAGGATCTTTCCGTTCGGTCGTCATGTCCCTGATCTTGGCCCGTCGTCCGTCCGGCGGGCCAGGGGTTTTCCGGTGCCGAACATGCCCCGCAGCAGCTCCCGCAGACTCGCCCGCACCTCCTCGAGCTCCGGCACGCGCGCGTGGAAGGAGCCCGCCACGCAGGAGTACATCAGCCCGTCCGCCCAGGCGATCAGGGACAGCACATGCCGCTCCGGATCGGGGGAACCCATCGCCGTGACCAGGGCGCGGAGCGGGTCGCGGAAGCGGGCGCCCGCCGCGTCGAAGTAGGCCCGCAGCTCCGGGCGGCGGGTGGCCTCCAGGGCCAGTTCGTAGCGGGCGAGGGTCAGGGTGCGGTTGCCGGTCAGCGTGCGGTGCACGGCCAGTGCCAGCGCGTCCGCCAGCGCGTCGGGGTCGCCGGTGCGCGGGACCGGCATCTCGTGCGGCGCCAGCAGGCGCGCCTCCCGCTCGGCCAGCCGCCGTACCGCCAGCTCCAGCAGGGCCTGGCGGGTGCGGGCGACGTTCGACGTCGATCCCTGCGGCAGCCCGGCCGCCTCGTCGACCGCCCGGTGGGTCAGGCCGCGCATCCCGCGTTCGGCGAGCAGGTCCAGGGCGGTGTCGGCGACGAGATCTGCGCGCGAGGCGCTCGCGGGACGTGCGGACATGGGGATCAACCTACCGGTGGACCGCACCGTGGCACGACGCACTACAGCCGTAGTACAGTCGGGCCAGCGCTTCACTACAGGTGTAGTGCCGAGGGGATCCCGTCGTGCAGGAGGAGCCATGTCCCAGCAGTCACACGCCGTCGTCATCGGCGGCGGCATCGCAGGACTCGCCGCGGCCGCGGCCCTGCACCGGACCGGCCGGCAGGTCACCGTGCTGGAGCGCTCCCCCTCCCTGGAACCGGTCGGCGCGGCCATCTCGCTCTCCCCGAACGCCCTGCGCGCCCTGGACGTCCTCGGCATCGGCGACGAGATCCGCGACCTGGCCGCCTGGCAGGGCGACGGCGGACTGCGCACCCCGTCCGGCCGCTGGCTCACCAGGACGAACGCCGCCGCGGCGGCC
>NZ_MUME01000517.1 GCF_002155915.1 Streptomyces thermovulgaris | reverse complement strand
CGGGGGAGGCGATGGGGGAAGGGACGGGGGAGGTCGGGCACAGGCGCTCCTTCCGGAGGCGTTCCATGAAGGAAACTTCCGAGAAGTCACCCATTATCCGGGAAGTTTCCGTCGGTCAAGGGAGCGCGCAGCGACCGCCGAGGGGCCGTCACCGGCGCTGTCGGAGGGGACGCGCCGATGACGGCGGGCCGCCGCCCGCGGTGCGCAGGGGGGGTCGGCGTTCGCACCCGGCGGCGAGGGCCGACACCGCACCGCGGGGACTCACGCGGCGGCTTGCCGGTTGGACGAGGGGAACCGGGACCGGGTTCCCCGACGGGCGCGGGCCGCCGGAGTTCCCGGACGGACGCGGGGGCGGGGCCGGAGGACGGCCGTTTCTCCCCTTGCCGCCGGGGCACCGCTCATCGCCGGGGCACCGCCGTGGAGCCCCGGACCATCAGCTCTCCTCGCAGGGTCGTGATTCCTCCGGGAGGCGGCTCCTCGCGGCCCGTCGCGATACGGCCCGCCCGGGCGCCCGCCTCGGCGAGCGGAAGCCGTACGGTCGTCAACGGCGGCACCGCGTCGATGCCGAAGGGCAGGTCGTCGAAGCCCGCCACCGAGACGTCCTCCGGTATGCGCAGCCCGGACTCGCGCAGGGCCGCGCAGGCGCCCAGGGCGACGGTGTCGTTCGCGGCGACGATCGCCGTCAGGTCCGGGGCGCGGCGCAGCAGTTCCACAGTGGCCTCGTAGCCGGACCGGCGGTCGTAGTGGCCGTGCACCGTCAGATGCGGGTCGTCCTCGAGGCCCGCCGCCGCCAGGGCCTCCCGGTGTCCTTCCAGACGGTGGCGGGTGGTCGTCCGCTCCCGGGGGCCGGCGATGCAGCCGAGCCGCCGGTGGCCGAGGGCGATCAGATGACCGGTCAGCTGCCGTGCGCCCCCGCGGTTGTCGAAGTCCAGCGCGATCGCCCCGGTGCCGGGTGCCGGCGGGCGTCCGCACAGCACCACGCGCGTTCCCGCGTCCGTCAGCTTGCGCAGCTTCGTGGAGACCGCCGCCGCGTGCGGCGCGTCCTCCACGGCCCCGCCGGTCAGCACCACCGCGGCCGCCCGCTGCCGTTGCAGCAGGGTCAGATGGGTCAGCTCGCGCTCCGGCGAGCCGCCCGTGTTGCAGACCACCGCCAGCCGTTCCCCGCCCGCCCGGCCGCCCGAGCCGCCGATCTCCGACTGGATCGCCCTCGCCAGGATCCCGAAGAAGGGGTCGGCGATGTCGTGGACCAGGATGCCGACCAGGTCGGAGGTGGCGGCGGCGAGCGCGCTCGCGGGGCCGTTGAGGACGTAGTCCAGCTCGTCGACCGCCTTCAGCACCCGCTCCCGGGTGGAGGCGGCGACCGGGTATTTCCCGTTCAGCACGCGCGACACCGTCGCGGGCGAGACCTGTGCACGGGCCGCCACGTCCGCCAGGGTCACCGTCATCTCGTCGTCCTCCGGTCACGCATGTCGTCGTCGTACGTGCCGTACGCCTTGCCGTGCTCGTGCGCCTCTGTCCGCAGCCCGCGGGACCGCCGCCGGGCAGGACGTGTCGTGCCGACCCTACGACCCCTCGGCCCCTCTTGTTCGTCCCCTCGAACAAGACGTCCGAGGACGCGCTCTTGCCCGGCCCATTGCCCGGAGACCGGCTTCTCTCCCCGTGGAAACCGCTCACCGCACGGCTCACCAGCACCACTGCCGAGGTGCATATGACGAGTGAAAGCGCATGCTCCCGCGATGAAGGGGGACCGGTGTGACACGCAGGACGGTGCGGATCGCCGTGAACGGCGTGATCGGGCGCAGGGGATGCCGCCGGCACCTCGTCCGCTCGGTCCACGCCCTGCGCGAGCAGGGCGGACTCGACCTCGGCGACGGCACCGTGCTGTGGCCGGAACCCGCCCTGGACGGCCGCGGTCGGGGCGGCGACGGCGCGATCGGTCTGCGGCAGCGGAGGAGCCGCGTGGAGGCGGCCGGATACCGCGGGGCGATCGAGGTGGAGCCGTTCAACGAGGAGCTGTGGGCGAGGGACGGGCGGGGGTGCCGGCCGAGACCGCCGCCAGGTCCATGGAGCACGTGATCCGGTGAGCGCAGGACACCGAAAAAATCTTGCGGAGCCCTGCAACCTTTTCCGCACCCCGGGTGTCATAGCTCACGTCAGAACTCTTCGAGGGGGGATCTGGGGGGATCACGGGGGTTCTGATGCGTGAAGGGGGGAAGCCGAGGGGGCCGGTCCGTCGATCCGGCCCCCTCGAAGCGTTCACCGAGCCGTCACCCGGCGGAGGGCGAAGACGCGGGCCGCCGAAGTGGATTTCCTGGTCACCTGGTTGTGGCAGGGCTGTGACGCAGGGCGGTTGCGGGTGCGATTGCCTGTTGTGAACATGGTGGTGCGGAAACGTTCGAAGCGAGAAGAAGCAACTCACTTCAGGGGGAGGCGAGTTCGGCGTG
>NZ_MUME01000516.1 GCF_002155915.1 Streptomyces thermovulgaris | reverse complement strand
CAGAGCGCGCCGGGTGCGCACCAGCCGTACGCACAGGGCGACGGCCGCACCGGGCACGACGGCCGAGAGCACGGCGGCCACCAGCAGCACCTTTTCGGTGGAGTCCACGGTCCTGCCCCTTCCAGCCGTCCTGTTCACAGGCGGATGCTCCTGCCGGATGCCCGGGCGACGTGCTCGCGGCCGTCGTGCTCGGTGTCGGTCAGCATGTAGCCGATGATGAAGACGATGAACCCGATCGTCGCCCAGGTCAGGTACGGGTACAGCCACGTCTTCACGACCAGCTTCTCCGGCGCCTCCCGCTGGATGATCCTGCGCATCCGCAGCTGCGAGAGACAGATCACCAGCCAGACGAACAGGGCGACCGCGCCGGAGGAGTTGACGAGGAAGAGGAAGACGGAGTCCGGGAACTTGTAGTTGAAGAACACGGCCACGAAGCCGAAGACGACCGACGAGGTGATCGCGGCCACCGGCACACCGCGGCTGTTGGTCCGCGCGAACGACTTCGGCGCGTCCCCGCGCTCGCCGAGCGAGAAGGCCATGCGGGAGGCGGTGTAGAGGCCGGAGTTGAGGCAGGACAGCACCGAGGTCAGCACGATGAAGTTCATGATCTGACCGGCGTGCGGGATGCCGAGGGAGTCGAGGGCGGCGACGTAGGAGCCCTTCTCGGTGATCGACGCGTCGTTCCAGGGGAGCAGGGACACCACGACGAAGATCGAGCCGAGGTAGAAGACGGCGATGCGCCAGATGATGCTGTTGGTCGCCTTGGTGACGGCGCGCTGCGGGTCCTCCGCCTCGCCGGCGGCCAGCGTCGCGATCTCGCTTCCCATGAAGGAGAACACGACGAGCAGCATGCCGGTGAGGATGGCGCCGGGCCCGTTCGGGAGGAAGCCGTCGTGGGCGACGAGGTTGTCGAATCCGGCCTTGTCGCTGTGCACCCCGGGCAGCACGCCGAGGACGGCCAGCAGACCGACGACGATGAACGCGGCGATCGCCACGACCTTGATCCCGGCGAACCAGAACTCGAACTCGCCGTAGGAGCCGACGGAGGCCAGGTTGGTCGCGGTCAGCACCACCATGACGATCAGGGCCCATCCCCACTGGGGTACGGCCGGTATCCAGGCGGCGAGGATCGCCGCTCCGGCGGTCGCCTCCACGGCCAGGACGACGACCCAGAAGAACCAGTACAGCCAGCCGATGGAGAAGCCGGCCCAGTTTCCGAGCGCCCGGTCGGCGTGCGCCGAGAACGAGCCGGAGGTGGGGTTGGCGGCGGACATCTCGCCGAGCATGCGCATCACCAGGACGACGAGCGTGCCGACGAGGGCGTACGAGAGCAGGATGCCGGGGCCCGCGGTGGAAATGCCGGCACTGGAACCGACGAACAGTCCCGCCCCGATCACACCGCCAATGGCGATCATCGACAGGTGACGGTTCTTGAGACCGGCCTGAAGCCCGGAACCGTGTGCGTCGAGGCTTGCCTGGCCGCTTCCGGCCTTCGGCAGGGTCGACTGCGAAGTCATGGGGAATTTCCTTTGCGCCGTGTCAGCGGTCTCGTACGACGGTGTACGAGCCGGTCCATTGAAAGCGAGGCGCCGGGGAGGGGTGAACCTTCGAAAGTTAAATTCTAAGTCAAAATCCCCTTGGTTTTGTGTTTCATCTCACATCGCACCCGTCGATGTGGTAGGGCCCCACCCGGCAGGACCTCCCGCGTTCGGCCGTGTCACACTCGGACCATGCGCGTGTATCTCGGCTCCGACCATGCGGGCTTCGAACTCAAGAACCACCTCGTCGAGTGGTTGAAGGAGGCGGGCCACGACCCCGTCGACTGCGGCCCGTACATCTACGACGCCCAGGACGACTACCCGCCCTTCTGCCTGCGTGCCGCGCAGCGCACGGCCGCCGACCCCGACTCCCTCGGCATCGTGATCGGCGGCTCCGGCAACGGGGAGCAGATCGCCGCGAACAAGGTCAAGGGCGTCCGCGCGGCCCTCGCCTGGAGCGAGGAGACGGCCGCCCTCGCCCGCCAGCACAACAACGCCAACGTCGTCGCGGTGGGTGCACGCATGCACACGCTGGAGGAGGCGACGAAGTTCGTCGAGGTCTTCCTGGGCACCCCCTTCTCCGGCGACGAGCGCCACGTCCGCCGGATCGGCATGCTGTCGGACTACGAGACGACGGGCGAGCTGCCGCCGATCCCGGCGCACCACCCCCAGCAGCAGTAGGGCCGCCGCCCGCAGCAGCGGCCCTACTGCTGCTGGGG
>NZ_MUME01000515.1 GCF_002155915.1 Streptomyces thermovulgaris | reverse complement strand
AAGGCGGCGGCGCCGTCCCCGGCGGCGAAGGCCTCGACGACGGAGTCCAGCAGCGCGCCGTCGGTGTATCCGAGGAGCGAGGTGGCCATGGCATAGGTCACACCCTCCTCCCCCGCGCCGGCGAGCAGCTGGTCCATGACGGACATGGAGTCGCGCACGGACCCGGCACCGGCCCGCACGACCAGCGGAAGGACTCCCTCCTCGACGGGGATGTTCTCCTTCCGGCACACCTCGCGGAGGTAGTCGCGCAGGGTTCCCGGCGGCACCAGCCGGAAGGGGTAGTGATGGGTCCGGGACCGGATGGTTCCGATGACCTTCTCGGGCTCGGTGGTCGCGAAGATGAACTTCAGGTGTTCCGGCGGTTCCTCGACCACCTTGAGCAGCGCGTTGAAGCCGGCCGACGTGACCATGTGGGCCTCGTCGATGATGTAGATCTTGTAACGGCTGCGCGCGGGGCCGAAGAAGGCCTTCTCCCGCAGATCGCGGGCGTCGTCCACACCGCCGTGCGAAGCGGCGTCGATCTCGATGACGTCGATGGATCCCGGGCCGTTGCGGGCCAGGTCACGGCACGACTCGCAGGTGCCGCAGGGGGTGGGTGTCGGTCCCTTCTCGCAGTTCAGGCAGCGGGCGAGAATGCGTGCGCTGGTCGTCTTGCCGCACCCGCGGGGGCCGCTGAACAGATACGCGTGGTTGACCCGGTTGTTGCGCAGCGCCTGTTGCAGCGGGACGGTGACATGCTCCTGCCCGATGACCTCGGCGAACGACTCCGGGCGATAGCGGCGGTACAGCGCGAGAGACGACACGCATACGAGGTTATAGGCGCCCGCCGACAATCCGGCCCGCCCACGAACACCGGTGTCTTCGCCATGCAAGGGCCCCCCACGCACCCGCCAGAGCCGACCTACCCTTGCTGCCTTCCGGCCCTGGGGGGGTTCAGTCGGATAACGCCGCGTGAGGGGCTCCGCACAGAGTACCCGATCCCGACTGCGGCAACGAGTTCGCGAGCACTCCCCTCCGTCATGTAGTGTTTCCGGCGGAGGATTCGCCTAGTGGCCTAGGGCGCACGCTTGGAAAGCGTGTTGGGGGCAACCCCTCGCGGGTTCAAATCCCGCATCCTCCGCCAGCCGAAGGGCCGGACCGCACACGCGGTCCGGCCCTTCGTCGTCGTCCCGGCCGTATCCCGGTCGTGTCCCGGCCGGCCTGTCCGGCCCCCTCCGGGCGGCTCCTCGAAGAACCGGGAGGGCCGAAAACACCGGCCGGAAGCACTGTCGCGGCGCACTGTGACGAGCATCACTCGATTCGTCGCGCCGGCGCTTCCGGGCTCCGTGCCTCCGCACACCCGTCCGGCCGCGGCCCCGCCCGCCGCGGCCGGACGGGTGTGC
>NZ_MUME01000514.1 GCF_002155915.1 Streptomyces thermovulgaris | reverse complement strand
CCGGTGCACACCGGGACCGGCCAAGTTGAGTACGCGTACTCAGGCGCCGGTCCCGGTGTGCACCGGACGATCGAGGAATGCTGTGGTCCGACCCCGAGAACGAGCCGCCCAAGGAACTGCGGGACGCGCAGGAGATGCTGCGGCGGCTGGGTGTTCTCGTCGCGGTGGCCATGCTGCTGGCGATGCTGGTGATCGGACTGAGGTGAGGCCGGTCGACGCCGCCGTTTACGCTGACCGTATGACAGACCAGCCGCGCCGCCGACTCGTGCTCGCCTCCAAGTCCCCCGCCCGTCTCGGGCTGCTCCGACAGGCCGGGTTCGACCCGGAGGTCGCCGTCAGCGGCGTCGACGAGGATGCGATCACCGCGCCCACCCCAGCCGAGCTGGCCCTCGCGCTGGCCGAGGCGAAGGCCTCCGTCGTGGCGGCCCGCCCGGAGGTCCAGGGCGCCCTGGTCATCGGCTGCGACTCGGTGCTCGACCTGGACGGCAAGCCCCTCGGCAAGCCCGCCGACGCCGAGGAGGCCACCGCCCGCTGGAAGGCGATGCGCGGACAGGCCGGCACCCTTCAGACCGGGCACTGCGTCTGGGACACGCAGAGCGGGCGGTACGTCTCGGGCACCGCCTCCACCGTGGTCCGTTTCGGTGAGCCGACGGACGAGGAGATCGCCGCCTACGTCAGCTCCGGCGAGCCGCTGCACGTCGCCGGTGCCTTCACCCTGGACGGCCGCTCGGCGCCGTTCATCGAGGGCATCGACGGCGACCACGGCAACGTTATCGGCATCAGTCTGCCCCTGGTCCGCCGGCTGCTGGCCGAGCTGGGGGTGAACATCACCGAGCTGTGGGCGCCCCCGGCCGAGAGCTGAACCGGGGGCTGGTCAAGAGCTGCTCAAGGGGCGTCGGACTCGGCCGGAGGGGCGACCGGGGCGGGGGGAATTCCGCCGGCCGGAGCGTCCTCCTTCCGGCCGTCACCCGCGTCGCCCCGGGGGGCGTCGCCCGGCACTCCACCGGCCGATCCCTCCTGGGGGTCGTACGTCATCAGCAGCAGCACGATGAGCGCGAGCACCACCATCAGGGCCACAAAGGCCTTCCAGCCCACCAGCCCCCAGGCGACGGCGCCCAGCAGCCCGTGCACCACGGCCGCGCCGACGAGCAGGACACGGCCGGGGCGGGACGGGCGGCGGCCCCGCACCGCGACCCGCAGGGCGACCAGGCCGCACAGGGCGAAGCAGAGGCCGAAGAGCACGCCGCCGGCCTTCGCCGACGCCGACATCATCTGCGGGTCCAGGCCCGCCAGGGACATCTGCTGCCGGTGCACGACCTCGCCGAGGAGCCAGTTCAGCGCTCCCACCGCGAAGGCCTCCACGAGGAGCACGACCGCCACCACCCCTGCCACCGGTCTGCGCACCACCGGCTCCACCCCCTTCCGACCGCCGCTCCACCGCAGAGCCTGTTACCGCGAGTACCGTCGAGACGACGCGAACGTTACTCACGGGTAAACCGTGGGACAAGGGTTCTGCGGAAGGCAAAGACTGATTGGGCCATTCGTAGGGACTCCACAAAGAAACGAAGTGGGGCGCAGCGCGCTCTCACAGAGACCTCGGCCGCATCGGAAGCTAGGGTTTTCCGGAGGAGTCCTGCGCACAGTGGTGTGACAAGGGATTTCGCGGGTCGAGCGAGCCTCGCATCACGCTCCGTGTGGGCAAGCTCACCGGTGGGGACGGGTCGAAGTGCCGTGTCGGCTGTCCCTAAACTCGGCTTGTTTCAAGGAGGGAGCCTCAATCGTGCGCAAGGTGCTCATCGCCAACCGTGGCGAAATCGCTGTCCGC
>NZ_MUME01000513.1 GCF_002155915.1 Streptomyces thermovulgaris | reverse complement strand
GCGGCAGCATCCGCAGCGTGCCGTCGCCGAGGAGGGCGTACACGGTGTCGGTGGTGCGCTCGATGAAGAACCGGTCGTGGGAGATGACGACCATCGAGCCGGGCCAGCCGTCGAGGAGGTCCTCGAGCTGGGTGAGGGTCTCGATGTCGAGGTCGTTGGTGGGCTCGTCGAGGAAGAGGACGTTGGGCTCGTCCATGAGCAGGCGCAGCAGTTGCAGCCGGCGCCGCTCGCCGCCGGACAGCTCGCCCACCGGCGTCCACTGCTTCTCCTTGGTGAAGCCGAACTTCTCGCACAGCTGCCCGGCGGTCATCTCCCGTCCCTTGCCGAGGTCGACGCGCTCGCGCACCCGCTGCACGGACTCCAGGACCCGCCAGTCCGGGTCGAGCTCGGCGACCTCCTGGGAGAGATACGCCAGTTTCACGGTCTTTCCGACGACGATCCGCCCGCCGGCGGGCTGCTCCTCGCCCTGGGTGCGCACGGCCTCGGCCATGGCCCGCAGCAAGGAAGTCTTCCCGGCGCCGTTGACCCCGACGACGCCGACCCGGTCGCCCGGCCCGAGCTGCCAGGTGAGGTGCTTGAGCAGCACCTTGGGCCCGGCCTGCACGGTGACGTCCTCGAGGTCGATGACCGTCTTGCCCAGCCGTGAGGAGGCGAACCTCATCAGCTCGCTGCTGTCCCGCGGCGGCGGCACGTCCTTGATCAGCTCGTTGGCGGCCTCCACGCGGAAGCGCGGCTTGGAGGTGCGGGCGGGGGCGCCGCGGCGCAGCCAGGCCAGCTCCTTGCGGATCAGGTTCTGCCGCTTGGCCTCCTCGGAGGCGGCGATGCGCTCGCGCTCGGCGCGGGCGAAGACGTAGTCGGAGTAGCCGCCCTCGTACTCGTGCACGGTCCCGCGCTGCACGTCCCACATGCGGGTGCACACCTGGTCCAGGAACCACCGGTCGTGGGTGACGCACACCAGCGCCGAGCGGCGGGCGTTCAGATGCCGGGCGAGCCAGGCGATGCCCTCGACGTCGAGGTGGTTGGTGGGCTCGTCGAGCACGATCAGGTCCTGCTCCTCGATGAGCAGCTTGGCCAGCGCGATGCGCCGCCGCTCACCGCCGGAGAGCGGTCCGACGACGGTGTCCAGCCCCTGGGGGAACCCGGGCAGGTCCAGCCCGCCGAACAGCCCGGTCAGGACGTCGCGGATCCGGGCGTCGCCCGCCCACTCGTGGTCGGCCCGGTCCCCGAGGACCTCGTGCCGCACGGTCGCCTCCGGGTCGAGCGAGTCGTGCTGCGTGAGCACCCCCAGGCGCAGCCCGCCCATGTGCGTGACCCGCCCGGTGTCGGCCTCCTCCAGCTTGGACAGCACCCGGATCAGCGTGGTCTTGCCGTCACCGTTGCGCCCGACGACCCCGATCCGGTCACCTTCGGACACGCCGAGCGAGACGCCGTCGAGCACGGCACGCGTGCCGTACACCTTGCTGACGTTCTCGACATTGACCAGATTGACGGCCATTTCACTCCTGTGCGCGGGGTCGGTCGGTCGGCCTTCCAGCGTAGGACCTGCGCGGGCGGGGCCGGTGCGCGAGGGGAGGGTCACCCCATGTGATGACGTGGGGGGAAACGGGCCGTTGCCGTGGGGGACGGGCAGCAGGATCCCGTCCGCGGGAGGAATCGTGACCGCCGGGCCCGCGGAGCACCGCCGCGCCCGGCCGGTGCCGCCGGACGGCCGCACCGTGGACGACCTGTTCACCCTGCCGGTTCTCCCGCCGCGCACCGAGCTGACCGACGGGAGTCCGGTTTCCGCAGGGCCGCAGCGCCGTTTCCGCGGCTCCTCCGCCCCCCTCGGGTCCTCCGGTCGCTCCGGTTCCCCGGCTCCTCGGGTCCTCCGGTCGCTCCGGTTCCCCGGCTCCTCGGGTTCTCCGGTCCCGCGGCTCAGATCACCGTCGCCCCCGGCACCGGGCCCGCCGCGGTCCGGACCGACCTGCACGTCCCCGACGCCTGCAGCGCCTTCGCCACCGCGGACGCCGCCTCGGCGTCCTCCACCAGGAACGCCGTCGTCGGCCCCGAACCGGAGACCAGTCCCGCCAGGGCTCCCGCCGCGCGGCCTGCCTCGAGGGTGTCCGCGAGGGAGGGACGCAGGGACAGCGCGGCGGGCTGGAGGTCGT
>NZ_MUME01000512.1 GCF_002155915.1 Streptomyces thermovulgaris | reverse complement strand
GTCGGACGCCGAGCGGGCGGCCGTCTGGGAGCGGCTGCGGTCGATCAGTGCGTCCGGAACGACCGTGCTCGCGGTGTGCAGCCAGGCACCGGAGGGTGCGGTGGTCGTCTCCACCGCGCCTTCCGCCGGGCCCTCGGCGGGGCCGCCGTCGTTCGGGCCGTCGGCCGGGCCGCCGTCCGGGCCGTCGCCGGACGGCGTGGCGGGGGAGCCGGCGGAGGGCTCCGCGGGGTCCCCCGCCGAGGACTGGACGGAGGACCCCGCGGAGGGCGTGGGGGAGGACCGGGCCGAGGGCCCGGCGGAAGGCGCGGTGGAGACGACCACCGCACCCTCCGGTGCCTGGCTGCACACCGCGAGCACGGTCGTTCCGGACGCACTGATCGACCGCAGCCGCTCCCAGACGGCGGCCCGCTCGGCGTCCGACAGCTTGAGGTCGGTGTCGTCGACGGCGAGCAGCCGCGGCCGGGACATGAGCGCCAGGGCGATCGACAGACGCAGCTCCTGGTGGCGCTCCAGGTCACGGACGGCGGTGCGGTCGCCCTTGGGCAGGGCCGCGAGGTCGAGACCGGCGGCGTCGAGCGCCGTGTCGATCAGCCGCCGCGCCTCGGCCCGGCGCTCGGCCCGGGGCCGCAGCAGACCGCGCAGCGAGCCGCCGAACCGGCGCTGGAGCAGCGCCCGCTCGCGCAGGTGCTCGCCGACGGTCAGGGCCGGCTCGAGATCGGTGACACCGGCGACATGGGCGAGCGCGGTGACCCGGCGCAGGGCGGACATGCGGCGGGGCAGCTCGAACGCGCCCACCCGGGCCGTCCCCGCCGTGGGCCGCATCCGCCCGGTGAGCGCGAGCAGCAGGCAGGTGCGGCCGGAGCCGGACGGGCCCTCCACCGCGATCAGCGCACCGGGCTCCGCGTCGAGGTCGATGCCGCGAAAGGCCCAGCCGCGGGGCCCGCGCAGCCCGAAGCCGCGGGCGGTGACGCCGAGGCCGTGTGCCGTGGGGTCGTGCACGGCGTGTCCTCTCCTTTTTGAACTGACTGGTCAGTGCAAAAACTATCCCGCGCCGGCGATCGGGGCAAAAGGCCAGGCCGGAAGGGATTGTCAGTGCCATATCCCACGATGAGCGCATACGGCGCTCATGCCGTCGTCCAGACGACAGGAGGTTCGTCATGGCCCACTCGTCCGCAGCAGCCGCACGCCGGCGCCGCGCCGCCGGCCCCGTGCCCTCACTGACCGGACCGGCGAGCGACGTGCACCCCGTCCTGCGCCGGACCACGGCGCCGCCCGCCGCCCTCGATCTGCTCGCCCGGGCCCGTGCGGGTCTGAAGGAGGCCATGGCCCTGCCGACCCCGAACGAGCGGTACGCGACGGCCCACCTCGCCGCCCTGCGCACCGCCGCCGCCGTGCTCGCCGCGCGGGGACGCCCGGAGACCACCCCCCGGCAGCGGGCACGCATCAGGAGCGCCTGGGAGGTGCTCCCCGAGATCGCGCCCGAACTCGCCGAGTGGAGCGCGCTGTTCGCCGCGGGCGCCGAGCGCCGCGCCCGGGCCGAGGCCGGCATCCGGGGCGCGGTCGGCCCGCGCGACGCCGACGACCTGATACGCGACGTGGCGATGTTCATCCGCCTCGTGGAGCGTCTGCTCGCCCTCCGGCCGTCCCTGCCCCGGCCCCGCCGGGAGGCCGGCGCGACGGGCGGGCAGGAGGCCTCCCGCCGCGGGACCCGGGATCCGCACGGACTGCCGGACGCGGGCTGACGGACGGGAGCC
>NZ_MUME01000511.1 GCF_002155915.1 Streptomyces thermovulgaris | reverse complement strand
GTACGGGACGCCGCGTCCGCCGATGGCGATGCGGCCGTCGGCGGTGCGCTGGATGCGGCAGTAGGAGTGGGCCTCGTCGCCGACGAGTTCGGCACCGCGCCGGCCGATCTCCTCCCACACGGGGGCGGGCAGCGGCTCGGTGACGATCATGCTGCTGTTCATGGGCAGCCAGACCCGGCGGTGGCCGCGCAGCCCGGCGGTGAACCCCTCCAGCGCCCGGATCACATACGTCGCCCTGACCGTGCCGTGGGTGGTGACCGCCCGGCGGGGGCGGATCTCGGTGACCTCGGTGCCCTCGTGGACGGTGACGCCCATCCGCTCGACCGCGTCGGCCAGCCCCCTCACCAGCTTGGCGGGCTGGATGCGGGCGCAGTGCGGGCTCCAGAGGGCGCTGCGGGCACCGGCGATGCGGACCCGTTCGGCGAGCCGGTCCCGGTCGAGCTCGACCAGGTCGTCCTCGCCCCAGCCCTCGGCGCGCAGCACGGGCAGCCGTTCGCGCAGCCGCCGCTCCTGCGCGGCGTTGATGGCGACGTGCAGCAGACCGTCCTTCCGGATGTCGGCCTCGATGCCCTCCTCGGCGGCGACCCGGACGACCTCGTCGACGGAGGAGAACATCTCGCGCTGCAGGGCGACGGCCGCCTCCCGGCCGTGCGTCCTGGCGTAGCGGCGCATCCGGCCGGGCGGTTCGGCACTGAGCCGGCCGCCGTTGCGCCCGGAGGCGCCGAAGCCGGCGAACTCCTTCTCCAGGACGGCGATGCGCAGGTCGGGCTGGGCC
>NZ_MUME01000510.1 GCF_002155915.1 Streptomyces thermovulgaris | reverse complement strand
CCGCCGCGGTGCTGGGGGCGGTGTTGCTGGCCGCCGGGTGCTCACCGGGGGGAGGGGACGGCCGGGACGACGGCGCCGGGAACGCCCGCCGGTCCCAGCACGCCGCCCCGTTCTGGGTCAACCCGGACAGCCGGGCGGCCCGGCAGGTCACCGCGTACGTCAAGGCCGGGAGGAAGGCCGAGGCCGAGCTGATCCGGAAGATCGCCGAGCAGCCGACCGGCGAGTGGATCGGCCCGGAGAACCCCGAGCAGGAGGTCCGCGGTCTCACCGAGGCCGCCGACAAGGCGGGCCGTACCGCGCTGCTCGTCCTCTACAACATCCCGCACCGCGACTGCGGCCAGTACTCCCAGGGAGGCGCCGCCGACGGGGCCGCCTACCGGGCGTGGGTGGACGGTGTCGCCCGGGGCATCGGGGACCGGGCGGCCGTGGTGATCCTGGAGCCGGACGCCGTGCTGCACCTGGTGGACGGCTGCACCCCCGAGGAGTTCCGGGACGAGCGCTACGAGCTGCTCAAGGGCGCGGTCGAACGGCTCACGTCCCTGAAGAACACCAAGGTCTACCTGGACGCGGGCAACGCCGGCTGGGGCGATCCCGACCGGATCCACGAGCCGCTGCGGCGGGCGGGTGTGGACCGGGCCGACGGCTTCGCGGT
Organism: Streptomyces thermovulgaris; assembly: GCF_002155915.1. Lineage (GTDB taxonomy): Bacteria > Actinomycetota > Actinomycetes > Streptomycetales > Streptomycetaceae > Streptomyces > Streptomyces thermovulgaris. The sequence continues at coordinate 166 of NZ_MUME01000510.1, read as the reverse complement.
GAACGTCTCCAACTTCTACTCCACCGAGGACTCCATCGCCTACGGAAAGCGGCTGTCGGAGAAGATCGGGAACAAGCACTTCGTCATCGACACCAGCCGCAACGGCAACGGCCCCTACCTGGGCGGCGACCCGGACGAGCGCTGGTGCAACCCGCCCGGCCGGGCG
>NZ_MUME01000051.1 GCF_002155915.1 Streptomyces thermovulgaris | reverse complement strand
GCCCATGTGCATGCACCACGAGCTGAGTTACGCGCTCGAGGCCCCCGGTCTGATGCTCTTCGCGTGCACGGTCCCGCCCGCCGAGGGCGGGGCGACCGGCGTGGCCGACGCGGAGGCCGTGCTCCAGGCGCTGCCCGCCGAGCTGACCGAGCGGTTCGAACGCGAGGGCTGGCTGCTGGTCCGCAGCTACAACGACGAGATCGGCGCCTCGCTCGCGGAGTCGTTCGGCACCGACGACCGCGAGACCGTGGAGAACTACTGCCGCGCCCACGCCATCGACTTCACCTGGCAGCCCGACGGCACTCTGCGCACCCGGCAGCGCCGCGCCGCCGTGGTGCGGCATCCGGTCACCGGCCGGCGCTGCTGGTTCAACCAGATCGCCTTTCTCAACGAGTGGACGCTGGCTCCGGAGGTGCGCGAGTACCTGGTGGACGAGTACGGCGAGGACGGGCTGCCGTTCAACACCCGTTTCGGGGACGGCAGTCCGATCGGCGAGGACGTCGTCCAGCTGCTCAACGAGACCTACGAGCAGCACACCCGGCGCGAGCCCTGGCAGGCCGGCGATCTGATGCTGGTCGACAACATCCGTACCGCGCACAGCAGAGAGCCCTTCACCGGCGACCGTCAGGTGCTGGTGGCCATGGCCGAGCCGCAGCGCCTGGCCGCGTACGACCCGAATGCGAAGGGAAGCCGTCGATGACTTCTGTGACCTCCCCCGCCACCGACACGGACACCGCCCGCCCGGCCCCGGTGCCGTCCTTCGCGGTGATCACCGGCGCCCAGGTGCAGCAGGCGCTCAAGGGGCGCGAGAAGGAACTCGTCCATCTGATCGAGGCGGCCTACCGGCTGCACGGCGCCGGTGAGACGGTGAACCCGCCGTCGTACTTCCTGCGCTTCCCCGACCGCCCCACCTCCCGGATCATCGCGCTGCCGGCCTCGGTCGGCGGGCCGGTGCGGGTGGACGGCCTGAAGTGGATCTCCAGCTTCCCGGACAACGTCTCCTCCGGTCTGCCCCGGGCGTCGGCGGTCCTGATCCTCAACGACCACGACACGGGCTACCCGTTCGCCTGCCTGGAGAGCTCCATCATCAGCGCCACCAGGACCGCGGCGTCCGCCGCGCTGGCCGCCGACTGGCTCACCCGCAACCGGCCGCGTCCCACCCGGGTGGGTTTCTTCGGCACGGGACTGATCGCCCGCTACATCCACACCTTCCTGACCGGCACGGGATTCGTCTTCGACAGCGTCGGGGTGTACGACCTGTCGGCCGACAGCGCCGCCGGGTTCTGCGGCTATCTGCAGAAGGCCGCCGAGTCCGGGCAGAGCGCGGACATCACCGTGCACGACAGCCCCGAGGAGCTGATCCGCTCCAGCGACCTGGTGGTCTTCGCGACGGTCGCCTCGGAGCCGCATGTCACCGACCCGTCCTGGTTCGCCCATCATCCGGTCGTGCTGCATGTGTCGCTGCGCGACCTCGCCCCGCAGGTGCTGCTCTCCGCGGCCAACTTCGTCGACGACGTCGAGCACTGTCTGAAGGCCGGCACCTCACCCCATCTGACCGAGCAGCTCACCGGAGGCCGGTCCTTCCTGGACGGCACCCTCGACGACGTCATGACCGGGCGGGTGGAGCCGCGCACCGACCGGACGGTGATCTTCTCGCCCTTCGGTCTCGGGGTCCTCGACCTCGCCGTCGGCAAGTACGTCTACGACGCGGTGGCCCGCGCCAAGGACCTGCACATCATCGACGACTTCTTCCATGAGCTGCGCCGATACGGCTGAACACCCCTTTCCTCGGCCCAGGCATCAGGAGGCCAGCGTGCCCGTCATATCCGCTCCCCACGCCTTCAACGAGGGTCAGCTCTACGTCGACCTGCGGTCGATCTTCGGGCGCTCGCTCTACCTGAAGTGCGAGGGCTTCAATTTCGCCGGCTCGATCAAACTGAAGGCCGCGATAGAAATGGTGGAGGCCGCAGAACGGCAGGGGCTGCTGAAGCCCGACTCGATCCTGATCGAGTCCTCGTCGGGCAATCTGGGCGTGGCGCTCAGCATGATCGCGGCCAGCAAGGGCTACCGCTTCCTGTGCGTGACGGACTCCCGCTGCAACCTGTCGGCCAGGCTGCTGATGGAGGCGCTGGGCAGCGAGGTGCATGTCATCGCCGACCTCGACGCCAACGGCGGGTTCCTCGGCGCACGCATCGACTACGTACGCGGGTTGTGCGAGTCGGACGACCGGTACGTCTGGCTCAGCCAGTACACCAACCCGAACAACTGGGGAGCGCACTACCGCAGAACGGCCCCGGAGATCGCCCGGCAGTTCCCGCAGCTGGACGTGCTGTTCGTCGGTGCGGGCACCACCGGCACCCTGATGGGGTGCGCCCGCTACTTCCGCGAGTGGCACCGTCCGGTGCGGATCGTCGCGGTGGACACCGTCGGCTCGGTGGCCTTCGGCGGCAAGCCGGGCCGACGGATGATCCCCGGGCTGGGCATGAGCATGCGTCCGCCGCTGCTCGACGAGTCCTTCGTCGACGAGGTGATCCGGGTGGAGGAGGCGGACACCATCCGCACCTGCCACCGCCTCGCCCGGCACGGGTTCCTGTTCGGCGGCTCCACCGGGACGGTGGTCAGCGGCGCGATGGACTGGCTGTCCCGGTACGGAAGCAACGACCTGACCGCGGTGGCCGTAGCGCCGGACCTCGGCGAGCGCTATCTCGACACGATCTACCAGTCCGCCTGGCTGAAGGACCTGTACGGCGACCAGATCCTCGAGGAGGACGCTCCCGAGGAGGTCACCGCCGGTTCCCCGTCCGCCGGGTCCCGTGCGCAGCGGACCACGAACGGACACCGCAAGGAGTACAAGCGGCAGAAGGAATACGAGAAGTAGCGGCAAAGGGGGGCGAGGAGGCAGGCGGACAGCGCATCGCCGCGCGGGACGGCACGCCGCCGGGACCGCCGGGTCAACCGGGCAACCGGGGCAGCCCGACAAGGAAAGGAGCCGCAGGCGGAGACGTCCGGGCCGACCGGACGGAGCGGTCGGCCCGGACGCCGTGTCCGGTGTGCCCGGCGGGATCAGGCGAGGTCGAACCGGTCGAGGTTCATGACCTTGACCCATGCCGCGACGAAGTCCTTGACGAACTTCTCCTTGGCGTCGTCGCTGGCGTAGACCTCCGCCAGTGCGCGCAGCTCGGAGTTCGACCCGAAGACCAGGTCGACACGGCTGCCCGTCCACTTGACCTCGCCGGCGGCGATGTCGCGGCCCTCGAAGGTGGTGGCGTCCTCGGACGTCGGCTTCCAGGTGATCCCCAGGTCCAGCAGATTGACGAAGAAGTCGTTGGTCAGCACGCCGGGGGTGTGGGTGAAGACACCGAGCTGCGACCGCTGGTGGTTGGCGCCGAGCACCCGCAGACCGCCGACGAGGACCGTCATCTCCGGGGCGCTCAGGGTCAGCAGGTTCGCCCGGTCGATCAGCAGGTACTCCGCCGGGAGCCGGTTGCCCTTGCCGAGGTAGTTGCGGAATCCGTCGGCGGTCGGCTCGAGCACCGCGAACGACTCCACGTCGGTCTGCTCCTGCGTGGCGTCCACACGGCCCGGGGTGAAGGGCACCTCGATCTCGACCCCGCCCTCCTTGGCGGCCCGCTCGACGGCCGCGCCGCCGGCGAGCACGATCAGGTCGGCGAGCGAGACCCGCTTGCCGCCGCTCTGGGAGGCGTTGAAGGACTCCTGGATCCGCTCCAGGGTGCGCAGCACCGTCGCCAGCTCGTCGGGGTCGTTGACCTCCCATCCGCACTGCGGCTGAAGGCGGATGCGGGCGCCGTTGGCACCGCCGCGCTTGTCGCTGCCGCGGAAGGAGGAGGCCGACGCCCACGCGGTGGACACCAGCTGGGACACCGACAGACCGGAGTCGAGCACCTGGGCCTTGAGGGCGGCGACGTCCTCGGCGTCGATCAGCTCGTAGGTCCGCTCGGGCAGCGGGTCCTGCCACAGCAGCGTCTCGGAGGGCACCTCGGGGCCGAGGTAGCGCGAGACCGGGCCCATGTCACGGTGGGTCAGCTTGAACCACGCACGGGCGAAGGCGTCGGTGAACTCGTCGTGGTTCTCCATGAACCGCCGCGAGATCCGCTCGTAGACCGGGTCGTACCGCAGTGCCAGGTCGGTCGTGAGCATCGTCGGGGCGTGACGCTTGGACGGGTCGTGGGCGTCGGGGACGGTTCCGGCGCCGGCGCCGTCCTTCGGCCGCCACTGCCAGGCACCGGCCGGGCTCTTGAACAGCTCCCACTCGTAGCCGAACAGGATCCGGAAGAAGCTGTCGTCCCAGGTGGTCGGGGTGTCCGTCCAGATGCCCTCGAGACCGCTGGTGATCGTGTCGGCGCCCTTGCCCGTGCCGTAGGTGCTCCGCCAGCCCAGCCCCTGCTCCTCCAGCGGGGCGGCCTCGGGGGCGGGGCCGACGTGGTGGGCCGGGCCCGCGCCGTGGGTCTTGCCGAAGGTGTGGCCGCCGGCGATCAGTGCGACGGTCTCCTCGTCGTTCATCGCCATCCGGCGGAACGTCTCACGGATGTCGCGGGCCGCGGCGAGCGGGTCCGGGTTGCCGTTCGGGCCCTCGGGGTTGACGTAGATGAGCCCCATCTGGACCGCCCCGAGCGGCTCCTCCAGCTCGCGGTCGCCGCTGTAGCGCTCGTCGCCGAGCCAGGTCGTCTCGGGGCCCCAGTAGACGTCCTCCTCCGGCTCCCACACGTCCTCACGGCCGCCGGCGAAGCCGAAGGTCTTGAGGCCCATGGTCTCCAGGGCCACGTTGCCGGCGAGGATCAGCAGGTCGGCCCAGGAGATCTTCTGGCCGTACTTCTTCTTCACCGGCCACAGCAGACGGCGGGCCTTGTCGAGGTTGGCGTTGTCCGGCCAGCTGTTGAGCGGTGCGAAACGCTGCTGGCCGGATCCCGCGCCACCGCGGCCGTCGCTGATCCGGTAGGTGCCGGCGCTGTGCCACGCCATGCGGACGATGAACGGCCCGTAGTGGCCGAAGTCGGCGGGCCACCAGTCCTGCGAGGTGGTCAGCACCTCGGCGATGTCCCGTTTCACGGCCGGAAGGTCGAGGCTCTTGAACGCCTCGGCGTAGTCGAAGTCCTCACCGAGCGGGTTGGCCGCGGGCGGGTTCTTGGCGAGGATCTTCAGATTGAGCCGCTCCGGCCACCACTGGTGATTTCCGCCGCCCTGGGTCGGGTGCGGGGCGCGTCCGTGCGCGACCGGGCAGCCTCCGGTTCCCTCCGTCTTCGCTTCGGTGACGATCGCATCGGGGTTCTCGGACATGAACTTCCTTCCGGGCTGGGCGTATCACGAGCTCAGGTACTGCCGGAGTCGGAACATCCGGGGCACAGGCCCCAGTAGATGACCTCGGTCTCGTCGATCGAGAAGCCGTGGTCCTCGGACGCGGTCAGACAGGGGGTGTCGCCGACGGCGCAGTCGACATCGGCGAGGGCGCCGCACGAACGGCACACCACGTGGTGGTGGTTGTCCCCGACGCGTCCCTCGAACCGGGCCGGGCTGCCGGCCGGTTCGACACGGCGCACGAGTCCCGCGGCGGTGAGCGCGTGCAGGGCCTCGTACACGGCCTGGAGGGAGACATGGCCCACGCGTTCGCGTACGCCGGAGGCGATCGCCTCGACACCGAGGTGATCGCCCTCCCGCACGGTCTCGAGCAGCGCGACCCGCACGGCCGTCACCCGCAGGCCGGCGCCACGCAGCTCCTCGGCGGTGGCCGGGGTCCGGGGTCCGGTCATGCGCAGAACCTATGCGGGCCCGCATGAACGGCTCAAGGAAGCGAACAAGACAAAACCAGGAGGGGCACAACCGTGACATCCCTCACATCGGCCGCCCCGTCTGGGCATGCGGGATAGTAGACAGCACCCTCCCGACATACGGCCTTTTGTCCTGATTGATACAGGCGTGCATCAGGGGGGACGCACAGGGCCGTCCGTCCGCCCGGCGTACTCGCCGGTATCGCGTGCGGGCCGCGGATCTGACGGAGCGACGGCATCCCGCGGAGCGCGGCAGCGGCCGGGCAGCATGCCCCCGTTCCTCTCCGCAAGGGCTGTCCGCGTCTACGAAGCACAGTAGTAGCAAAGCCCTTTGCACTCGCTGCGAAGCCGTCCCAACAATGACCATCCCCAGGACGTCGCCGCAGGTCAGCAGCTTTCGGCGATCCCCCAGTGAGGTCACGCATGGGCAAGCACCGCAAGAAGAATGTTCACCGTCGCATAGTTGTCGCCGCCGTCGTCGTGGGCGCCGTGGGTGCACCGTCCGTCGCCCTCGCCTGTGGCGACTGGTGGGGCGGCCGAGGGGCCGCCGGCTCCGGGAACCAGGCCCCGGTCTCGGCGCCGTGGAAGGCTCCGGCCGCTGCGAGCACTCCGGACGTCACCGCTCCGAAGCCCTGGAACCCGCCGCAGAAGTCCGAGGGCCACCAGCGCTGGGGCCAGAAGCCCCGGGCCCACGAGTCCGAGGGCCACCAGCGCTGGACGGAGAAGCGCCGGTCCCACAAGCCCTGGGCGGGGCAGCCCGAGCGTCAGAAGCCCTGGAGCACCGCACCCGGGTCCCAGCCGGGCTCCTCCGCTCCTTCGGCTCCCTCCACGCCCTCCGCTCCTTCTTCTCCCTCCGCTCCCTCGTCGCCGGACGCGCCGGCCTCCGACGTCCCGATGTCCGATGCCGCCGCGCGCATCGTGGAACTCGTCAACTCCGAGCGGGCCAAGGCCGGCTGCTCGCCCGTGAAGCCGAACGCGGCGCTGACCGAGGCGGCCCGGGCCCACAGCGAGGACATGGCGGCCCACCGGAACATGTCGCACACCGGGTCCGACGGCTCCTCCCCGGGCGACCGGCTCACCCGCGCCGGATACGACTGGCGCACCTACGGCGAGAACGTCGCCTACGGCTACAGCACTCCGGAGCAGGTCATGGCCGGCTGGATGTCCAGCTCCGGTCACCGTGCCAACATCCTCAACTGCTCGTTCACGGAGATCGGCGTCGGTCTCGCCCAGCCCGGCCACTACTGGACGCAGGACTTCGGAGCCCCCCGGTAGGCGGGCAGCGGCACGGTTCTGTCCGTCGGCCGCCACGCCGAAGCGGCGGCCGACGGCGCCGGGCGAGGGCGTGGACGCCCTGCCGGACGGGCGGACGACGGCGCCCCGGGAAGGGCCAGGACGCATGCCCCGCCCGGCGGGGTCCCCGGGGCGCCGCGTCCGCCTCGCTGCTCAGCTCTTGCGCCCCACTCCGCCGAACATGGCGACCTCGGGCCGCTCGAGCTCGGCGCCGTCCTCCGGGCGCCAGTGGTTGCAGGAGACCACGCCGGGTTCCAGCAGTTCCAGCCCGTCGAAGAACCGGACGACGGCATCGGGGGTGCGCTGGGTCAGTTTCGGGGTGCCGTGCTCGTTCCAGAACGCCACCGCGGCGTCGACATCGGGCATGTCCGGCCGTGTGACGGTGTGCGACAGCACCAGGAAGCTGCCCTTCGCCAGGCGGTCCATGAAACGCCGCACGATCCCGTACGCCTCCTCGTCGTCCTCGATGAAGATGACGACGCCGAGGAGCATCAGTGCCACGGGCTCGCCGAAGTCCAGGGTGCGTGCGGCCTGCTCCAGAATGGAGTCGATGTTGCGCAGGTCCTCGTCGAGGTAGTCGGTGCGCCCCTCGGGAGTGCTGTCGAGCAGGGCGGCGGCGTGGGCGAGGACGATCGGGTCGTTGTCGACGTAGACGATGCGGGACTCGGGCGCGACCCGCTGGGCGACCTGGTGGGTGTTGTCCGCGGTGGGCAGCCCGGTGCCGATGTCGAGGAACTGCCGTATGCCCCGCTCACCGGCGAGATGGCGCACGGCCCGTCCCAGGAACTTCCGGTCCGCCTGGGCATAGTCCCCGATCCCCGGGTGCAGCCGGCGGATCTCGTCCCCCGCTCGCTGGTCGACCTCGTAGTTGTCCTTGCCTCCCAGCCAGTAGTTCCAGATCCGGGCCGTGTGCGGCTGGTCCGTCTTGATTCTTCTGCCCGGCTCGCCCAGGGCTGCTTTCTCGGTCACGTGATGCCCTCCAGGTCGGACCGTTGATCTTCAAGTGGCAATCTAGCGGCAGGAGTTGAGAAGGAGGGCCGTTTCGGCGACGGGCCGGTGGCAGGGCCGGCGCTCCCCGCCACCGGGTCGCCGCGGGCCCGGGCCTCCCCCTCCCCGGACGCCCGAGCGCCGGGCGGACGTCTCGTGCCGCGGACACCGCACACCGCCCGTGAAGCGCGCCGGGCAGGGGCAGCAGGGTCCTGGAAGGTGCCGCCCGTCGTTGGTCCGCCCGGGTCGCCCGCACCACCCGGTCGCACGCGTCGCGGTGCGGCCCGCGACCGCCGCTCGCACGATGGTCCGTGCATCCGACCGTCGAACCGACCGGCGCCGAACCGGTGCGAAGGAGGCCTCACGGTGGGCGAGCTGTACATCGACGGCACGTGGACGAAGGCGGCGGCCGGCGGGAGGCGGGAGGTGATCAACCCGTACGACGCCTCGGTCGTCACCACCGTCGACGAGGCCGACGCCACCGACGTGGACCGCGCGGTGCGCGCCGCCCGGCGTGCCTTCGACGAGGAGGACTGGGCGTGCCTCCCCACCCGCCGCCGTGCCGACCTCCTGCACCGTGTCCACGACCTGCTGCTGCGGGACAAGGAGGAGATCGCCCGCACCGAGACCCTCGACACCGGCAAGACGCTGGCCGAGTCCCGCATGGACGTGGAGGACGTGGCGAACGCCTTCCGCTACTTCGCCGAGATCGCGGACAAGGACGGCGGCCGGGTCGTGGACGTCGGCCCGGACGTCCTCAGCCGTGTCGTCTACCAGCCGGTCGGCGTGTGCGCGCTCATCACCCCCTGGAACTACCCGCTGCTGCAGGCCTCGTGGAAGGTGGCGCCGGCGCTGGCCGCCGGCAACACCTTCGTCCTCAAGCCCAGCGAGACCACACCGCTCACCTCCATCGCCCTGATCCGGCTCGTCGAGGAGGCCGGCGCGCCGCCCGGCGTCGCCAACCTGGTGCTCGGTTCCGGGGCGACCGTCGGCGCGGCCCTGACCGGCCACCCCGAGGTCGATCTGGTGTCCTTCACCGGAGGCCTGGACACCGGGCGCACCATCATGGCCGCCGCCGCCCGGGGACCGAAGAACATCGCCCTGGAACTGGGGGGCAAGAACCCCAACATCGTGTTCGAGGACGCCGACTTCGCCGCCGCCGTGGATCACGCGCTGAACGCCGCCTTCCTGCACTCCGGCCAGGTCTGCTCGGCCGGCTCCCGCCTGCTGGTCCAGGACTCCCTGCACGACCGGTTCGTCGACGCCCTCGCCGAGCGTGCCCGGGCGATCCGCCTGGGCAACGGTCTGGAGGAGGGCACGGAGTGCGGCCCGCTCAGCTCCGCCGAGCACCGTGAGAAGGTCGAACGCCACATCGCCCTCGCCCGGGAGGAGGGCGCCCGGCTGGTCACCGGGGGCACCCGTCCCGACGACCCCGCGCTGAGCCGCGGCTTCTTCCTGCTGCCGACCGTCTTCGCCGACTGCGACCGGTCCATGCGCATCGTCCAGGAGGAGGTCTTCGGGCCGGTCGTCACCGTGGAGCGCTTCGGCACCGAGGACGAGGCGGTGGAGCTGGCCAACGACACCCGCTACGGCCTGGCCGGCGGCGTGTGGACCTCCGACGCCAGCCGCGCCCAGCGCGTCGCCCGGCGGCTGCGGCACGGCACCGTGTGGATCAACGACTTCCACCCCTATGTGCCGCAGGCCGAATGGGGCGGCTTCGGCCGCTCCGGCATCGGACGCGAACTGGGCCCCACCGGACTGCGCGAGTACCAGGAGGCCAAGCACATCTACCAGAACCTCGCCCCCGCGCCCTCCGGCTGGTTCAAGGGCTGACGGGACACGGCAGCTCCTGCGACGGCCACCGGCTGCGACGACCTCCGTGACGGCCACCGAAGAAAGGCACTCCCATGGCCACCACCACTTCGCACGGCGCCGAGTCCGCCTACGACTACGTCGTCGTCGGCGGCGGCACCGCCGGCTGTGTGCTCGCCGCCCGCCTGAGCGAGGACCCCGAATGCCGTGTCTGTGTCGTCGAGGGCGGCCCCAGCGACGTCGGAGACGATCGCATCCTGCGCCTGCGCAACTGGATCAACCTGCTCGGCTCGGAGTTCGACTACGGCTACACCACCGTCGAGCAGCCGCGCGGCAACTCCCACATCCTGCACTCACGCGCCCGTGTCCTCGGCGGCTGCTCCTCCCACAACACCGCGATCAGCTTCATGCCGCTGCCCCAGGACCTCGACGACTGGGTGGCCCGCGGCTGCACCGGCTGGGACCCGGCGACGATCCTTCCCTACCGCGAGCGGCTGCTCACCCCGATCGTCCCGGTGGCCGAGGCCGACCGCAATCCCATCGCCAAGGACTTCGTCACCGCCGCCTCCCGCGCCCTCGGCGTCCCCGTCGTCGAGGACTTCAACGCCGAGCCCTTCGCCGAGGGCGCCGGCTTCTTCTCCCTGGCCTACGACCCAAGGAGCAATCTGCGCCACTCCTCGTCCGTCTGCTATCTCCATCCGGTGATGGACCGCCCCAACCTCACCCTGATGCTGGAGACCTGGGCCCACCGGCTGCTCCCGGACGCGTCGGGGAGGCTGACCCGGGTGGCCGTCCGCGGTGCCGACGGCAGGCCCGCCGTCGTGCGGGCCGAGCGCGAACTCCTGCTGTGCGCCGGGGCCATCGACACCCCGCGTCTGCTGCTGCTGTCCGGCATCGGCCCGGCCGACGACCTGCGCGCCCTGGGCATCGAGGTACGGGCCGACCTGCCCGGCGTGGGGGAGAACCTGCTGGACCACCCCGAGTCCGTGATTCTCTGGGAGACCAGGGGTCCGCTGCCGCCCAACTCGGCGATGGACTCCGACGCCGGCCTGTTCGTGCGCCGCGACACCAGCCGGCCGCGCCCGGACGTGATGTTCCACTTCTACCAGGTGCCGTTCACCGTCAACACCGAGCGCCTGGGCTACCCCGTCCCGGAGCACGGGGTGTGCATGACCCCGAACGTGCCGCGCGCCCGCTCCGTCGGCCGGATGTGGCTGCGCAGCGCCGACCCCGACGAGCACCCCGCCCTGGACTTCCGGTACTTCACCGACCCCGAGGGCCACGACGAGCGCACCGTCGTGGAGGGCCTGAGGATCGCCCGCGAGGTGGCCGCCACCGAACCCCTCAGCGGCTGGCTCGTCCGCGAGGTCGCGCCCGGCCCGGACGTCACCTCCGACGCGGACCTGTCGGAGTACGGGCGCCGCGTGGCGCACACCGTCTACCACCCGGCGGGCACCTGCCGCATGGGAGCCCCGGACGATCCGATGGCCGTCTGCGACCCCCGGCTGAGACTGCGCGGCGTCGAGGGCGTGCGCATCGTCGACGCGTCGGTGTTCCCGGCGATGCCCACCGTCAACCCCGTGGTGACCGTCCTGCTCGTCGCCGAACGCGCCGCCGATCTGCTCACCGGCCGTCCCGGACCCGCCGAGGGGCCGGGACGGTGACCCGTCCCCGGCCCTCCGCGGCCGCGGAGGGCCGCCACGAACCGACGTCCCCGTCCTCGCCCAAGGAGGAACACCGTGTCGACCACGGGAGACAAGGGCGCCGCGGCAGCCCCGAGGGAGCCGGTGACGAAGACCGGGACGGCGGGCACGGGCCGGCTCAAGCCCGTGGTCTTCCTCGGGTCGGCCACCGTGATCCTCGCGATCTCGGTCTGGGCGATCGTCACGCCCTCCGGTGCGGAGGCGGCCATCGGAGTGGCGGTCGACAGGATCTCCTCGTGGTTCGGCTGGTACTACTTCCTCGCCGCGACCCTGTACCTGGCGTTCGTCCTCTTCATCGGCGTCTCCAAGTACGGCACGATCAGGCTGGGGCCCACGCACTACAAGCCCGACTACGGCCTGTTCGCATGGGCGGCGATGCTGTTCGCGGCGGGCATCGGCATCGACCTGATGTTCTTCTCGGTCGCCGGGCCCGTCAGCCACTACCTCGCGCCGCCGGAGGGCGCCCCGGAGTCGGTCGAGGCCGCCCGGCAGGCCGTGGTGTGGACACTGTTCCACTACGGCATCACCGGCTGGGCCATGTACGCGCTGATGGGCATGACGCTCGCCTACTTCGCCTTCCGGTACCGGCTGCCGCTCGCGATCCGCTCCGCGCTCTACCCGCTCATCGGCCGCCGGATCCACGGACGGATCGGGGACGCCGTCGACCTGGCGGCCATCCTCGGCACCGTGTTCGGCATCTCCGTGTCGCTCGGGATCGGCGTGGTGCAGCTGAACTACGGGCTGAAGGTCCTCTTCGGCATCCCGCAGGGGCTCGCCGCGCAGATCGGCCTGATCGTCGTGGCGGTGCTGATGGCCACGGCGTCCGTGGTCTCCGGCGTGGACCGGGGCATCCGCCGGCTGTCGCAGCTGAACGTCCTGCTCGCCGCCCTGCTGCTGCTCTACGTCCTGATCGTGGGCGAACCGTTCCGGCTGCTCAACGCCCTGGTCCAGAACGTCGGGGACTACATCAGCCGCTTCCCGTCGATGACCCTGAACACTTTCGCCTACGACCAGCCCGCCGAGTGGCTGGACGCGTGGACGCTCTTCTTCTGGGCGTGGTGGATCGCCTGGGCCCCGTTCGTCGGTCTCTTCCTGGCCCGCATCTCCCGCGGCCGTACCCTGCGGGAGTTCATCGCGGCGACGCTGATCGTCCCGTTCCTCTTCACCGGCCTGTTCCTGTCGGTCTTCGGCAACAGCGCCCTGTTCCTGGTGCGCGACGGGAACACCGCCTTCGGCCGGACGGCCATGAACGCCCCCGAGCAGGGCTTCTACGGCCTGCTGGAGCAGTACCCGGGGGCACTGTTCAGCGCCGGGCTCGCGACGTTCGTCGGGCTGCTGCTGTACGTCACCTCCGCGGACTCCGGGGCCCTGGTCATGGGCAACCTCAGCGCGGATCTGCCCACCCCGGTGACCGACGCCTCCCCGTGGCTGCGCACCTTCTGGGCCGTGGCGACCGGGCTGCTGACCCTCGCCATGCTCATCGTGGGCGGTGTGCGGGCGCTCACCGACGCCACCATCATCATGGGCCTGCCCTTCTCCTTCGTCATGTTCCTGATCATGGCGGGGCTCTATCTGGCGCTGCGCACCGAGCGGATGCGGACGCAGGTGCTGACCGCCACGCTGCCGGCGTCGCTCTCCGGGCGCACCCCGCAGCAGGGGCCGGCGGGGGCGCGGAACTGGCGGCACCGGCTGGCGCGGGCGATGGCGTTCCCCGGCCGGCGGGCGGCCGGGGAATTCGTCGAGAGCGTGTGCCGCCCCGCCTTCCGGGAGGTCGTCCAGGAGCTGCGGGCACAAGGGGTGGAGGCGGAGCTCCTGGAAGGGGTCGACG
>NZ_MUME01000509.1:537-787 GCF_002155915.1 Streptomyces thermovulgaris | reverse complement strand
GCCGACGGCCGGGCGCACTTTTTGGAGATGAACACCCGCCTCCAGGTCGAACACCCCGTGACGGAGGCCGTGTTCGGCATCGACCTGGTCGCCCTGCAGATCCGCGTCGCCGAGGGCCACGCCCTGGACCCCGACCCGCCCCGCGCCCGGGGCCACGCGGTCGAGGCCCGCCTGTACGCCGAGGACCCCGCCCGCGACTGGGCCCCGCAGACCGGCACCCTGCACCGCCTCGCCGTCCCCGGACACGTCC
>NZ_MUME01000509.1:0-471 GCF_002155915.1 Streptomyces thermovulgaris | reverse complement strand
GGCGGTCCGCACACTGGCCGACGCGCTGGAGCGGGCGACCGTGCACGGCCCGGTCACCAACCGGGACCTGCTCGTCCGCTCCCTGCGCCACCCGGAGTTCGCGCACGGCCGGATGGACACCGGCTTCTACGACCGCCACCTCGCCGACCTCACCGCGCCCGCCCCCGACCCGCACGCCCCGCTGGCCGCCGCACTCGCCGACGCGCACGGCCGCTCCCGGTTCGGCGGCTGGCGCAACCTGCCCTCGCAGCCGCAGATCAAGCGGTACCTGATGGACGGTCAGGAATACGAGGTGCGCTACCGGCACACCCGCGCGGGACTCGTTCCCGAGGCCGACGGGGTGCGCGTGGTGCACACGGACGCACACCGGGTCGTGCTCGAGGCGGACGGGGTGCGGCGGACGTACGAGGTGGCCCGCTACGGCGACCGGGTGTACGTGGGCGGCCACGTCCTCACCGCCCTGCCCCGCTT
>NZ_MUME01000508.1 GCF_002155915.1 Streptomyces thermovulgaris | reverse complement strand
GTACGCCCATCTGACGCTGCGCCACCCGCAGCGTCAGATGGGCGTACGGCGGACCGCGTTGACCCTGCTGCGGGTCAATCAGGAGGACGGGTTCGACTGCCCGGGATGCGCATGGCCGGAGCCGGAGCGGCGGCACACGGCGGAGTTCTGCGAGAACGGGGCCAAGGCGATCGCCGAGGAGGCCACCCTGCGCCGGGTCACCCCGGAGTTCTTCGCCGCGCACCCCGTGTCCGAGCTGGCGGAAAAGAGCGGGTACTGGCTGGGGCAGCAGGGGCGGCTCACCCACCCGATGTACCTGCCCGAGGGCGCCGATCACTACGAGCCGGTCGGCTGGGAGCGGGCCTTCGACATCATCGCCGAGGAGATCTCCGCCCTCGACTCCCCCGACGAGGCCGTCTTCTACACCTCCGGCCGCACCAGCAACGAGGCCGCGTTCCTCTACCAGCTCTTCGCCCGCGAGCTGGGCACCAACAACCTGCCCGACTGCTCCAACCTGTGTCACGAGTCCTCCGGCCGGGCCCTGACGGAGACGATCGGCGTCGGCAAGGGCAGCGTGCTGCTGGAGGACCTGTACCAGGCCGACCTGATCATCGTGGCCGGGCAGAACCCGGGGACCAACCATCCGCGGATGCTCTCCGCCCTGGAGAGGGCCAAGGCCGCCGGCGCGAGGATCATCAGCGTCAATCCGCTGCCCGAGGCCGGTCTGGAACGCTTCAAGAACCCGCAGACCCCGCAGGGCCTCCTCAGGGGCTCCCCGCTCACCGATCTGTTCCTGCAGATCCGCATCGGCGGCGACCAGGCCCTCTTCCGGCTCCTCAACAAGCTGATCATCGAGACCGAGGGCGCGGTGGACGAGGAGTTCGTCCGGCAGCACACCCACGGGTACGAGGAGTTCGCCGCGGCCGCCCGCGCCGCCGACTGGGACCGGACGCTCGCCGCGACCGGTCTGCCCCGCGAACGGATCGAGGAGGCGCTGCGCATGGTGCTCGCCTCCCGGCGCATCATCGTGTGCTGGGCGATGGGCCTGACCCAGCACAAGCACTCCGTGCCGACCATCCGGGAGATCGTCAACTTCCTGCTGCTGCGCGGCAACATCGGCCGCCCGGGGGCGGGCGTGTGCCCGGTGCGCGGCCACTCCAATGTGCAGGGCGACCGCACCATGGGCATCGTCGAGCGGCCCTCCCCCGCCTTTCTGGACGCCCTGGAGAAGGAGTTCGGCTTCACCCCGCCGCGCAGGCCCGGCTACGACGTCGTACGGGCCATCCGCGCCCTGCGCGACGGCGAGGCCAAGGTGTTCTTCGCCATGGGCGGCAACTTCGTGGCCGCCTCCCCCGACACCGAGGTCACCGAGGCGGCCATGCGCCGCGCCCGGCTGACCGTGCATGTGTCGACCAAGCTCAACCGTTCGCACGTCGTCACGGGCGCGCGTGCCCTGATCCTGCCGACACTGGGCCGCACCGAGCGCGATGTGCAGGCCGGCGGTGAGCAGTTCGTCACCGTCGAGGACTCCATGGGCATGGTGCACGCCTCCCGCGGGCGGCTCGAACCCGCGAGCCCCCATCTGCTGTCGGAGCCGGCCATCGTGTGCCGGCTGGCCCGCCGGGTGCTGGGCGGGAGGAGCGTGGTGCCGTGGGAGGAGTTCGAGAGGGACTACGCCGCGATCCGCGACCGCATCGCCCGTGTGATCCCCGGCTTCGAGGACTTCAACGCGCGCGTGGCCCACCCCGGGAAGGGCTTCGCGCTGCCGCACGCCCCGCGCGACGAGCGCCGCTTCCCCACGGCCACCGGCAAGGCCCACTTCACCGCCGCGCCCGTGGAGCACCCCGAGGTGCCCGAGGGGCGGCTGCTGCTGCAGACCCTGCGCTCGCACGACCAGTACAACACCACCGTCTACGGCCTGGACGACCGCTACCGCGGGATCCGGAACGGCCGGCGGGTGGTGCTGGTCAACCCCGAGGACGCGCGGGCGCTGGGCGTGGCCGACGGGTCGTACGTGGACCTGGTCGGCGAGTGGAAGGACGGCGTGGAGCGACGGGCGCCCGGCTTCCGGGTCGTGCACTATCCGACCGCGCGCGGGTGCGCGGCCGCGTACTACCCGGAGACCAACGTCCTGGTGCCGCTGGACGCCACCGCAGACGTCAGCAACACCCCGGCCAGCAAGTCCGTCGTGGTGCGTCTGGAACAATCGGCAGCCGACTGAGCGTTCGCTCAGTCATGAGCCGATCAGCGACGCCGATCAACGACGAACGGAGCCGTACGCCATGGGTGAGCAGCACCAGGTGAAGTTTCCCCAGGAAGTCCTCGACGAGTACGCCGCCCTCGGCATAGACCTGCCCACCCTGTTCTCCGCCGGACACCTCGGCACCCGCATGGGCGTGCAGATCCTGGAGGCGTCCGCCGACCGCGTCGTCGGCACCATGCCGGTGGAGGGCAACACCCAGCCCTACGGGCTGCTGCACGGCGGCGCCTCCGCCGTCCTCGCCGAGACCCTGGGCTCCGTCGGCGCCATGCTGCACGGCGGCAGTTCCAAGATCGCCGTCGGTGTCGACCTGAACTGCACCCACCACCGCGGGGTCCGCTCGGGTCTGGTCACCGGCGTGGCCACGCCGGT
>NZ_MUME01000507.1:479-647 GCF_002155915.1 Streptomyces thermovulgaris | reverse complement strand
GACAGGCGGGGTGCGGGCCGGGTGGGGTCAGGTGGCGCGGTCGTCCTGGGCGCCCTCGCGCATGGAGAACCAGTAGAGGCAGCCGAGCCCCACGGCCGCGCCGGTCAGCAGGGACAGGACGACGAGGAACAGGGGCGAGTGGCCGCTCTGGGCGATGAGGAAGCCGAG
>NZ_MUME01000507.1:201-435 GCF_002155915.1 Streptomyces thermovulgaris | reverse complement strand
CCCGCGAGAGGTGCGCTTGTACGTGGATGCCGCGTGAGCCATGGGACTGCTCCTCTTCTCGCCCCTCGCCCTTGACCTCTCGCCTACCAGAGCACACCGCGGAAGGGACCCTGGCAACTCGATGGAGCCGTTACCGTGTGCCTACCGTGTGTGGACACAGGCGACCGGATCACCGACGCGGGGGGACGATGTTCGGAACCGTGCTGCTGCTGGCGGCCGCGCCTGTGGGCAAGG
>NZ_MUME01000507.1:0-173 GCF_002155915.1 Streptomyces thermovulgaris | reverse complement strand
CGGCCCGCTGACCGTGTTCGTCACCGGCCAGCTCCAGCTGGACCGCCGTCAGCGCCTGCCCCACCTGGCACTGGCCCGCACCACCCCGGCGACCGTCCGCTACACGGCGCTGCCCTGGCACTGGCTGCGCGAGGAGCTGCGGCTGCGCCCGGACGGCACGACCACGATCGTGG
>NZ_MUME01000506.1 GCF_002155915.1 Streptomyces thermovulgaris | reverse complement strand
AGAAGGGGCGGAGGGGGAGGGTCAGTGCGCGGTCGGCGGGATGTACTTGTAGCCCACGCGGCGCACCGTCCGGATCGCCGTGCGGTACTCGGCGCCCAGCTTGCGGCGCAGGCGGGCGATGTGGACGTCGACGGTGCGGCCGTCGCCCACATGGCCGTAGCCCCAGACCGTGGTGACCAGCTGGTCGCGGGTGTGGACCCGGTGCGGGTGTGCGACGAGGTGGGCGAGCAGCTCGAACTCCAGGTAGGTGAGTTCGAGTTCGCGTCCGGCCACTTCGGCGGTGCGCCGTACGGTGTCGATGCGGATGAGCGAGTCGTCGCTCTCGTCGGCGGCCTCGCCTGCCTCACCGGCCTTGCCGGCCTCGCCGGTCTCCGGCTGTTCGGGCACGGCCACCGGCAGGAACGGGGGCTGCCGGTCGGCGGGCACCAGCACCAGATAGCCGACCATCGGCGGCCGGCCCGGCAGCGCGGGCAGGATGTGCTGCGGAGCCGGCAGCCAGGTGGTGCCCGGCGGCAGCAGGTCCGCGAGGTCGGGGGTCTCGTCCCGGTCCACGGCGCGCAGCCGGTGCCGGGCGGGAGCGGGGGAGGGGACGGTGGTCAGAG
>NZ_MUME01000505.1 GCF_002155915.1 Streptomyces thermovulgaris | reverse complement strand
GGCCAAGAGCGAGGACGAGCTCACCAAGCCCGAGCACCGCACCTACAGCGACTTCCGCGGCTACGGCGAGGTCCGCACCCAGGTCGGCAACGGCACCGACGGTCCCAAGCTGGACACGCGCACCCGCTACTTCCGCGGCATCGAGGGCGCGAAGGTCGCCGACTTCGAGGGCAACGAGGTCGACGACCACCCGGCCTTCGCCGGCATGGAGCGCGCCGAGGCCGAGTACGACGACGGCGAGCTCATCAGCGAGGAGACCACCCGCAGCCCGCTCAAGGGCGGAGGCTGGCAGCGGACCAAGTCGGAGCGGACCTTCGACGAGTACGGCATGCTCGCCTCGGAGACCGATCACGGCGACACCGCCAAGACCGGCGACGAGACGTGCACCACGATGACGTACGCCCGCAACACCGGGGCCAACATCCTGGAGCTGGAGGCGTCGGAGAAGACCACGGCCGGTACCTGCGCGGACCCCGGTGAGCTGATCTCCGAGGAGCGCACGTACTACGACGGCTCCACCACGCTGGGCGCGGCGCCCACC
>NZ_MUME01000504.1 GCF_002155915.1 Streptomyces thermovulgaris | reverse complement strand
GGACGGGCCGGTGCGGGGACGGGAACGGCCGGTCCCCTCGGCCGGCGTGCGGGCACGCCGGCACGCACGCCTCCCGCCCCGGTGCGGGCGAAAGGCGTGCCGGGCAGGGGCCGGATCAGGAGCCGGACGGAGGAGGAAAGAGGCTATTCACGGGCGGCGAGCGCCAGGACCCAGTCGCTGTCCAGGCCGACGTCGCCCACCGCGACGAACTCGCCCGTTCCCGCCCGGGGTGTCTCGGGCAGCCGGGAACCGACGAGCCAGCGCGAGGTGTTCGCGGCGATCACCCGCCGCTCGGGGCCCACGAGCACGGCGTCGTGCGTGGTCTCGCGCAGGGCGGCGAGCAGACGGGGCTCGAAACCGCGCACCTGGAGGTCCGCCCCGGCGACCCCGAGGAAGATCTCGTCGACGACCGGAAGCGCGAAGGTGAAGATGTACCGGTCGGCCCCGAAGTAGTCCACATAGGGGCCGTGGACCGCGCGCCGCCCGTGGTCCCGGCCGGCGGCGAACCACTCCATCTCGAAGTACTCGTAGACGTCGACGCTGGTCGGGTCCAGGTTGAGGCGCAGCTGGACGAAGCCCGTGCTTCCGCGCTGCCACCACTCGATGTGCCGGTCCCGGTCCGGCAGCACCCCCGCCGCCACCAGGAAGCCGAACCCGTCGGCGGCCTGCTGTTCGCTCGCCTGCTCGATCAGCGTCGGCTTGATGCCGGCGAGGTCCGGGACGCGGAAGGAGCCGTGGTCCGCGAGCGCTGCGCGCCGACGGCCGATGACGTCGTCGGAGACCTTCTCCAGCCGGTCGAAGACCTCGGTGAGCAGGCGCCGCACCCCTGCGAGCAGAGTGTCCAGCTCCTTGGCCACCTCCGGTGACCCGTCTCCACGAAAGGCGTCCTCAGGACACATCTGCGCCTCCACTGTCATCGACCCGCCACCGTCAGATGCAACTCGATCAGTCGGCGCAGGTTGCGCCGGACGTGGCGCTCGGCGAGTGCCCGGGCCCGCTCGCCGTCCTCCTCGGCGATGGCCGTCGCGATCGCGTGGTGCTCGGCGACCGCGTCGTCCGTCGACGTCCGTGTCTCCAGGGGCAGCCACAGCATCGGGGTGAGCTCGGCCTGCAGCGCCACCTCCAGCTGGGTGAGCCGCTCCGACTGCGAGGCCATGGCGATCTCCAGGTGGAAGCGGCTGTCCGCCCTGATCCGGTCGCCGACGCCCTCGGCCGCCGCGAGCTGCTCGACCAGGTGGAGCATGCGTCTGACGTTGGCCGCGGAGGCCCGCTCGGCGGCCAGCAGGGCGGCGGCGCCGCAGACGGCGAACTGCTCGTCGGCGAAGTCCCGCAGCTCGGAGACGGTCGTGGACCGCAGCCGCTCCTCCAGGGCGTCGAGCGGCGGGTTGGCCGGCCGCCGCACGAAGGTGCCTCCGTTGCGTCCGCGGCGTGTCTCCACCAGTCCCTGCTGCCGCAGGATCGCCAGCGCCTCCCGCAGCGTCATCGGGGAGACGCCGAGCTGGTGCGCGAAGTTCACCTCGGGCGGCAGCTGCTCGCCGTCGACCACGAGTCCGAGCATGATGGCGCGGCTGATCCGCTCGACGACCTCCTCGACCCGTCCCCCCGCGTTCAGGGGGGAGATCAACGAGGTGCGCATCACCGGAACGCCGTCGGCCGCCACCCAGACTCCTCGCTCCTCGTCATCGGCGTGTTACGTGCACGACCCTTGTGGGATAACCCATGGGGTTGTAGCTTTCCGCGCACCGCCGGAGCATTTTAGGCCACTGCACCCCCGGCCCGCCGGAAAACCGGACGGGTCCCTCCCACCCTCATGCCCAGCCGAGGAAAACGGCCGGGCCACTCCCCCCTCATGCCCGCTTCCGGTGGTTCCAGCCGCCCCCCACCCATC
>NZ_MUME01000503.1 GCF_002155915.1 Streptomyces thermovulgaris | reverse complement strand
GTGTATAAGAGACACGAACCCTCCCCATCCCCGGTCCCTCCGGGCCCGGAGCCGGTCCCGGATCCCGAGCCGGGGCCGCCCCTGACCTGACCCCGGCCCTCACCCCACAAGGGCGTACGCATCCCCCGTACACGCCGACGGTGGGCGGCACCGAGCCGCCCACCGTCTTCTTGTGTCCTCTCGTGCGAACCGGCCGTGCGCACCGGTCGTGCGGGCCGGCCGGTGCGGACCTACGCCGTGACCTCGGAGCGGTCACCGCCCCACAGCGTGTGGAAGGAGCCCTCCCGGTCCACCCGCCGGTAGGTGTGCGCCCCGAAGAAGTCCCGCTGCCCCTGCGTCAGCGCGGCCGGAAGGCGCTCGGCGCGCAGGGCGTCGTAGTAGGCCAGCGCGGCCGCGAAGCCGGGGGTGGGCACCCCCTGCCGCGTCGCCGCCACCAGCACCTCGCGCCAGTCGTCCTGGGCCGCCGCGATCTCCTGGGCGAAGGTCTCGTCGGACAGCAGGCTCGGCAGGTCCGGGCGGGCGTCGTAGGCGGCACGGATCCGGTCCAGGAAGGCCGCGCGGATGATGCAGCCGCCGCGCCAGATGGCGGAGACCGCGCCGAGGTCGATGTCCCAGCCGTACTCCGCGCTGCCGGCGGCGATCTCGTGGAAGCCCTGCGTGTACGACACGATCTTCGAGGCGTACAGCGCCTGCTCCACCCGGTCCGCGAAGGCCCCCGCCTCGGACTCCGGCAGCGGCGACGCCTTCGGGCCCGCCAGGCCCCGCGAGGCCTCCCGCAGAGCCGTGTGCCCGGACAGGGAGCGCGCGAAGACCGCCTCCGCGATGCCCGACACCGGCACCCCCAGGTCGAGGGCGATCTGCACCGTCCAGCGGCCCGTGCCCTTCTGCTCGGCCTGGTCCACCACCACGTCCACGAACGGCTTGCCGGTCGCCGCGTCCACGTGGGACAGGACCTCCGCCGTGATCTCGATCAGGTACGAGTCCAGACGGCCCCTGTTCCAGGTGCGGAAGATCTCCGCGATCTGCGCCGGGGAGTAGCCGGCGACGTCGCGCAGCAGCTGGTACGCCTCACCGATCAGCTGCATGTCGGCGTACTCGATGCCGTTGTGCACCATCTTCACGAAGTGACCCGCGCCGTCCGGGCCCACATGCGTGACGCACGGCGTGCCGTCCGCCGCCTTCGCGGAGATCTTCTCCAGCATCGGGCCGAGGGACTCGTACGACTCCTTCGAGCCGCCCGGCATGATGCTCGGCCCGTGCAGGGCGCCCTCCTCACCGCCGGAGATGCCCGTGCCCACGAAGTGAATGCCCTGCTCGCGCAGCTCCCGCTCCCGGCGCCGGGTGTCCGCGAAGTGCGCGTTGCCGCCGTCGATGATCATGTCGCCGGGCTCCAGCAGCGGCGCGAACTCCTGGATCACCGCATCGGTCGGCTCACCGGCCTTCACCATGATGACCAGGCGGCGCGGCCGTTCCAGTGCCGCCACGAACTCCTTGGCGGTCTCGGTCGCGATGAAGTCGCCCTCGTGCCCGAACTCCTCGACCAGGGCGTGCGTGCGGGACGCCGTCCGGTTGTGCAGCGCGACCGTGTAGCCGTTGCGTGCGAAGTTGCGGGCGAGGTTGCGGCCCATGACCGCGAGTCCGGTGACGCCGATCTGGGCTGTAGTGCTCATACCGCCTGCTCCTCAGAAATCGGGTGAAACATCAGGTGGAACGCCGGTGTCCCGCCGCCGGCGATGCCGATCGCGTCGCCGTCCGTGCCCGCCAGTATCGCCGCTCGTGTCCACACAGCCATCCTGACGTGCCGGTACGGCACCCGCACATCCGGACCCGGCATGCTTCATTACGCATGCGGATCTCCTGCGGCTCATTCCGTACGGCGGAAGTCCACGCCCCGGCGTGTCCGTGGCCGATCCGGCCAACCGGGGTCGGTTATCGGCCACTTGGGGTGGCGAAGCGACCGACGGCCGTCTTGTGGCGGCTTGTTCGCAGCGGTTACCTTCGCCGCTCCTGACGCTTGGCGAGAGGGCATCAGACATGGCCGCACGCGGCCGGCACCGCCGGTACCAGCCGAACAGGATCAATCGCGCCTCGCTCACCGTCACGGCGGGCAGCGCCGGAATGGCTCTTCCGCTCGTCGGCGCCTCGGCCGCCGACGCCGCCGACGTCTCCACCTGGAACCGGGTCGCCGCCTGTGAGTCCAGCGGCAACTGGAACATCAACACCGGCAACGGTTACTACGGCGGCCTGCAGTTCACCCAGTCCACCTGGGAGGAGTACGGCGGAACGCGGTACGCGCCCCGCGCGGACCTGGCCACCCGCGACCAGCAGATCGCCGTCGCGGAGAAGGTCCTCGAGGGGCAGGGACCCCGGGCCTGGCCGGTGTGCTCGGCACGAGCCGGGCTGACCCGTGGCGGCGGCACCCCCGACATCCGTCCCGACGCCCGCTCCGACAGCCGTGCCGACCGCGACGGCCGGCGCACCGGCCGCCCCGTCGACGTACGGCCGCAGACCGCGCCCCAGGCGCGCGCCGGTACCGCCAAGATGTACACGGTGGTCCCCGGCGACACTCTCTCCGGCATCGCCGAGAAACGCGATGTCCCCGGCGGCTGGCAGCAGTTGTACGCCGCCAACCGCACGACCATCGGCGACGACCCCGACCTCATCCTGCCGGGGCAGCGGCTCTCGCTGCGCGCCGCCTCCGCACCGGAGACGAAGCAGAAGGCGCAGCCGAAACAGAAGGCACGGCAGAAGGCCACGACCCGCCCCGCCGGGAAGACCGGGTCCACCGCCGGTACGAGGGCCACCCGGCAGCGCCCGGCCTCGCGGACCCTCGTCGCTCCCGTCAGCGCCCCCGTCGGCACGGCCTACCGCGCCACCGGCCCCCACTGGTCGAAGGGCTACCACACCGGAGTCGACTTCGCGGTCCCCACCGGCACCTCCGTGAGGGCGGTCGCCGCCGGACGGGTCGTCAGCGCCGGCTGGGGCGGCTCCTACGGCTACCAGGTGGTGATCCGCCACCACGACGGCCGCTACTCCCAGTACGGGCACCTGTCGGCGATCTCCGTACGGCCCGGGCAGACCGTCGCCGCCGGAAGCCGCATCGGCCGCTCGGGGGCCACGGGCAACGTCACCGGCCCGCACCTGCACTTCGAGGTGCGGACGGGCCCCGGCTTCGGCACGGACGTCGACCCGGTCGCCTACCTCCGGGCCGGGGGCGTCACGCTCTGACGCGCTCCGGCACGCAAGCGGCACCGGCCCGGGCGGGCGCCGGAACGCAGGGAGACACGCGGTCACGGGCCGCCGTACGACCGCCGGCGACGAGCGGCGGTTCGTCCCGCACGGTGGCCCGCTCCCGCTGCGGCGGCACCGCCCCGGTCCGCCCGGCCGGCGGCGGTCCCGCCACGGGCGCCGGCGCCGTGGACCCGATCCGCTCGGTCGTCAGCAGGATCAGCCCGCCCGCCGCCACCACGCCGCAGCCCAGCGCGAACGCGGTGCCCAGGGTGCCGTGGCGGAAGGTCTCCCCGCACATCGTGAGACCGACCGCGGCCGCCACCACCGGGTTCACCACCGTCAGCGTGGCCAGCGGCGCCGCCAGGCCCCCGTCCCGGTACGACGCCTGCGACAGCAGCATCCCGGCCGTGGCCAGGACCCCGATCGCGGCCAGGGACGGCAGCTCCGCCACCGCGACGCCGCCCCTCCAGCCGGCCGTGACCGTCTTGGTGAACACCGAGGAGATCCCGAAGGCCGTGCCGGAGCCGGTGGCGAACAGCACGCTGCGCACCACCGGATGCCGGTGCGCCGCCCGGCCCGCGACCGTCAGCGCCACGAGCGCACCACCGGTCACCAGGGCCAGCAGCCCGCGCTGCGCGGCGCTCAGCGACCGCGCGTCGGAGGTGCCCACCAGGGCCAGCAGACCCGCCAGCCCCGTCGTCGCCATGAGCGCGCCCCGCCAGGCGGCGGCCCCCGCCCGGCGGCCGGTGAACAACGCCGCCATGGGCAGCACGAACACCACGGTCAGGGTGCCCAGCGGCTGGACCGCACTGAGCGGGCCGTACGCCAGGGCCACCACGTGCAGCAGCCCGCCGAGGCCGTTCAGCGCCACCGCCGCCCACCACAGGGGCCGGCGCGGCGGCGCGCGGTGCTCGCCGGGACAGAAGGCCGCGACCCGCTCCTGCACGATCGCACCCCCGGCGTAGGCGACGGCGGACACGAGCGACAACAGCACGGACAGGGCGAGGGCGCTCATGAGCCGCTCCCGCACATGCTCCCGCGCGCGAGGCGGGAGCGGTGGAAGCGGGGGACCCGGCGCGACGAACGGACGACCTCCATGCCCCGACACCCTGCCGTGCCGGACGCCCGCCGTCGTCGTCCCCGAGCGGTCATCGGCCGTCCATCCGACGGAGTACGCGGCGGCCCGCACTCCTCCTCCGGACGGGCGGCGCAAGACGGATCCCCTCCCCAGGGCCTCCGGGGACCCGCCGGGGAGGTTCCCCGAGGGCCCTGCTACTACTGCTCTCGTGGACCTCGCCCCCGGCCTCGCCGCCCTGCGCCCCCTCGGGGGCTTCTTCGTCCTGCGCACGGGCGCCCCGCCCCACGGGCGGCTGCCCACCCTCGCCCAGGTGTACGCGCAGCCCGCCGCCGGTCCGCACGACAGCCGTCCTCTGGACGCACGGGTCCGCGCGGTCGCCCGCGGCATCCGCGCCCCCGAACCCCGGGTCGCCGCCTCGGTCGCCCACCAGGCGCTCGCCGCCCGGCTCTGGTCGGCCGCGCTCGGCTGCGCCGCGCTGTACGGCCGGATCCCCGACCTGGACCCGCGCCTGCTCCACTGGGACCCGGCCGCCCAGGCCCCCGAGGACCTGTGGCTCACCGAGGTGCGCGCCCGCCCGGCGGACGCGTCCACGGTCGCGGACGTCGTCCTGCACGGCCACCTCGAACCCCTGGCGGCGGCCCTGCGTGCCCGCCACCGTCTCGCACCGGGCCTGCTGCGGGGCAACGCTGCCTCCGCGCTGGCGAGCACCGGACGCCTGCTCGCGGCCTGGGCGCGCGACCACGGCCGTCCCGAGGCCGCCGGCCGGGCCCGCGAACTGACCGCGCGTCTCCTGACGCACCCTCTTCTCCACGGCGCCGGCACCCTCACCGGCACCGG
>NZ_MUME01000502.1 GCF_002155915.1 Streptomyces thermovulgaris | reverse complement strand
CTGCCGCTGTCCGCCGAGGAGGTCGAGCGGTTGCGCGGTCTGGGTGACGTCATCGACCTCGACGAGGTGCGGGACATCTACCTTCCGCTGTCGCGGCTGCTCAACCTCTACGTCGGCGCCACCAATGAGCTGCGCGGCGCGCTGAACACATTTCTCGGCGAGCAGAGATCCCAGTCCGGTACGCCCTTCGTCATCGGGGTGGCGGGGTCGGTCGCCGTCGGGAAGTCGACCGTGGCCCGGCTGCTGCGGGCGCTGCTGTCCCGCTGGCCGGAGCATCCGCGGGTCGAACTGGTCACCACCGACGGCTTCCTGCTGCCGACCCGGGAGCTCCAGGCGCGGGGGCTGATGTCGCGCAAGGGCTTCCCGGAGTCGTACGACCGCAGGGCCCTGACCCGGTTCGTCGCCGACATCAAGGCCGGCAAGGACGAGGTGACCGCCCCGGTCTACTCCCACCTCATCTACGACATCGTCCCCGGCGAGAAGCTGACCGTGCGCCGCCCCGACATCCTCATCGTCGAAGGGCTGAACGTCCTGCAGCCCGCCCTGCCCGGCAAGGACGGCCGCACCCGGGTCGCGCTCGCCGACTACTTCGAC
>NZ_MUME01000501.1 GCF_002155915.1 Streptomyces thermovulgaris | reverse complement strand
TGCTCGCACCTCCGGGGCGGCAGGGCCGCCCCGGAGGTGCGAGCAAGGGGGGCGCAGGCCCGCATCCCGCGCTCCCGCTCTCCCCGTCCGCCGTGCCCGCTCCTGCCTGCCGTCGTGTCCGCCGGCCCTCCGCCGTGCCCATTGGCCTTCCGCCGTGTCCGCCGGCCCGGACGGGCGGAGGGGGCGAAGGCGTGGTGCCGGAGCGGTCCACCGGTGGGGCGACCGGCTCGTACGGCCGCGGACGCGCGATCCGCCGGCCGGCTCCGCCCGACGGGTGGTTCCGGCCGCGCCCGCCGGCGCACGCCGCACGGCGACAGCGGCCTGCGCCAACGGCCTTCCGCGCCCCGGGCGCACACGGGCTGCTGCCGTGCGCTCACCCGGCGCATGCTTGAAAACGGTCGGAAAGTGGCATTCTCCTGCAGGAACCAGCGCATGCGGGAGGACGGGCATGAGCCATGTCGAGGACGAGCTGACCAGCCAGCCCGAGTGCTGGGCCCGTGCCGCGGGCGAGGCCGCCGCCCACGCCCGGGCACTGCCCGCACGGGGGGAGCGGGTCGCGATCGTCGGCTGCGGCACGTCGTACTTCATGGCCCAGGCCGCCGCCGCGCTGCGCGAGGGGGCGGGGCAGGGGGAGACCGACGCCTTCGCCGCCTCCGAGTTCCCCCACGGCCGCTCCTACGACCGGGTCCTCGCCCTCACCCGCTCCGGCACCACCACCGAAGTGCTCGACGTGCTCGGGGAGCTGAAGGGACGCATCCCCACCACGGCCGTCACCGCCGACCCCGGCACCCCCGTGGTGGACACCGCCGACGAGGTCGTCGTCCTCGACTACGCCGACGAACGCTCCGTGGTGCAGACCCGGTTCGCGACCACCGCCCTCACCCTGCTGCGCGCCCACCTCGAACTGCACGGCGACGGCGTCGTCGCCGACGCCGCCACGGCGCTGTCCGCCCCGCTGCCCGAACGGCTCGTCGACTGCACGCAGTTCACCTTCCTGGGCCGGGGCTGGACCGTCGGCCTCGCCCACGAGGCCGCGCTGAAGATGCGTGAGGCCTCGCAGTCCTGGACCGAGTCGTACCCGGCGATGGAGTACCGCCACGGCCCCATCAGCATCACCACCCGGGGCACGGCCACCTGGATGCTCGGCAGCGCCCCGCCGGGACTGGCCGAACAGGTGCGCGCCACGGGCGGGCTGTGGATCGACGGCACACTCGACCCGCTCGCCGAACTGATCCGCGCCCAGCGCCTCGCGGTCGCCGTCGCCGAGGCCCGCGGCCTGGACCCGGACCACCCCCGCCACCTCACCCGCTCGGTGATCCTCACGCCGTAGCCCGCAGGAAAGGCCAGAACAGACCGTGCCGCTTGCAGCCACCGGCGAGCTGGTCGCCCGCGCCGCCGCCGCGCGTTCCGCCGTCGTCGCCTTCAACGTCATCACGCTGGAGCACATCGAGGCCGTCGTCGCCGGCGCCGAGGCGGCCGGCGCGCCCGTCGTCCTGCAGGTCAGCGAGAACACGGTCAGATTCCGCCACGGGCGGCTGCTGCCGCTCGCCCGCGCGGCCGCCGCCGCGGCCGAACGGGCCGCCGTGCCCGTGGCGTTGCACCTCGACCATGTGCAGAGCGACGACCTGCTGCGCCAGGCGCCCGAGGCGGGCTTCAGCTCCGTGATGTACGACGCCTCCCGGCTGCCGTACGCGGAGAACCTCGCCGCGACCGGCGCCGCCGCGGCCTGGGCACACGCCCGAGGGCTGTGGATCGAGGCCGAGTTGGGCGAGGTCGGCGGCAAGGACGGCGCACCGCCGCTGGACGCCCACGCCCCCGGGGCGCGCACCGACCCCGAGGAGGCGCACGCCTTCGTCACCGGCTCCGGGGTGGACGCCCTGGCCGTGGCCGTCGGCAACACCCACGCCATGACCGAGCGCACCGCGTCCCTCGACCACGACCTGATCAAGCGTCTCGCCGGCGCCCTGGACGTCCCCCTCGTCCTGCACGGCTCCTCCGGGGTGCCCGACGGCGAACTGACCGCCGCCGTCGCCGGCGGCATCGCCAAGGTCAACGTCGGCACCGCCCTCAACCTCGCGATGACCGGCGCGATCCGCGGCTTCCTCGCCGCCCGTCCCGAGGCGGTCGACTCCCGCGCCTATCTCGGCGCGGCGCGGGAGGCGATGGCGGACAAGGTGCGGCGGCTCATCGAAGCGGTCGGCACACCCCGTGCGGGGGCCGCCTCCTGAAGGGACGGCCTTCCGAAGAGGCCGAAGAGGCCGAAGAGGCCGAAGAGGCAAAAGGGCCGCCTCCTGACGGCGCCGAAGGGGCTACCTCTTGACGGCCTTCAGCACCACGAACTTCGGATCGCTGGCGACCAGCCGGCTGTTGCCGAACAGCCGGCGCAGCTTGACGTGGTAGCCCAGGTGCCGGTTGCCGATCACCCACAGCTCGCCGCCGGGGCGCAGCGCACGCCGCGCGCCGGTGAACATGCGCCAGGCCGTGGTGTCCGTCACCGCCTGGTGCGAGTGGAACGGCGGGTTGTTGAGCACCAGGTCCACACTGCCCGCCGGCACCCCCTCCAGCCCGTCGCCGATCCGGAACTCGGCGCGCCCGGGCGCACCGTTCGCCTTGTACGTCGCCTCCGCCGAGGCCACGGCCTGGAACGACTCGTCCGTGAACAGCACCTCCGCGTCCGGGTTCGCCAGCGCCAGCGCCGTGCCGACGACACCGTTGCCGCAGCCCAGGTCCACCACCCGGCGGGCGCCCCGGCCGTCGGGGAGGTGCCGCAGGAAGAAGCGGGTGCCGATGTCGAGACGGTCGGCGCAGAAGATCCCCGCGTGGTTGACGACGGTCCGGCCGGACATGGCGCCGATGCCGTCGGGCAGCGCGTAGCTGTACGGCCACGGATTGGCGGGCCGCTCCAGGGAGGGGTCCGGGGTGCAGAGGATCAGCCGGGCCTTGCGCCAGGCGAGCGAGGTCCTGGTCGGGCCGAGGATCCGCTCGAACAGCGTCAGCGTCGAGGTGTGGATCTCCTTCACCATCCCGGTGCCGACCACGAGCGTGCCCTCGTGCACGAAGGGCGCCAGACGCAGCAGCTGGTCCTCCAGCAGGGCCAGGCTCTTGGGCACCCGCACCAGCAGCACGTCGATGCGGCCGGGCGGCGGGTCCTGCGTGGTGAGCAGGCCCACCGTGCCGGGCTCGACACCGTTGCGGGCGAGGTTGGCACGGGTCGCCTCCTGCCCGAGGAACGAGTCGGTGATCTGTATCGGCCGGTGCGCCGCCAGCGCCGTGACCAGGGCGCCCCACCGGTCGCCCACGACCACGACGGTCCCGGACAGATCCGCCCTCTGCTCGTCGAGGTGCCGCAGCAGATACTCGTCGGAGGCGTCCCAGGCCCGCAGCCGGTCGCGCGGATCCTCGGGAAACCGGGCAAGCACCGGCTCGCCCCAGGCAGTCGTCATACGCTGGTTCATCGCCGCCAGGCTAGCCGAGGTCCCCTCGCCGCCGGTCCGGCCGAGCCGCAGCTCACCGCCGCTGCGGCAGGATGGAGGCATGAACGCCGAGCTGTTCCCCCGGAGCCGTGCGCGGATCGCTCCGGGAGCCGTGCACGTACCGGACTGGCTGGACCCGGCGCTCCAGCACCGGCTGCTCGCCGCCTGCCGTGCGTGGGCCCGCCCGCCGGCCGGTCTGCGCACGGTGCGCACCCCGGGCGGCGGGACGATGACCGCACGGCAGGTCTGCCTCGGCCTGCACTGGTACCCGTACGGTTACGCCCGCACGGCCGTCGACGGCGACGGCGCCCCGGTCAAGCCGTTCCCCGCCTGGCTGGACGGGCTGGCGCGCAGGGCGGTGGCGGACGCGCTGGGCCCCGAGGCGGTCCCGGAAGAGGCGTACGACGTCGCCCTGATCAACTTCTACGACGCCGACGCGCACATGGGCATGCACCGCGACAGCGACGAGAGGTCCGACGCACCGGTGGTGTCGCTGAGCCTCGGCGACACCTGTGTGTTCCGCTTCGGCAACACCGAGACCCGCGCCCGGCCCTGGACCGACGTCGAACTGCGCGGCGGCGACCTGTTCGTCTTCGGCGGCCCCTCCCGCTTCGCTCATCACGGCGTGCCGCGGGTCCACCCGGGCACGGCCCCACCGGAGTTGGGCCTGACCGGGCGGCTGAACATCACCCTGAGGGTGAGCGGCGCATAGGCCACGCCCCTGGCCGCGGCGGATGCGGATCATGGGAGACTCGCCCTCATGAGCGGCAAGGCGGACCCCCGGGCGGCGGGGGAAGGGAGCACCTCGAGAACGCGGCTGGACCGGGGGCGCGCTGCGCTCGGGCCCGCACTGGAGCTTGTGCACACCGGCCGCGCCCCGACCCGCGCGGTCCTCACCGCGGAGCTGGGAGTGACCCGGGCGACCGCCGGTGCGGTGGCCGCCGAACTGGAGGCGCTGGGCCTGATCCGGGTGGACGCCCGGCCGGGCGCGGCGGCCGGCTCGCAGGGCCGTCCCTCGCACCGGCTCTCGGTCGCCGAGGACGGTCCCGTCGTGCTCGCCGCGCAGGTGCACGCCGACGGCTTCCGTGCCGCCCTGGTGGGGCTGGGCGGCCGGATCGTGGCCACCGCGTCCGGTCGTGAGACCGTCGACGCCGACCCGGCCAAGGTGCTCGACTCCGTCGTCGAGGCCGGCGCGGAGCTGCTGCGCACGACCGGCCGGCGCTGCGTCGGCGCCGGGCTCGCCGTGCCCTCCGCGGTCGCCGAACCGGAGGGCCTGGCCCTGAATCCGCTCCACCTGGCCTGGCCCCCGGGCGCGCCGGTGCGCCGGCTGTTCGCGGAGCATGTGCGTGCGGCCGGGATCACCGGACCGGCGTTCGCCGCCAACGACGTCAACCTCGCCGCGCTCGCCGAGCACCGGCACGGCGCCGGCCGCGGCGCCCGCGACCTGCTGTGCGTGGCGACCGGACACCGGGGCGTGGGCGGTGCGCTGGTGCTGGACGGACGGCTGCACACGGGCAGTTCGGGCCTGGCGCTCGAGGTCGGCCATCTCACCGTCAACCCCGAGGGCCGTCCCTGCCACTGCGGCAGCCGCGGCTGTCTCGACGTCGAGGCGGATCCGCTGGCCCTTCTCACCGCCGCCGGCCGCGAGCCGGGCCCCGAGGTCTCCCTGCTGCGGCAGGCCGACGACCTGATCCGTCACCACTACGACGACCCGGCCGTCCGCGCGGCCGCCGAGGCCCTCGTCGACCGCCTCGGCCTGGGCCTGGCCGGCCTGGTGAACATCCTCAATCCCGACCGCATCATCCTCGGCGGTCTCCACGGCACCCTTCTCGAGGCGGACCCCGACCGCCTGCGTGCCGTCGTCGCCGACCGCAGTCTGTGGGGTCAGAGCGGCGAGGTCCCCATTCTTCCCTGCGCCCTGGCCCACAACAGCCTGGTCGGTGCGGCGGAGCTGGCCTGGCAGCCGGTCCTGGACGACCCGCTGACGGCGCTGGCCTGAGCGCCCCGGGCGAGGGGCGAGGGGCGGTGCCGGCGGGCACCGGGCCCGGTCCGGTCAGCCGGCGACGGCCGACCGGGCGGGAGCGGGACCGGCGAGGCGGCGCGCGGGCTGCTCCGCGGTCACCAGGGCCGGTACGCGTGCCGGCATCGCGGCCGGGGGGACGGAGGTCGGCAGGGTGAACCAGACGACCTTGCCCCGGTCGCCGTCGGGGCGCGCGCCCCAGCTCTCGCTCATCGCGGCCACCATCGCCAGCCCCCGCCCCTCGGTGGCCAGCGGTGCGATCTTGCCGATGTCCTCCACCACGGGAAGGCGCGGGTCGTGGTCGCGTACGGAGACCATGAGCCGGTCGAGCAGCAGCTCGAGCTCCACGGTGCACGACTTGTCCGGCTGGGCGTGCAGATGGACGTTGGTCAACAGCTCTGTCACACCGAGCGCGGCCCGGTCGATCAGAGAGTCCAGATGCCAGTAGCGCAGATGCGCCGATACGATTCTGCGGACCTGACCGATCCGCGACGGCAGGGCTTGGAGCTCCACCGTGCAGTGCCTGCTGGGGTGACTGATCACGGCTGCGACTCCCCGACGTTGAGGTCCGGAAGAACACGACGTTTCGGATGCAGCAGGACGCCTGCGTGACACTGCCGCCTGCTGTCGTGGCCGGCGGGCTGGTTCGCAGCGTTATCGCCGGTAAACCCTGAGTGACGTGAGACAAGAGTGACCTACGGCACAGGGTCTTGCAACTCGCCGTTGCTCAGCCGCCACGCTCCGCAGTCCGGCGCTCCACGGCCCG
>NZ_MUME01000500.1 GCF_002155915.1 Streptomyces thermovulgaris | reverse complement strand
CCAACCTCCGTGGACAGAACAACTAGCCCGTTCCGTCGGCACCAGGCCACGGTCTCCGTGATGCCCGAGACCAGGGGAAGTCCGTCGAGCCAGGCGAAGACCCGATCCTCGGGAACCCCCGCCCAGCCCGCCGCGTCCAGCTCTCAGGCCTGCCGGCTGTCCAGGGCACCGGAGGCGTAGGCCGCCTCGGCCGCGGCCAGCTCGTCGCGATGACCGAGGAAGCCGGCCAGAAAGACCGATGAACTCGTACCGGGGACGTGCCGTCGACATCGAAGAACACGGCACCCACAGGATCGGATGAGAACACCGGCCAAGAATGCCACTGCCGGCGAAACACCGGGGCGGAAGCGCCCCGCCCACTTCCCTCGCACGCTCTGGACGGGGCGCCGAGCGGACCGAGTCGGCCGTCGGCCCGCTGAAGGGGGTGTCCTGCGGATCGGCACCAGTCACCGGTGCCGATCCGCTCCGGGCGACACCCCAGGGTCCGACGCCGCTTACTTCACGTCGACGAAGTCACCCGCGGCGTTGACCGCCGGGGTGGTCGAGGTGCCCGCGAAGCTGTAGCGGTAGTAGCCGTCGGCACTGGCCTTCACGGTGGCCTTGAGGTCGCCCTTGGAGTTCGTCTTGACGGTCTTCAGCGTCTTGTAGGTGCTGGTGCCCTTCTTGCGGAACTGCAGCTTCACCGACTGGCCGCTGTAGCCCGCGTACGTGCCGGTGTCCCAGTTGGCGCGGGTCAGCTTGCCGGTGACCGTGATGGTCTTTCCCTTCTTCACCGGCTCCGGCGAGGCGTTGACGGTCAGCTTGGACAGACGCTGGACCTTGAAGCTCTTGGCGTTGTCCTTCTGCACGTAGTCGCCGTCCTTGGCGGCGACGACGGCCCACACCTTCCAGCTGCCGGCGACCTCGTTGATGAGGTTGTACCGCTGCTTCAGGGTGAACGTGGCCTTGCAGGTCGACGTCGTGGCGTTGACCTTGGTGCACTTGGCGGTGCCGTCGCTGCTGTTGGCGATCGCCCCGGTCTCGGCCCGGTCGATGTCCGGACCGCGGTACAGGATCGGCTGCGCCCAGGCGATGCCGGAGTTGTCCGTGGCGGTGAAGGTGACGGTGACGCTCTTGGAGCCCGTCGCGGCGACCACAACCGGCTTGCCGCCGTTCACCACGACGTTGGAGATCTTGGTGTCTCCCACCAGCTCGTCGGCGTGCGCGGCCGGGGCGACGAGAGCGGAGAGGGCCAGGGCGCCGGAGACGGCGGCCACAGTGGCTCGTATGCGCATGTGCTCCCCAAGTGGAGAAGGGGCCCCGGCTCTGGCCGTCCCCCAAAGGCTTGTCGCCGGCGCGGGGCCCGAGTGGTCGTGGAGTCTGTCCGACTCACAAGATCAGATCCACGACCGGCGCACAGGGTTGTACGGATGATGAAGTTTTTGTGAGCGTCCGTCAGTCGAACCAGCGGTCCCGTGCCAGCTCCTCCGTCCGGGACGGGTCCTCCAGCAGCGCCGCCACCTCGAAGCGGCGGGGCCACTGGCCGGCCGCCCAGGCCAGACCGGCGGCCACGCCCTCCAGGGTCGCCGCGTGCACCACGCCGTCGGAGGTCAGGCGCCAGTCCAGCTCGACGCCGTCGACGACGAGTTCCTCGTGCTCGACGTAGGTGGCGGGGGTGCGGGGGCCGAGCAGCACGCGCACCGACTCCGGCACGTCGTGTTCGGTGCCCTCGGAGTCGACCTCGCCGGTGACGGACTCGCTCAGCCGCCGTACCTGGAACAGCTCGGCCAGCTCGGCGGCCAGGGAGGGCCGCACGGGCAGCAGCGGGACCCCGGTCGTGAACGGCAGCAGGTCCGGGGAGTCGCACACCACGGCGTCGGCGGCGTCCACGACCTCCACCCGGCCGTCCACCACGGCCCGCAGCTCGTCCGGCAGCGTGACCTGCTCCGGGTCCAGCTCGGCCAGATGGCCGTAGAGGGCGTGCAGCTGGGCGGGGGTCACCGGGCGCTTGGGGTCGGCGAGCCGGTCGAGCAGTTCGGCGGCGCCGCCCGGTTCGTCCAGCAGGGCGGCGACGCTCGTGCGCACGCCCAGCGCGCGCAGCACCTGCTCGTCGTCGAAGCCGGTGGCGTCCGCCTCGTCGTACAGGCCGCGCAGCAGCGGGTCGGAGCCGGAGGCGCGCAGACCGGCCGGGCGGCGCCCGTCGAGCACCGGATGGCCGCGCAGCCACCAGGCGGTGTACGGGCGGACGGTCTCGTGGCTGCCGTCGGGCAGCAGGACCCGCACCGGCTGGACGAGGGCGTCCCTGAGCGGCGGTCGGGACAGCAGGGCGAGGGCCTCGGGCCACCGGTCGTCGTCCACCAGGTCCAGGTCCCGTACCGCCACGATCTCGGTGGCGACCGGCGGCACGGGGGTGTCCGGGAACCGGTCGAGCAGGTCCTCGCACCACACGTCGACCGCGTCGAGCAGCCCGGGGTCGTCCGGCTCGGGGTAGTCGCTCTCGCGCGGCTCGAGCTCGTCCGGGTCGAGGACGACGTCCGTGGCCCGGACGAGGGCGAAGTTCACCAGCACCCCGCATGCGGCGAGCGGCTGCTCGCCCCACTTCTCGGCCAGTTCGGCGTCCACGACCGGCAGTTCGCCCTCGCGCATGACGCGGGCGAACTGCCGGTCGTGGA
>NZ_MUME01000050.1 GCF_002155915.1 Streptomyces thermovulgaris | reverse complement strand
CCGCCGCCGCCCGAGACCCCCACCGCCTCCCTGCGCGACCACGCGGTCGTGCACTACAAGCGCACCGACGGCGACTACGCGAACTGGCGCCTGCACGTCCGGGGCGACGTGGCCGACGGCGAGGCCGGGGACGACGGCCACCCCTTCATCGGCCGGGACGCCTACGGCGCCTTCGCCCACGTCAGGCTGAAGCCGGGCGCCTCGGTCCTCACCTTCCGGGTGACCGACACGAACGGCACCGAGGACGGCGCCGAGCGGTCCGTCGACCTCACGAAGACCGGCGAGGTCTGGATCGAGCAGGGCGACGAGACCGTGCGGACCGCACGGCCCGCGGAGGAGTACCCGGAACCGGACAGGACCAAGGCGGTCCTCCACTACCACCGCGCGGACGGGGACTACGACGGCTGGGGCCTGCACGTCTGGACGGGCGCCGCACAGCCCACCGACTGGTCCAGGCCCCTTCGGCCGGTCAGGACCGACTCCTACGGCGCGGTCTTCGAGGTGCCGCTCGCCGACGGTGCCACCAGC
This sequence comes from Streptomyces thermovulgaris, assembly GCF_002155915.1. Taxonomy (GTDB): domain Bacteria; phylum Actinomycetota; class Actinomycetes; order Streptomycetales; family Streptomycetaceae; genus Streptomyces; species Streptomyces thermovulgaris. The sequence continues at coordinate 8,196 of NZ_MUME01000050.1, read as the reverse complement.
CTCAGCTACATCGTCCACAAGGGCGACGAGAAGGACCTCCCCGCCGATCAGTCCCTGGACCTGAAGACCTACGGATACGAGGTGTGGCTGCTGAGCGGCCAGGAGAAGTACCTGCTGCCGCAGCCCGCGGGCGGGGGAAGCGCCCTGGACCTGTCCGCCTCCAAGGCGATCTGGATCGACCGGGACACGGTGGTCCTCAACGGCGCGGACAACGCCGCCTCCACCCAGCTGCTCTACTCCCGCAACGGCTCCATCGCCGTCCGGAACGGGACGCTGACCAGTGACGACGAACGCTGGCTGCGGCTGGCCAGGACGACCCTGACCGACGCGCAGAAGGCCAGGTTCCCGCATCTGAAGGACTACACGGCCTACTCCGTCGACCCGCGCGACCGCTCCCGCGTCCGCGAGGCGCTGCGCGGCCAGGTCGTCGCCTCCCAGCGGGCCGCGAACGGGGCGGTGCTCCTGGCGACGGGCGTCCAGCTCGCCGGCGTGCTCGACGACGTGTACGGCAGGGCGGCGAAGAACGCCCGGCTCGGCCCGGTCTTCCACGGCGGACGGCCCACCCTGAGCGTCTGGGCGCCGACCGCGCAGAGCGTGGCCCTGGAGCTGGACGGCAGGACGGTCGCCATGCGCCGCGACGACACCACCGGCGTCTGGTCGGTCACCGGCCCGGCGTCGTGGAGGAACAAGCCCTACCGGTACGTCGTGAAGGTGTGGGCGCCCACCGCCGGCGAGATCGTCACCAACAAGGTCACCGACCCGTACTCGGTCGCCCTCACCGCGGACTCCCGGCACAGCCTCGTCGTCGACCTGAGCGACGGGGCCCTGGCCCCGAGCGGCTGGTCGTCCCTGGCCAAGCCCAAGGCCGTACCGCTCAGGGACGCCCAGATCCAGGAGCTGCACATCCGCGACTTCTCCGTCGAGGACCGCACGGTCCCGGCGAAGCACCGGGGCACCTACCTGGCCTTCACCGACAAGGACAGCGACGGGTCCCGGCACCTGCGGGAGCTGGCCCGGGCGGGCACGACCCATGTCCACCTGCTGCCGGCCTTCGACATCGCCACCATCCCCGAGCGGAAGGCCGACCAGGCCGCCCCCGGCTGCGACCTGGCCTCCTACCCGGCCGACTCCGACCGGCAGCAGGCGTGCGTGGCCGAGACAGCCGCGAAGGACGCCTACAACTGGGGCTACGACCCGTACCACTACACCGTCCCCGAGGGCTCGTACGCCACCGACCCGGACGGCACGGCCCGCACGGTGCAGTTCCGCCGGATGGTGCAGGCGCTGAACCGGGACGGCCTGCGGGTCGTCATGGACGTGGTCTACAACCACACGGCGGCCGCCGGCCAGGAGAAGACCTCCGTGCTGGACCGGATCGTGCCGGGCTACTACCAGCGTCTTCTCGCCGACGGCTCGGTGGCCACCAGCACCTGCTGCGCCAACACCGCGCCCGAGAACATCATGATGGGCAAGCTGGTCGTCGACTCGATCGTCACCTGGGCCAAGGAGTACAAGGTCGACGGCTTCCGCTTCGACCTCATGGGCCACCACCCCAAGGCCAACATCCTCGAGGTCAGGAAGGCCCTCGACGCGCTCACGCCGAAGAAGGACGGCGTGGACGGCAAGAACATCATTCTGTACGGGGAGGGCTGGAACTTCGGCGAGGTCGCCGACGACGCCCGGTTCGTGCAGGCCACCCAGAAGAACATGGCCGGCACCGGGATCGCGACCTTCTCCGACCGGGCGCGTGACGCGGTGCGCGGCGGCGGCCCCTTCGACGAGGACCCCGGTGTCCAGGGCTTCGCCTCGGGCCTCTACCACGAGCCCAACTCCTCGGCCGCCAACGGCACCAGGGCCGAGCAGAAGGCCCGCCTGCTGCACTACCAGGACCTGATCAAGGTCGGTCTGAGCGGCAACCTGGCCGCGTACCGGTTCACGGACAGCAGCGGCAGGCAGGTCACGGGCGCGGAGGTCGACTACAACGGTGCGCCCGCCGGATACGCGAAGGCTCCCGGCGACGCCCTCGCCTACGCCGACGCGCACGACAACGAGTCCCTGTTCGACGCGCTGGCCTTCAAGCTGCCGAAGGACACCTCGGCGGCCGGCCGGGCCCGGATGCAGGTCCTGGCCATGGCGACGGCCACGCTCTCCCAGGGCCCGGCGCTCTCCCAGGCCGGCACCGACCTGCTGCGCTCGAAGTCCCTGGACCGCAACTCCTACGACAGCGGCGACTGGTTCAACGCCATCCACTGGAACTGCGCCGACGGCAACGGCTTCGGACGGGGGCTGCCCATGGCGGCCGACAACGAGTCCAAGTGGCCGTACGCCAAGCCGCTGCTGACCTCCGTGAGGGTGGACTGCCCGCAGATCCGGGCAGCCTCGGCGGCCTACCGGGACCTGCTGAGGATCCGTGCGACGGAGAAGGTGTTCTCCCTCGCCACGGCGGCGCAGGTGCAGAAGCAGCTCTCCTTCCCGCTGTCCGGGAGGAACGAGACCCCCGGCGTGATCACCATGAGGCTCGGTGATCTGGTCGTGGTGTTCAACGCGACGCCCGAGCGGCAGCAGCAGCGGGTCGCCGCGCTCGCCGGGACGCACTACCGGCTGCACCCGGTGCAGGCGGCGGGCGCGGACCCGGTGGTGAAGACCTCCTCCTACCGGGCGGCGACGGGCACGTTCACCGTTCCGGCCCGTACGGTCGCGGTCTTCACGCGGTAGGCCGGCCGCACCGGCGCGGCCGGGGCGCTCCCCGGCCGCGCACCGCCGGACGCCCGAGGTCCGGAAACGTTTCAGGAGGCAAGACCGGCGAGCCGGGTGACCAGGGTCCCGAAGGGACCGCCGTCGCCCGGCTCGTCCTTGAAGACACGGCGCATCAGGGCGCCCAGTTCCTCGTCGTGGGCGGCGCTGACGGCCACGAGGGCGCCGAAGTCGTGCACGAGCTGCACCTCCAGCTCGGCCCGCGGAACACGCCGGCCGTCCAGCCAGAGCAGCGCCGTCGACTCGACCAGCGAGATCCACGACCGGATGACCAGTTCCAGGCGCGCGGGCGGGTCCTCGATCCGCAGATGCGCGAGGATCTGGTCGTACGCGGCCTGCCGCACGGAGTCGATGAGCGCATTGGTGGTGGTGGAGCCCACCGCCGGGCCACCGCGCATCAGGGCCGAGAAACCGGGCCCGTGTTCGTCCACGAAGTCGAAGAAGCGGCGCATCACCCGCAGCAGCCGGGCCCCCAGCGGACCTTCGTGCGGTTCCACGAAACGGCTCGCCAGATCGTCCGAGGCACGCTTCAGCGCCGCTTCGTACAAGCTGAGTTTGCCGGGGAAGTAGTGGTAGACCAGCGGGCGGGAGATGCCTGCCGCGGACGCTATCTCGTCGATGGAGACCTCGTCAGGCGAACGGCGGCTGAACAGTTCGAGAGCGACGCCGATCAGTTGCTGCCGCCGCTCCTCGACTCCCATCCTGCGACGAACCCCGGTAGTCATACGAACACCTTACCGATCGAATCCGGCCTCAAAAGAACCCGATCGATCAGGGCGTTCATCTCTGACGCAGCACGCCGATGGACGTGCCGTCGTCCAGCTTCCCGGCGAGGTCCACCTCGGCGCCCCGCCGGGTCCGCACGGCGAGCAGATGACCCTCGGCGGTCGCACGGACGTCGCCGGTCGCGCTGATCGATGCGGTGTCCTCGGTGCCGGCCGCGAGCAGGTACCAAAGACCGGCCTCCGACTTCCACAGCACCCCGGCCAGCACATGCGGATCGTGGGCGCCGCAGGCGGACACGTCCTCCGCCCTGGCCACGGCCGTGCCGTGCCGTCCCTGGGGGACGCGGAACTGGGCCATGACCCGGGGACCGGTGCCGCGCCAGGTCTCGGCACGGGTGCACACCCACTCGGCCGTGCCGCTGCCGTCGGGCAGCGGCTGCCGCGCGTACGGCCAGAGGTTGACCGACCGCACGCCCTGGGTGCGCACGGCGCTCAGGGAGCAGACGAACGGCGCCCAGGTGCTGCGCGCCGAGGCGTCCGACGTCTCCCGCGGGGCGGCGGGGTCGCCGCTGGTGAGACGGGCGGGGACCAGTTCGCCCAGGTCGCCCAGCAGATGCGTGCCGGACCCGTCGGTCAGTTGCAGCGCGTTCCACGAGGTGCAGGGCCCGGTCCTCTGGACCGGGCTGGCCAGGGGCCGGGTGACGCCGTCCTTCGGGCCGAGACCGACGGCCTCGGAGCCGGGGTCGAGCAGGTTCCGCCGGGCCGCCGCGGTCACCCAGGGCGCCGTCAGATAGCGGACGTTGCCGTCGGAGCGGCTGAGCACCACCGCGGCGGCCTCCGCCCCGGTGGCGCCGTCGACACGGGCGAAGTCCAGGGCGACCTCGGCGGAGTCCTTCGATTCGGCGTAGCGGGCGATGCGCAGACCGTCGTGGAAGATCACCACGCGCGCCTGGTCGACCTCCCCGGCGTAGAGCAGCTGCGGTGGTCCGGCGGGGCCGCCGGTGGGGGTGCCGGGCGTCGCGGAGACCCGGACGGACGCGCCGGGACGGGCCCAGACGGCGAGGGCACGGCGCAGCAGGGACATGTCGCCGGTGAGGTTGCCGCGCGCGGGCCACACGGAGAAACCCGGACGCGAGGAGGCCCGCCAGGCGGTGGGGGAGACCTTCGTCAGCTCGGCCGGGTCGAGCGCGGCCTCGGCGGAGGGGTTCTGGGCGTACACCGGGGCGGCGGCGCCGTCGGGGCCCCAGCCGCCGCGGGGCAGGGCGACCAGGGCGCCGCACACGGCGAGGGCCGCGACGCCGGCGAGCGCGGCCCTGCTGTGCTGTCTGCGCCGCATCAGATCGGTGGGGCGGGCCTGCAGCGAGCAGGGGTCGAACTCGGGGGACTCCAGCAGCGCGTAGTGGCCGGGCACCCGGTCGGCCTGGCGCAGTGCGGCACCGGGGTCGGCCACCCCCGCGGCCGTCAGCAGGTCGTGCACGGCGGGGTCCGGGAGCCGTTCCAGACCGCGCAGCACATAGGCGGCGCGGGCCGGGCCGGACAGGGAGGCCAGCCGCTGGTCCAGGGCGAGTTCGTCGGCGCCGCCCGAGCGCGGGAACAGCCGCAGACCCCACACCATGGGCAGTATCGGCGGCAGTTGGGCACGCTTGGGCCACACCGTGCGCCGCAGCGGCCGGCCCGCCTCCAGCGCCGTGCGCAGCACCTGGAGCCGGACGAAGGCGTACGCCGGGTCGGCCTCGCGCCCGCCCGCCAGGACCGGGGCCCCGGTCGCCGACCGTCCGCGCGGCAGCGCCCGCTGCACGAGCGCGTGCGCGCTCAGCACCCGCCGCTTGCGCCCGAGCCCGGGTGGCAGCACCAGGTACGCGAGCCGGACCAGCCGCGGATAGTGCTCGACGAGCGCGGCCTCGGCCCGCTCGACGTCGACGACCGGCCCGGAGGACGAGTGACGCGGGGCGACATCCTGTGACTGCACACCCAGCCAAACGAGCGACCCGTCCGTTGGTCACCGCGGCTTCGCGGACCCGGACCCCGCCCGCTTCCGCGCGCATCCGTCCCTGCGGACCGCCGGGTTGAATGATGCGGTTTGAATGATGTGGTTTGAATGATGCGGTCTTTTCGGCCGTATCGGTGAGTGGGCCTCGCACAGGGCCTTCACGGCATGCGTGCCGGGTGTGCTAGTGGGAACCGAGAGCCGGAAGCGACCGGAGGAACAGATGAGGGTGACCCGACCGATGCTCGCGGTGGCCGGGGCCGCGGCGGTGCTGGCGCTTGCGGGATGCGGGTCCGACAGCGGCGGGGAGGCGAAGGTGCCGCCGACGGCGACCGGCAGCCTGGAGAGCCTGGCCGCCGAGGCGAAGTGCAAGCCGGACATGCAGACCGACGCCGACACGATCCGCCAGGCCATCTGCAAGAAGGGCGAGGAGAAGTACATCCTCGCCACCTTCGCCACCGACCGGGGCCAGCGCGAGTGGATCGAGGCGGCCAAGGACTACGGCGGTTTCTACCTGGTCGGCCGCAAGTGGGTGGCCGTCGGCGAGGAGAAGGTGCTCCAGGACCTGCGCGGCCGGCTCGGCGGCGATCTGGAGCAGGGCGTCGACCACAGCGGCATGGGCCACGGCGGCGGTGCGCACGACGGTGGTGCGCACGACGGCGGTGCGCACGGCTCCGGGCACGCCGGGCACGGGGGCTGAACGAGCGCAACCGGACGCCCGGAGAGCCGGACGCCCGGAGGGCCGGGCACGAGCACGGCACGGCGAAGCACCGGCAAGGGAAGCACAAGCACGGAGGGCCGGTGGCGGGATTTCCGCCACCGGCCCTCCGTCGGTGTTCAGTCCTCGGGGGACGGCCGGGGGATCAGCTGCAGTTCTTGCCCCGGTTGATGCACTTGACCACCTTGTTCATCAGCCTCTCGTCCATGACGTTGATGAAGTCGTTGTGGTCGGTGATCGGCTTGTGCAGCTGCTCCGGGAAGCTGTCCACGGCGTACGGGTTCTTGATCTGACCGTTCTCGATGGTCGGCATGGGAACGTCGTACACCAGGCGGACCTGGAGCTGCGGGATGGCCTTGAAGCCCTCGGGGCAGCTGCCGTCCGGGTTGACGAACGCCACGTGGTCACGGTGGTTGGCGCTGTCGATGTTCTTGCCGTCCCAGCAGCTCTGGAAGTTGGCCGTGCGCACGAGCTTGCTGCCCTCGGGGCACAGCACGTACTTGTCCGTGGACTGCCGGTCCTCGAAGCCGGTGCAGCTGTACGAGGTGTTGGCGTTCTTCAGGCCGTTGGTGAAGGACTTGGCGTCGCCGGTGATGATGCGCAGCAGCTTCGGCATCGCGACGACCTTGCTCTTCTTGTTGCCGACGAACCGGATCTGGGCCTCCTCGGCCTGGATGATCCGGCCGACGTTGCCCTCGGCGCCACCGCCGTCGGCGTCGGCGTCGACCTCCCTGGTGCCGTCCTGCACGCGCAGCACCGGCCAGAAGTACGAGGACTTGTCGCCCTTGTTCTGGCAGCTGGTCTCGGCGGCGAGCAGGTCGTCGTCGCTGGAGAACGCGTTGTTGCTCTGGTTGCCGACGTAGTCGTGCATGTGGTGCGCGCCGTTCGCGACACCGGGGGCCACGATGATGTTGTCGCTGTTGCGCAGCTTGTTCTCGTTGACACCACACTTCGTGGTGAAGGAGCCGGTGGACCCGGTGTTGCCGTTGGCGGGCAGGCCGTTCGGCAGGTCGCGCGAGTTCGGCGGGACGTCCTTGATGTCGATGAAGTCGTCGGCGAACGGACCCGCGGCGCCGTTGCCGTTGTCGTTCGGGAGCTGGCCCTGGTCCTGGCCGTCTCCCTGGCCCTGGTCGCCGCCGTTCTGACCGCCGTTCTGGTCGCCGCCGTTCTGACCACCGCCGTTCTGGCCGTCGGTCGGCAGCGGCTGCTCGGCGGCACGGCCGGTGCAGGGGGCGAGGTTGTCCAGGTCACCGGGGGCCGTGCCGCCGGCCCGGTTGATCTCCAGCTTGATCCGGTCGAGGATCACCTTCCGCCGGTCCTTCAGCGGGCCCAGGATGACGTTCTGGACGTAGTTGGGGTCCTTGGCCTGGGCGTCCCGGGTGGTCGCCAGAGTCTGGTAGGCATCGGTGATCTGACGGTCGAGCGTGGCGAGTTCGCCGTCGACCTCACCGCGTGCCTGCTCCGGCACGTTGGTGAGCTTCTGACCGACGTCCGGGCACGAGATCGTCGCGATCTGCGCGTTGGCGGCCTTCGTCTGACTGCCCAGTGCGTTGTTCTTCGACTCGCCCGCGGACGCGTAGTAGTTCGCCCAGACCAGCCCGCCCCCACCGAGCGCTAGGGCCGCCACCCCGGCAATGGCCTTGGTGGCCAGCGGCATACGGCGTTTTCGTGTGTTGCGTCCCATGGAACTCCTCTGAACTTCCTTGTGGGGCAGCATCGAGGCGCCCGACAGGAGTGAAGCGGCTCCCCTTCATACGGACGTGGTCCCGGAGGTGTTCAGCCGACTCACGAATCAATCAGAGATTTTTGGGCTCGACACGTTTCAACTGCCGCTTTTACACGGTCAGTTGCTTCCTTCTCACCTGCTGTGGCCGAAGTGCCGGCTCGGCGACGGCCCGTCCCGCGAGCTCCGCACCGCCCAGCAGCGGAAGCCGCACGCCGGTGACCGTGTCCCGGGCGGTCGTGGGACGGGACCGAGGACCGAGCCCGCCAGAAGCAGAGAAGAAGCAGAG
>NZ_MUME01000005.1 GCF_002155915.1 Streptomyces thermovulgaris | reverse complement strand
CCGCGCCGACTCCCGCCGTCGCGCCCGCCGAGTCGCGCTTCTCGGTGCCGTTGTCGGCGACCCGTCGTGGCGCCCGGCTGGCCAGGCTGCTGGCGACGGAGCACCTGCGCAGATGGGCACTGCCGTTGGACCCTGCTCGGCTGATCGTGGCCGAACTCGCGGCGAACGCCGCCGTGCACGGCCGTGTGCCCGGCCGGAGTTTCCGCCTCACCCTGACCGTCGTCCCGCCGGCCACGCTCCGTATCGAGGTGACCGACACCCGGGGCGAACGCCTGCCGGAACGGACGCGGGCCGCAAGTGAATTGCTTCACGAGTCCGGCTACGGCCTGCTGCTGGTGGAGGAGTTGGCCGACCGCTGGGGCGTGCAAGGCGGCCCAATGCCCGCCAAAACGGTGTGGGCGGAGCTGGATCTCGGCTCTTGACGGCTGCCGGGTGGCCGATGATGTCCGGTATGCCGGCGGTTGAGGGTGTCCCTGACGTCAACCGCCTCGCGTCACGGCGACGTACAACTCCCGTACGCCCGTGGTGCGCGGGTACCGCTCGGCCAGCTCGGTGACGATACTGCGGATCGTGGGCCGGTCCCGGACCTCGCCGGGGCTGGCACGGTATGCGTCCAACAGGGCACGAGCGGCCTGCTCGGGCCGGTTCCAGGCCCACCAGGCCCGTGCCATGTCCGTGCTCATGCGGGCCTTCCGCTCGGCGGTCGGGAACTGTTCGGGCCGCAGGTTCTTTCCGGCCTCCAGCGCGGCGCCCGCGTCACCGAGAGCCCAGTGAACGCCTACCGTGTACAGGTCGACCGCGGCCGGGCTGATGGGAAACAGACGGCCCGCCGGAGCGGTGGGCGGCAGTCGGCGTGCGGCGCGGCGGGCTTCTTCGGTCATTGCCAGCGCCTCTGCGCGCTGACCGCCTCGGGCCGCCGTGTACATCAGCGTGCAGAGCATCTGTGCGTACGCGGCCACCGATGCTTCCGTGCGCAATCCGGTCGCCTCCACCTCGGAGGCTGCCGATGTCAGGATGCGCTGGGCGTCAGCGTTCCGGTCCTGGTGGCGCAGCACGATCGACAGCTCCCGGGCGGCGGCCGCCGCCGCGAGCGGGGAACCGGAGACCTCGGCCCAGGTGCGCGCGCGTTCCGCGGTGATTCGGGCACGGTCATAGAAGCCGAGCTTGTTCAGCACGGCGGTGGTGAGGCTGTACACGGAGGAAAGCCGGGCCTGGTCGAGATCACGGCGGGACGCGGCGGCGGAGTGCCCGTCTGCGATGAGGCCGGGCAGAACGGCAAGGAGGCGCCCGTGCGCACCTTTGTCGTACAGTTCGCGGGCGGCGGCCAGGCGGGCGTCCAGTGGGCCGGCACCAGAGGGCGGCGGCGTGGTGGCCAGGGCCTCGTCCAGTCCCATCAGCAGAGCGGCAGGCCCGGCGGCAGCCGTGGCGGTAAGCAGCGTACGGCGGCGCATCGGGTCCTCCTCGGCGTCACGCGGACTGCCGGTCACTCTAGTGGTCACCGGCGCTGTTGCGACGGGTGGCGCCAGAGAAGTCACCAGGAGGTGTCGAGGCACGCCGACTTCGAGCGCGGCGCGGTGCATCAGGGCCAGGTCGACGATTCGCGATCGTCGTTCGAGACGTGAGACCGTGGCCGGTGAGCAGCCGAGCCGGTCTCCGAGCGCGGCCAGCGTCCATGCGCGGTGCTCGCGGCCGAGCCGGATCAGCGCGCCGAGGCGGCGCTGCGCGGCTAACTCGCGTGCCTTCGCACTGTTCCAGAGCGGGTCGACGGGCACCAGACCCTCCCAAGCCGCACTATTGGTGCGCCTTACGGTACGGGTGCCGTGCGAGCGCGTCGAGAACGCTTGCATGGTGTGCAAACGGTTTGCACGGACAGAAAGCCGACCCTTGGGGAGCCGGTTGACGCGGTGTCCTCGGTGTATCGCCCCGAACCGCGGGGCGTCGTCCATTGGAGGCACCATGGCAGCCAGCGTTGTTGCATCTCCCCTGGCCAACGACTCGGCGACCGGACCGGTTCGCTCTGTGCGGGAGGTTGTGCCGGCCGACCTGTGGGAGAAGCAGGTCGGGCTCCTCATGAGGGACTACCCGTACGACTCGATCATGGCCGCCCGTGTACTGGGGCAGGCGTACGCGTATCTGCTCACCGCGATGAAGCACCGAGGGGAGTCGCTCGGGCTCGCACCGAGCAGGCTCGTCGACATCGGCGTCCACACGATCATCCTCGACACCGTGGCATATGCCGAGCTGTGCGACCGCTTCAACGACGGGAACTTCCTGCACCACGTGCCCAAGGTCGAGTTCAAGAACGACGGCTCCGTGATGAGGACGGCACGCCGCATCGCGGCCGACGGCTGGGAGGTCGACCTGTCACTGTGGGCGGACGCCGCCGAGTGCGGTCCCTGCCACCCCGGCAACGACTCGCACTGACCGTTCCTCGCGCGGTTGGCTCGGGGCCCGATCGGTGGTCGGGCCCCGGGGCAATTCCTGGGGCGATCGGGTGAGACTTCGGTGAACCGGCTCGCGGTCCGGCCACGCCCGCCAGGATGACGTGGGTGACCCCCCACACCGCAGATCTCTGGCACCACTACGGGCGCACGCGCCACGCCACTGATCGGACTGTGCCCGACGACTTCCGTTGGAACTGGGAGCAGGACGGCGGGCCGGGCCCTGAAGTTCTCGGCGACCTGACCGGGCTGTACGTCGGTGACCTCGGCGCCGGGGCCGCCCGGCACGCCGCCCATCTGGTCGTCCACCACCGTCCCGTTCGAGTTGTCGCGATCGACGCCTCGCCCGCCCAGTACGCCATGGCCACCGATCTGTACGGCCACCTTGCGCCCCGTCTGCGCATCGTGCGGTCCGACGTGGTGCGCTATCTGCATGCGGGGCGGGGCACGTACGACGTGCTGTACAGCGTCTTCGGCGCGGTGGACTTCACCGAGCCGCGCGCATTGCTGCCCGCGGCGGCGACCGCGCTGAGGGCGGGCGGACGGCTGGTGTTCTCCACCCTCGGCCATTGCCTCGACGGCTCGCCCGCGCAGCCCGACGTGCGGCACGTCGACATCCCGGCGAGGACGCCGGGCGAGGAGGTGACCACGATGCGCCGCTGGGTGCTCCAGGAACAGGTGTGGGTCAAGCTGCTCGACGAGGCGGGGTTCACACGGATCAGCGTCGATGTGCTGCCCGGCGGGGAAGGGCCGCGCACTGCCGACGCACTGTTGGTGACTGCGTACCGCTCGTCGTGAGCGTCGGCCCGGCAGATGCGGACCACGCACCGGAGCCAGGTAGTACGGGTTGCGGCGGTACGCGGGCCGGGGCTGCGGGCGGTAAAAGACCAAAGAACTCCAGGAAAAAACCCCACCCAACCAACCAAACCTCGCAGCGGTCACTCGGCTGGGTGAAACCGGTTGGTATGGGTGGCGCGGGGGTGAGGCGGGCGGGCAGGCTCGCCGCGAGGCGACCGTGCGGTGCCTGCTCGGCAGTCTGCTCGGCACCTGTTCGACGCCTGCTTGATCCCCCATATGCATCGGCCCCCGCCGGGACCGACATCCCGGTGCGAGGGCCTGACCAACGAGGAAGAAAGGCCCTTCCCCATGGCTGACGAGAAGCCTACTGCCGCCGTGCGCCCGAAGCAGGGTGTTCGGCGGACCTCCACCCACTCCGGTGTCACCCACGTACGCACGTACCAGTCGGGCCAGTACGTGGTCGTCGGCAACCACCTCGCCCAGCACCGCGAGATGTCGCTGACCGCGATCGGACTGGGCACGCACATCCTGTCGCTGCCCGAGGGCACCCCGGTCGACATCCGCAGTCTCGCGGACCGCTTCCCCGAGGGACGGGAGCGGATCGCGTCCGCGCTGCGGGAGCTGGAGGCGCAGGGCTATCTGGAGCGGGTGCGCGAACGGACGGAATCGGGGCGCCTGTGCACGCGGACGTACGTCCACCACACGCCGGTCCGGGCGGTCGCGTCCCCCCTCCGCGGCCGCACTGCGGCGGCCCGTGCCCGTGGCCCTGTGGCACGCCCCTCGGCGGAGGTCCAGGAACCGCCCCAGGAGGACGACCGGGATCGGGCCCGGCACCGGCCACCGGCACGCCCGCCGGCCGAGCCCGTGTCCTCGGACGTACGCCCCGACCGCCCCGGGACGCCTGCCCGGACGGCGCCGCCGGGAGGCGACCGCAGCCCACGGGACCGGCGGCATTACGACAAGGCCGTCACCCTTCTCGCGGGCCTGCGCCGCGCCGACGACCGCCTCACCCTCTCCTCCCGGGACGTGGACGCACTGGCCCCGAGGGTCGTCGACTGGCTGGAGCGAGGGATCACCGCCGCCGTCCTCCACCACACCCTGGTGACCGGCCTGCCCGAGGATCTGAAGCACCCGGCCGGAGTGATCGCCTACCGCCTCCGCACCCTGCTGCCCCCACCGCTTCCCGCGATCCCGGCGTCCCCACCGGTCACGGCGGGGACCATGAGCGGTGCCCGCCGCCCCCACCCCTTCCAGACCTGCGACGGCTGCGAACGGGCCTTCCGCGCCCCGGAGCCGGGCCGCTGCCGCGACTGCCGGAACGGCCCGTCGACGACGAGGGGTCCGGTGACGACGGGGGCGGCGCACGAGGGTGCGCGAGGTTTGGGAGCCGCTCCGTTCCTCGGACGGGCCGAGCGGGCGCGGTGCCGGCCGAGGGCCGCTTGACCGGCTCGTCCCGGTCGGCACGGCTCCTCGCACCCTTCGGGCTCGAGGAGCCGTGCCGGGCCGGTCGTCGGCTCGGTCTCAGTGGTGCCAGGCGCTCCCGCCCGTGTTGTGGATGAAGCGCTGGAGCACCTTGAGGGTGATCAGATACTCCTCGTCGGAGATGCCCGCGTGGCGTTCCGCCCACAGGCGTTCCTGGAGCACCGCGACCTTCTTGTGGAACGCCCTGCCCTCGGGGGTGAGGGCCAGGCGGCCCTTCTCGTCCTCGGTGACCCAGCCCAGAGCGATGGTCCTGTTGATCTCCCAGTCCATGTTCTCCTGGCCGGTGTCGAGATAGTTCCGCAGAAGGCCGGACACCTCGTCGCGAGGCTTGGGGGAGTCGGCGTCGGCGAGCTGGGCGAGCACCCACCACTGCGGCTGGGTGGTGCCGATCTCGGCGAGGGCGGCCCGGGTACGGGTGACGACAGCCTTGTAGGCCGCCCAGCTCCAGTAGCCGATGGGCTGCCGGAGCAGTTCGGCGTCGCTGTGCGAGTACTCCATGGCGGATTCCTCCGGTCCGCTCGGGCCGGTTGCCCGAGCCTCTCGGTGACGACCGTAAAAGCTCGACCAAACTTGAGGTCAAGGGCGGCAGCGGCCGACTCCGCGTCGGCAAAAGCAGGGAACGGGCGGGCGTAGCGTAGGGAACATGACGAAGTACGGATCCTTCCCCGGTACGCGTCCTCGCCGCCTGCGCACCACACCCGCCATGCGGCGCATGGTCGCCGAGACCCGGCTGCACCCGGCGGACCTCATCCTGCCCGCGTTCGTGCGGGAGGGCGTGAGCGAGCCGGTGCCGATCGGGGCGATGCCCGGAGTCGTGCAGCACACGCGGGACAGCCTGAAGAAGGCGGCCGCGGAGGCGGTGGAGGCCGGGGTCGCCGGCATCATGCTGTTCGGGGTGCCGGAGGAGGGGAAGAAGGACAACCGCGGCAGCGCCGGGACCGATCCGGACGGGATCCTGCAGGTCGCGCTGCGCGATGTGCGGGCCGAGGTCGGGGACGACCTGCTCGTCATGTCCGACCTGTGTCTGGACGAGTACACCGACCACGGGCACTGCGGGGTGCTGGACGCCGAGGGGCGGGTCGACAACGACGCCACGCTCGAGCGGTACGCCGAGATGGCCCAGGTGCAGGCCGAGGCCGGGGCGCATGTGGTCGGGCCCAGCGGGATGATGGACGGGCAGATCGGCGTCATCCGTGAGGCGCTCGACCGGATCGGACGGCAGGACGTCGCGATCCTCGCCTACACCGCCAAGTACGCCTCCGCCTTCTACGGCCCCTTCCGGGAGGCGGTGGGCTCCTCGCTGCGGGGGGACCGCAAGACCTACCAGCAGGACCCGGCGAACCTCCGTGAGTCGCTGCGCGAGCTGGCGCTCGACCTGGAGGAGGGCGCCGACATGGTGATGGTCAAGCCGGCCGGACCGTACCTCGACGTCCTCGCCCGGGTCGCCGACGCCGTGGACGTGCCCGTCGTCGCCTACCAGATCTCCGGGGAGTACGCGATGGTCGAGGCCGCCGCCGAGAAGGGCTGGATCGACCGGGACCGGGCCATCCTGGAGACCCTGACCGGCATCAAGCGGGCCGGTGCGCGCACCATCCTCACCTACTGGGCCACCGAGGTCGCGCGCAAGCTGTGACCGGCGGGTGAGCCACAAGGCGGCGCGCCGTCAATCTCCCCGCACCGCGGGCGGGTTGGCGGCACGCCGGCCGGAACCGCGTTCCCTCCGGCCTGCGGAGCACTCCGCCGGATCCACGACACAGGGAAATCTTCGGACAGGTGCGGACGAAGTATTGACGAGTTCGCGTCACGGGTACATATTTCGCTGTGTCCTGAATCACACGGTCAGGCTTCCGCTCCGCCCTGTGGGGGGTCCCCGATGCACTGGTATCTGGAAGTGCTCAAGAAGTACGCGGTGTTCACCGGACGCGCGCGTCGCCGGGAATACTGGATGTTCTTCCTGGTCAACTTCATCGTGGGGCTCGTCCTCGCCGTCATCGGCCAGGTGCTCGACCTGGAGATCCTCCAGTATCTCTACAGCCTGGCCGTGCTGCTTCCGGGGCTGGGAGTCTCGGTCCGCCGTCTGCACGACACGGGCCGCTCGGGCTGGTGGCTCCTCATCAGCCTGGTGCCGCTGATCGGTGCCATCGTGCTGCTGGTCTTCCTGGTCAGCGACTCGCAGCCGGACACCAACCAGTACGGACCCAACCCGAAGACGGCCGTGGCCTGACCGGACGCGCTTCGGCGCTCCCGCGTCGAACCCTCCGTCCTCGCACCCGTCTCCGTGCGCGGCCTCCTGCCCGCCCGAGCGGTGGGCAGGAGGCCGCGCCGTGCTTTCCGGGCCGCCCGTGACGGGCCGCTCCGGACGGCCGGTCCCCCCAGAAGTCAGTCCCACCAGAAGGACCACAGGTGCTCGCCGACGAGCCCCTGTGCGTAGGCGCGCAGGGTGTCCTCCTTGCCCTGCGTGATGGTGTCCGGGCAGAACGCGAAGTGCTCCGCCGCCACCGCCTCCGCCTCGGCGGGGGTGGCGGGCGGGGCCGCCACGGAGACGACGAGAAGGTTGAAGCCGAGAGCGACGACCCGTATGCCGAAGCGGTCCTCCCAGGAGCGGAGCACCGCGCACAGACGGGCCACGTCGTCCTCGTAGTTGAGCGGACCGGTCCAGCCGATGGCCGCCGGTATGTCGGCGGAGCGGCGGGCCGGCACCAGGGCGAGACGGAGCTCCTTGAACCAGGGGAGCCGGCCGTTCGCCAGCGAGTCGGCGACATCGGCGGCCCGCACGGCCGGGTCCGCGCCGAGCACCCCGGCCGGGGCGAGTCCGGGCCACCGCGGACCGAAGGGAGCGACCGTCTCGTCGAACGTCAAAGGCTCCGCGCGGCCCTCGGCGGCGCCGTCCCCGTCCGGCCGGTCCTCCTCGTACGCCGACGCCTCCTCGGCGTACTCCGCCCAGAAGCCGGCCAGGACCTCCTCGGCGTCGTGCTCCCCGGGATACGACATCTCCCCGGGCCGCAACTCCCACTTCTCCGGCCCGCCCGGGCTGCCGCCCACATCGATGAGCAGCGGCAGCAGCCCCGCCCGGGTCGCGGGCGTGCCCAGCGCCGCCCAGTTCCCCGGGGCCGCCGCCCGCCCGGCATACCAGAGCAATGGCTCGTGCCACGGCCCGTCGTCCGTCGTCTCGAGCAGGACACCGGGCGCCAGCCGCAGTCCGAGCGCACGCCCGCTCGGGTCGGCCGCCAGCTTGGGGAGAGGATTGGGAAGAGTCGCCATGACGGTGACTGTAAGGGCAATCACTGACAGTTGACTCCCCTGCTGCTCAGGGGAGTTGAGGGACGGACCGGGGAGGCGGGGGCTGCCGGGAGGGCGCGGTCGCGTGCGGGTGCCGCCTTCGCGGTCGCCGTGGCTCGATCCGTTCGCCGTACTCCCGCGTCACTCCCTCGTCAGATCCTTCTTCGTCGGTCGCCGAGGTTTTCCCAGTGCCTTTGGCCCCAGGGGCCGCCGAGGACGAGGGTGGCGTGAACGATGGCTGCGATGCGGCTGGTTCCCCTCGGTTCGGTCACAGGCGGCCCGCCTGGCGTGCGGCGTGGGTGAGCAGTTGCTTGAAGCCCTCCTCCCGGGAGCCGGCCGTGGTGCCGTAGTCGAAGCTGTGGGTGAACTCCGCGTGGGGGAAGGTCGCCTGGAGCCACACGGCGCAGTAGTGGCCCGGCATCATGCACGGCTCGAGTTCGCAGTGGACGCGCCGCACCTGCTCGGGCGCGACGCCCCGGGCGCGCAGGCGCTGCCAGAGGAGTTCCTCGGGGTGTGCGCGTCCCGGTCCCGTCGCGTCGGTGACGACCTGCTTGGCGCCCGTGTCGTCGACGTACTCGAACGCCGACGAGAACGGGAAGTTGAAGGTGTGCCGCACATCGTCGAGCACACGGGGCCACCAGCTCTCCCGCTCCGCGAAGGCGGCGGCGTCGATCCGCCGCAGCTCGGCGTTCAGCTCACGGAACGCGGCGGCGGCCACCGCGAGGCTCGTCGAGGCGGCGATCACCGGCATCCGCCGGTCCAGCGCCGCCAGCGACGCGTTGAACGCGGGTACGTCGGAGCTGACGAACATGTCGTCCGCCTCCTGCTCCAGGAACACCGCCTGCACCGCACCGTCCGGCCGTACGCACAGATGTGCCAGCCGGTCGGTGCCGATCCGCAGCCAGTCCTCCGTGCCGGCCGGCGGGCGCCGTCCGCGATGTCCGGCGAAGACGCCCAGGGGCAGGGCGTCGGTGTCGCCCGCAGCCGTGAAGTACGGCGTCACATGCAGCGGTACGCCGGTTTCCGCCAGGGCCGTGCGGGCCGCGTCGGGCAGCCGTACCCCCTCCGCGCCGGCCGGGGTGAACCGGCGCATGCCGTCCGGGCCGAAGTGAGCGGCCGACGGGTCGGGGACGTGCTCGGTCACACGATCACGCGGTCAGAGCCGCTCGGGCGTCCTGATGCCCAGCAGGGCCATGCCCTGGTGCAGGGTGCGGGCCGTGATGTCGCAGAGGAACAGGCGGTTCTCGACCTGCTCGGGGGTCTCGGCCTTCAGCACCGGGCACTTGTCGTAGAAGGACGTGTAGAGGGTGGCCAGCTGGTACAGGTAGCCCGCCAGCTTGTGCGGGGCGTACTCCGCCGCCGCCTCCCGCACCGTCTCCGCGAAGGCGTCCACGTGCAGGCCGAGCGCCCGCTCCGCCTCCGTCAGGTCCAGGTCCGGGCGGGCGGCCGGGCGGGCCTCGCCGGCCTTGCGGAGGATGGACTGGATCCGGGCGTAGGCGTACTGGAGGTACACGCTGGTGTCGCCGTTCAGCGAGACCATCTGGTCCAGGTCGAACTTGTAGTCCCGGTTCGCCGACGTCGACAGGTCCGCGTACTTCACCGCGCCGATGCCCACCTGGGCGCCCCGCTCGGCGATCTCCTCCTCGGAGAGGTCCTGCGCCTTCTCCCGGACGACCGCCGAGGCACGCTCGATCGCCTCGTCGAGGAGGTCCACCAGGCGGACGGTCTCGCCCTCCCGGGTCTTGAACGGCTTGCCGTCCTCACCGAGCACCGTGCCGAAGGCCAGCTGGTACGCCGTGACGTCGTCGTTCAGCCAGCCGGCCCGCCGCGCGGTCTCGAAGACCATCTTGAAGTGCAGGGACTGGCGGGCGTCCACCACGTACAGCAGGGTGTCCGCCTTGAGGTTGAAGACGCGGTCGCGGATCGCCGACAGATCGGTCGCCGCGTAGCCGTAGCCGCCGTCGGACTTCTGGACGATCAGCGGGACCGGCTTGCCGTCCGGGCCCTTGACGTCGTCGAAGAAGACGCACAGGGCACCCTCGGAGCGGACCGCGACGCCCGACTCCTCCAGCAGGCGGCAGGTCTCGGCCAGCATGTCGTTGTAGCCGGACTCGCCGACGATGTCCTCGTCCCGGATCTCCATGTCCAGCTTGTCGAAGACGGAGTAGAAGTAGATCTTCGACTCGTCCACGAACTTCTGCCACAGGGCCATCGTGTGCGGATCCCCGGCCTGGAGGTCCACCACCCGGCGCCGTGCCCGGGTCTTGAACTCCTCGTCGGAGTCGAACAGCTTCCGCGCGGCCTTGTAGAGGCGGCCGAGGTTCGACATCGCCTCCTCGCCGGTCACCTCGGCGGACTGGTGGTCCAGCTCGTGCGGGTGCTCGTCCAGGTACTGGATGAGCATGCCGAACTGGGTGCCCCAGTCGCCGATGTGGTGCCGGCGGATCACGTTCTCGCCGGTGAACTCCAGGAGCTTGACCACGGAGTCGCCGATCACCGCGGACCGCAGATGGCCGACGTGCATCTCCTTGGCCACGTTCGGCTGGGCGTAGTCGACCACCGTCGTGCCGGGGCGCTCCGCGTACGGCACGCCCAGCCGGCCCTCGGGGTCGGCCGCCCGTGCGGCCAGGTTCTCCATGATCGCCCGGTCGGTGACCATGATGTTGAGGAAGCCGGGGCCGGAGACCTCGACGCTTCTGATCACGTCACCGGTGACCACGTGCTCGACGACCTGCGTCGCCAGTTCCCGCGGGTTGGCCTTGGCCTTCTTCGCCAGCGCCAGGATCCCGTTGGCCTGGAAGTCCGCCCGGTCGCTGCGTCGCAGCAGCGGGTCCGCGTCGGCGTTCTCCGGCAGGGCAGCCGAGAGGGCGGACGCGAGGCGCTGGTGGACGGCTGACGTGAGGGACGTGACCGAGGTCATGGAAGTGGGTGCCGTTCTCCTCGTGGGACGGATGCGGACACAGCCAGTATCCCACGCGGGGCAAAGCGAATTTTCCGGTCCGAGGGCGCGGTCCGAGAGCGGTCCGAGAGCGCTTCGGGAGCGGTCCGGGGAGGTTCCGCGGGCGGTTGGCGGATGCTCCGGGAGCGGTTCGCCGGCGTTTCGCGGGCGAAACAGGTCCTTCCGCGGGCAAACGCCGGGGCGTCGGGTCCGTCTCCGTGAGACGCCCCCGTGATGAAAAGGTGTTTTCGCGGAAGCCGACCCGCCTGGGACAATGGACGAGGCCGGCCGTGCGACGACACCGGCCGTCCATGGAGAAACATCAGGAAATCAGAAAGAGGACGTGCCGATCGTGGCTCAGAGCACCGAGACCGCCGACTGGGTCTCCCGTTTCGCGGACGACGTCATCGAGGAGTCGGAGCGTCGGGCCCCGGGCAAACCGGTCGTCGTCGCGTCCGGCCTGTCGCCGTCCGGCCCCATCCACCTGGGCAACCTGCGCGAGGTCATGACTCCGCACCTCGTCGCCGACGAGATCCGCCGCCGGGGGTACGAGGTACGGCACCTGATCTCCTGGGACGACTACGACCGCTACCGCAAGGTCCCGGCCGGTGTCGCCGGCATCGACGAGTCCTGGGCCGAGCACATCGGCAAGCCGCTGACCTCCGTCCCGGCCCCCAAGGGCTCGCCGCACCCCAACTGGGCGGAGCACTTCAAGGCGGCCATGATCGACTCGCTCGCCGAGCTGGGCGTGGAGTTCGACGGCATCAGCCAGACCGAGAAGTACACCTCCGGCGCCTACCGCGACCAGATCCTGCACGCGATGAGGCACCGCGAGAAGATCGACGCGATCCTCGCCCAGTACCGGACCAAGCCCAAGCCGGCCGACGTCAGGAAGCAGCAGCAGAAGCCCGTCGACGAGGCCGAGCTGGCGGCCGCCGAGGGCTCGGGCGCCGCCACCGAGGACGACGGCAGCTCCGGCTCCGCCGGGTACTTCCCGTACAAGCCGTACTGCGGCAACTGCGAGAAGGACTTCACCACCATCACGGCCTACGACGACGACTCCACCGAGATGACCTACGCCTGCAGCGCGTGCGGCTTCTCGGAGACCGTCCGGCTCAGCGAGTTCAACCGCGGCAAGCTGGTCTGGAAGGTCGACTGGCCGATGCGGTGGGCGTACGAGGGCGTGATCTTCGAGCCCAGTGGTGTCGACCACTCCTCGCCGGGGTCGTCGTACCAGGTCGGCGGGGAGATCGTCGGACTCTTCGGCGGCAAGCAGCCGATCGGGCCGATGTACGCCTTCGTCGGCATCACCGGGATGGCGAAGATGTCGTCCTCCCGGGGCGGGGTCCCCACCCCGGCCGACGCGCTGAAGATCATGGAGCCGCAGATCCTGCGGTGGCTGTACGCCCGGCGCAAGCCCAACCAGTCCTTCAAGATCGCCTTCGACCAGGAGATCCAGCGGCTGTACGACGAGTGGGACAGGCTCACCGCCAAGGTCGCCGGTGGCTCCGCGCTGCCCGGTGACATCGCCGCGTACACCCGTGCGATCGGCACCGCCGCCGGTGAGCTGCCGAAGACGCCGCGCCCGC
The DNA here is from genome assembly GCF_002155915.1 of Streptomyces thermovulgaris. GTDB lineage: Bacteria > Actinomycetota > Actinomycetes > Streptomycetales > Streptomycetaceae > Streptomyces > Streptomyces thermovulgaris. The sequence continues at coordinate 19,333 of NZ_MUME01000005.1, read as the reverse complement.
TGCCGTACCGCACGCTCGCGTCCGTCGCCGACATCACCGCCGGTCACCAGGACCAGGCGCTGCGCATCCTCAGCGAGCTCGACCCGGCCAACCCGCTCACCTCGCTCGACGAGGTCCGCCCGCGGTACGACAAGGCCGAGGCGTGGATCAACACCCACGTCCCCGCCGACCAGCGCACCATCGTTCGCGAGGAGCCCGACACCGAGCTGCTGAAGTCCCTCGACGAGCACGCCCGGGAGTCGATCCGGCTGCTGCTCGACGGGCTGGCCGAGCACTGGTCGCTCGACGGGCTCACCCACCTGGTCTACGGCGTGCCCAAGATCCAGGCCGGGTTCTCCGCCGACGCCACGCCCAAGGAGCTGCCGCCGGAGATCAAGACCGCCCAGCGGGAGTTCTTCGCGCTGCTGTACCGGCTGCTGGTGGGCCGTGACACCGGCCCGCGCCTGCCCACGCTGCTGCTGGCGGTGGGACAGGAGCGGGTGCGGACCCTGCTCGGGGAGTAGGGGCCGCGTCCGGTTCGAGGGCAATCGACGCAAGCGACGGCGAGGGGCCGTCCGGTGGTGTTCACCGGACGGCCCCTCGCCGTCGCAGTCGTGGTCCGGGCCGTCGTCGTTCGGCCGGCCGGCCCGGCGGGATGGGTCCCGCGTGTTCCGGGTGCGTTCCGGGCGGTGCGGTTCCGGGCGATGTCTAGGCGATGTGGTCCTCTTCCAGTTCCGCCAGGTGGCGCTTCTGGAAGCGTTCCACGAGGGCCTTAAGGGCGCTCGGGCTCAGGGTCGTGCCGTAGGTCGCCTGGATGTTGTCGCCGAGAACGCGGGGCGTGGGGTAGCTGCCGTCGATCGACTGGCGGAACACCTGGTAGTACGCCTCCTCGTCCGGCTCCTCGCTCGGCTGGTCGGCCTGGTTCTCAGCCGGCTGGCCGGCCGGAGCGCCGCCGCCCTGCTTCGACGCGGCGCCGCCCTCGCCCAGCTCGCGGGTGCGGCCGCCGGGACCCACCGGGATCGGGAAGCTGCCGGTCTCCTCCGGAGCGGGCTCCTCGAGCGGCGGCTCCTCCAGGTACTGGTCCTGGTACTGCTCGGCCTGCTTCTGCTCCTCGTACCACTGGGCGTACGCGGCGTCCGGGTCGTACGTGGGGTCGTAGTCCCCGTGGTACTCGACGGAACGGGGGTCGCGGGCGTGCAGCCAGGGGTTGTAGTCCGGGTCGGGCTCCTCGTACGGCACCGGTTCCTCGTGCCGCCGGTTGCCGACGAGTTCCGGGCGCTGCTCGGCGGGAGGTACCTGGGCGGGCTGGGAGGGGCCGCCGGCGGGGCCGCCCGCGGCCGTGTCGATGCGCTCGACCTCCGTCTGCGGGGCCGACGGGAGCAGGGTCGGCTCGATGCCCGCCGCCGCCAGGCCCGCCGGGGCCGTCTCCGACAGGGGGACGCCGTACTTGGCCAGGCGCAGCGGCATCAGGGCCTCCACCGGGGCCTTGCGGCGCCAGGCGCGGCCGAAGCGGGAACGCAGGCGGGCCTGGTAGACCAAACGTTCCTGCTCCAGCTTGATCACCTGGTCGTAGGAGCGCAGCTCCCACAGCTTCATCCGGCGCCACAGGAGGAAGGTGGGCACCGGGGAGAGCAGCCAGCGGGTGAGCCGGACGCCCTCCATGTGCTTGTCGGCCGTGATGTCGGCGATCCGGCCGATCGCGTGCCGGGCCGCCTCGACGGAGACCACGAAGAGCACTGGGATCACCGCGTGCATGCCCACGCCCAGGGGGTCCGGCCAGGCGGCGGCGCCGTTGAACGCGATCGTCGCCGCCGTCAGCAGCCACGCCGTCTGCCGCAGCATCGGGAAGGGGATGCGGATCCAGGTCAGGAGCAGGTCCAGGGCGAGCAGCACGCAGATGCCCGCGTCGATGCCGATCGGGAAGACATAGCTGAAGTCCCCGAAGCCCTTCTTCACGGCGAGCTCGCGGACGGCCGTGTACGAACCGGCGAAGCCGATTCCCGCGATGATCACGGCACCTGTCACGACCACGCCGATGAGAACGCGGTGCATCCGAGTCAGCTGTGGCGCGGCCACCCGTACTCCCCTCCCACTGCGTGATGTTGCGCGCAACAGGGTGGCACATCCGTACGAAGGACGGAGGGCCGGTCCAGTTGCTCTGCTTCTGTCCCTTTCCTGTCCTTGTGTTCGTCCACGGCGCCGTCCGTGGTGCCGTCCACGGCGCCGTCCGTGCGGTCGTCCGCGGCTCTGTCCGTGGTTCTGTCCGCGGCGCCGTTCACGGGGGCGTCCGTGCCGGCGCGCACGGCGTCGTCCGTGGCGCCGTCCACGGTGCGTCCACTGTCCTGGTCCGTGGTTCGCCCGCGGGCTTGTCCGCGGCTTCGGCCGTGGTCTCGGTCCGCGTCCCCGTCCGCGGTTCGGTCCCTCGCGGGTTCAGTTCCTCGCGGGTTCAGTCCCTCGCGGCGGACTCCGACGCCGAGGCCGAGTCCTTGGCGGACGGAGACGCCGGCTTTTCGGCGGACTCGGAGGCCGAGGGGGACGGGGAGGCATCCGGCGCCGTCTCCCCGTTGGCCTTCGTCACCGCGGCCACCGCCTCCTTGGCGGCCTTCTCGGCGGACTTGGTCAGGTCGTCGGCGTCCGGGGTCTCGTCACCGGCCAGGCCGGCGCCGTTGTAGTCGAGGGTGACGACCACGTTCTCCACCCGGGCCACGACCGTCTGCTGCTTGAAGGCGCCTTCCTTCTTCTTCAGGTCGTAGCGCACCACCGTGGCCTCGTTGCCCGTCCCGGCCACCGGTTCCGTCTTCGTGTTCTTCGCGTTCGGCACGGACTGCGCGTCCCGCACCTGCTTCTGGTAGTACTCCTGCGCCTGCTTCTCACCGGTGCCGCGCACGACATCGGACTCGAAGCGCAGCAGGGAGACGGTGAGCCAGCGGAACTGAGAGCCCTTCACACCGTTGTTGTCCAGGCTGTTCCAGGAGCAGCCGGCGCGCTTGGAGACGTCGCTGGAGGAGAGCTCCTTGGCCGACTTCACGCCCTTGGGCACCAGTTCGCGCAGTGTCTTGTCCGACAGGACCTTGCACGCCTCCGGCAGCTTGGCGTACGCGGCCTCGGGCACCGTCGGCGAGGCGCTCGTGCTCGGGGAGTCCGACGCCTTGCCGGCCGCGGTCTTCCGCGCGCCGTCGCTCTCGGCGGAGCCGGAGTCGGAGGAGGAGCAGGCGGTCAGGAACATCATGGGCACGGCGGCCGCGCAGACGAGGAAGCGGTTCAGACGCCTCGCTCGCGGGTGGCCTCCCCGCGGCCTGAACGGCGCGGAAGGTATCCCCGGGGCACGCTCTTCTCGCTGGGCTGCTCGCTGCATGGTTCCTTCACTCATGACGCTCGTGGTTCCTGCGGTCGGATCGGGTCCGAGGGGCCACGGTACGCGGTGCGACAGATGCGCGGTCTTCCTTCCCGCGCTTTGCACCCCGGCGCCGGGCGCCGGGCAGACTGGGTCAGTCGCTCAGCGAATCGGCCAGCTGATCCGCCAGTTTCCTTGCTCTGTCCTGCATTTCCTCGCTGTCCGGAACCACGCCGACACGCGTCGGCTGCTCCGTGTACTCGATGGTCACAATGACGTTGGACGTGCGGAACGCCACAGTCACCGTGCGCTGCTGGGACGTCGAGCCGGAGGTGGTGAGCGAGTCGTCGAGGAAGGCCTCGTCGCCCAGATCGCTCAGGGCGCGGGGCCGGAGATCGGCCGTCGCGACATCGGTGGGGACCGAGGCCGAGGACGAAGGGGAGCTGCTGGAGCCGGAGTTGGCGCCGGAGCTCTGGATCGAGGTCGGCTCGGGCAGATTCGCGGCCGCCTGCTTGGCGGCGAAGACGGACTCCGCCTGGCTGTCGTCGCTGACGGTGTTGTCGTAGGAGACGACCCGTTCGAAGTCGACGTGGAGATGGTCGGTGGCGTGTGCGGACTCCACCTTCCAGCGGCAGCCGGTCCTGCGGTCGGTGTCATAGGTGAGCGTGGCCCGGCCCGCGTAGGCCCTCTCCCGCTGGTTCGGGTCCGTGATCTGCGCAAGACCGGGCAGCAGCGCCTCCAGGGTCCCGCGGGGGACCGCGCCGCAGGCCTCGGGGAGCGTGCGGTACTTGCCCGGCTGGGCCGCCGGGGCCGTCGTGTCGGCACCGGCGGGGTTGGCGTGGTCCGTCCGGTCGCCCGACGAGCCGCTGGTGCAGCCGGTCAGCAGCGCTGCGACAAGCGCGGCGGTGCCGAGTACATACGCCTTCCGCAGCACGGTCGGGCTCCTCTCGCGGATGTCGGTGGTGGGGGCCCCGCCGGTTATTCGCTTGCCGGGCGGAGACGCGTCAGGAACACAATGTCTATCGCACGTGCTGCCGAAAGCGCCGGTTCGTTGTCCTGTTTCACCGGGCTTGGCGCTGGTATTTCGTTTTCATCGTTTTAATTTCTTTTCGGGGGAATCTGATTGATATGTCGTACGTAGAGGTGCCGGGAGAGAAGGTCCCGATCCGTATGTGGACCGACCCCGCGACGGTCGAGGGCGCCGCGATGCAGCAGCTCCGGAACGTCGCGACCCTCCCCTGGATCAAGGGGCTCGCCGTCATGCCGGACGTCCACTACGGCAAGGGCGCGACGGTCGGCTCCGTCATCGCCATGCAGGGCGCGGTGTGCCCGGCGGCGGTGGGCGTGGACATCGGCTGCGGGATGTCGGCGGTGAAGACCTCCCTGACGGCCAACGACCTCCCCGGTGACCTGTCCCGCCTCCGCTCGAGGATCGAGCAGGCGATCCCGGTGGGCCGGGCGATGCACGAGGAGCCCGTCGACCCCAGCCGGCTCCACGGGCTGGCGACGGCCGGGTGGGACGACCTCTGGCGGCGGTTCTCCGGGGTGGCCGAGGCGGTGAGGTTCCGCGAGGAACGGGCCGCGAAGCAGATGGGCACGCTCGGCAGCGGCAACCACTTCGTGGAGGTCTGCGTGGACACCTCCGGCGCGGTGTGGCTCATGCTGCACTCCGGCTCCCGCAACATCGGCAAGGAACTCGCCGAGCACCACATCGGCGTCGCCCAGAAGCTCCCCCACAACCAGGGCCTGGTCGACCGCGACCTCGCCGTCTTCGTGGCGGACACCCCGCAGATGGCGGCGTACCGCAACGACCTGTTCTGGGCCCAGGAGTACGCCAGGTACAACCGCACGATCATGATGGCGCTCCTGAAGGACGTGATCCGCAAGGAGTTCAAGAAGGCGAAGCCGGTCTTCGAGCCGGAGATCTCCTGCCACCACAACTACGTGGCGGAGGAGCGCTACGAGGGCATGGACCTGCTCGTGACCCGCAAGGGCGCGATCCGCGCGGGAGCCGGCGAGTACGGGATCATCCCCGGTTCGATGGGCACGGGCTCGTACATCGTGAGGGGCCTGGGCAACGAGAAGTCCTTCAACTCCGCCTCGCACGGCGCGGGCCGGCGGATGAGCCGCAACGCCGCCAAGCGCCGCTTCTCCACCAAGGACCTGGAGGAGCAGACGCGGGGAGTGGAGTGCCGCAAGGACGCCGGGGTCGTGGACGAGATCCCGGGCGCCTACAAGCCGATCGAGCAGGTCATCGAGCAGCAGCGGGACCTCGTCGAGGTCGTGGCCAAGCTCAAGCAGGTCGTCTGTGTGAAGGGCTGACGCATCCCCCGGCACCTTTGGCCGCCACCGTCGCCGCAGGCCCCGGTGGCGGCTGTTCCCTGTCCGGCGGGCCGTCTCCTGGCCGGCCGGCTGCTTTCCGCCCGGCCCGCCCGGCCCGTTCGCCCGGCCGTGCGGGTCACTTGGCGTTGCGCACCGCGTAGATCATCACGAACGCCACGATGTGGATGCCGAAGAGGAAGTAGCCGAGGTAGTACCAGACGTACCGTTCGCGCTTCTTCTCCAGGGCCAGGCGTGCCTGCTCCGCCTGGTGCTCGGGACGGGGCGTCATCGCTGCTCCCGGTGGACCTTGGTGTTGGACGCCTGGGCGCGGGGGCGGACGACGAGAAGGTCGACATTGACATGGCTGGGGCGGGTGACCGCCCAGGTGATGGCGTCGGCCACGTCGTCGGCCGTCAGGGGGTCGGGCACGCCCTCGTAGACCTTGGCGGCCTTCTCCCGGTCGCCGCCGAAGCGGTTGAGGGCGAACTCCTCCGTCTTGACCATGCCGGGGGCGACCTCGACGACACGGACCGGCTTGCCGACGATCTCCAGGCGGAGGGTCTCGGCGAGGACGTGGACGCCGTGCTTGGCGGCGACATACCCGGCGCCGCCCTCGTAGGTGGCGAGACCGGCCGTGGAGGACACGATCACCACCGTGCCGTCGCCGCTCGCCTCCAGCTTGGGCAGCAGGGCCTGGGTGAGGTGGAGGGTGCCGAGGACGTTCGTCTCGTACATCGCGCGCCAGTCGTCCGGGTTGCCGGTGGCGACCGGGTCGGCGCCCAGCGCACCGCCCGCGTTGTTGACCAGGACGCCGATGGCGGGGAAGGCCGTGGCGAACTCGTCCACGGCCGCGCGGTCGGTGACGTCCAGCCGGTAGGCGATGGCGGAGTGGCCGGCCGCGTTGATCTCCTCGGCGATCGCCTCGATGCGGTCCTTGCGGCGGGCGGTCAGGACGACACGGTAACCGGCGGCGGCGAGCCGGCGGGCCGTGGCGGCGCCGATGCCGCTGCTCGCACCGGTCACGACGGCGATGCGGGAGGCGGAGGGCGGTGCGGCGGTGGCCATGGGCTGGTCCTCGGGACGACGGTCGGTGCGGTTGGCTGTGCCCAGCGTAGGGGACCCTCAGCCGCCGTTCCTCGGCGCCCACATGATCACGGCCATTCCGGCCAGGCAGATCAGCGCGCCGGTCACGTCCCAGCGGTCGGGACGGTAGCCGTCGGCGACCATGCCCCACAGGATCGAGCCGGCGACGAAGATTCCGCCGTATGCGGCGAGAACACGGCCGAAATGGGCGTCGGGCTGGAAGGTGGCGACAAAGCCGTACGCCCCGAGCGCGAGAACGCCGCCGAGGGCCCACAGCCAGCCGCGCTGCTCGCGCACGCCCTGCCAGACCAGCCAGGCACCGCCGATCTCGAAGAGCGCGGCGAGGACGAAGAGGGCGGCGGAACGGAGGATCGTCATACGAGCAGCCTCGCACGGAGCCTTCGGCGCTTTCGCCAGGAGGGGCCGGAGGCCGCCGGGGCGTGGGCCGCCGCGCGGGGACGGGGGCGGGGAAGGACGGAATAGCCCCGGGAGGCGGTCTGTTCCCCGGCTATAGTTGAATACTCAACAATCTGGAGGGTGAGCGACCATGCAATTCGGGATCTTCAGCGTCGGCGATGTCACACCGGACCCCACCACGGGCCGTACGCCGACCGAGCGTGAGCGGATCAAGGCCATGGTCGCCATCGCCCTGAAGGCCGAGGAGGTCGGGCTGGACGTCTTCGCGACCGGCGAGCACCACAACCCGCCGTTCGTGCCGTCGTCGCCGACCACCATGCTCGGCTACATAGCCGCCCGGACCGAGCGGCTGATCCTGTCCACCGCCACCACCCTCATCACCACCAACGACCCGGTGAAGATCGCCGAGGACTACGCGATGCTCCAGCATCTGGCCGACGGGCGGGTGGACCTGATGCTGGGGAGGGGGAACACCGCACCCGTCTACCCCTGGTTCGGGAAGGACATCCGGCAGGGCATCAACCTCGCCATCGAGAACTACGCCCTGCTGCACCGGCTGTGGCGCGAGGACGTCGTGGACTGGGAGGGAAGGTTCCGCACGCCGTTGCGGGGCTTCACCTCCACGCCCCGCCCGCTGGACGGCGTCCCGCCGTTCGTCTGGCACGGCTCCATCCGCTCCCCGGAGATCGCCGAGCAGGCCGCGTACTACGGCGACGGGTTCTTCCACAACAACATCTTCTGGCCCCCCGACCACACCCGGCGGATGGTCGAGCTGTACCGGACCCGGTACGCCCACTACGGGCACGGCACGCCCGAGCAGGCGATCGTCGGCCTCGGCGGCCATGTGTTCATGCGGAAGAACTCGCAGGACGCGGTGCGCGAGTTCCGGCCGTACTTCGATGTCGCGCCGGTGTACGGACACGGGCCCTCCCTGGAGGAGTTCACCGCTCGGACGCCGCTGACCGTCGGCTCCCCGCAGCAGGTCATCGAGAAGACGCTGACCTTCCGCGACTACGCGGGCGACTACCAGCGCCAGCTGTTTCTGATCGACCACGCGGGGCTGCCGCTGAAGACCGTCCTCGAACAGATCGACATGCTCGGTGAGGAGGTCGTGCCGGTGCTGCGCGAGGAGTTCGCCAGGAGGCGTCCGGCCGGGGTGCCCGACGCGCCGACCCATGCGTCCCTGCGCGCCGCCGGGGCGAACGCCGAGGAAAAGGCAGGAGGAGAGGCCGAGAGGAAGGCCGGGGAGAAGACCGGGGAGAGGGCCGGGGAAACGGCCGGAAGGAAGGAGTGAGCGAGGGATGCGACTCGTCGTCGTCTCGGCGGGACTGAGCGTCCCGTCCTCCACCCGGCTGCTGGCCGACCGGCTGGCGGCCGCGACCGCCGGTCGCGCCCCGGCGGAGGTGGACACACGGGTGATCGAGCTGCGCGAGCTCGCCGTCGAGATCGCGCACGGTCTCACGAGCGGCTTTCCCGGTCCGGCCCTGGAGTCCGCGCTGGACGCGGTGACGGAGGCGGACGGGCTGATCGTCGTCACCCCGGTGTTCTCGGCGTCGTACAGCGGGCTGTTCAAGTCCTTCTTCGACGTCCTCGGCGCCCGGGACCAGGAGGCCCTGACCGGCACACCGGTGCTGATCGCCGCGACCGGCGGCACCGCCCGGCACTCCCTGGTCCTCGACCACGCCCTGCGTCCGCTCTTCGCCCATCTGAGGGCCGTGGTCGTGCCGACCGGTGTCTACGCCGCCTCGGAGGACTGGGGCGCCGAGGGGCTGCCCGAGCGGATCGAGCGGGCGGCGGGGGAGCTGGTGGTGCTGATGACGGGGACGGCCGCGGGGCGCGAGGCGCCGCGGGCCGAGCCCGGAAGGCCCGGGGAGCCCGAAGGGGCCGGGAAGCCCGGGAGGAACGGCGGCTTCACGGTGGTGCCGTTCGAGGAGCAACTGGCCGCGCCGCACAGGTGACAGGAGGCCGGCGCCCGTGTGCGCCGGGGACTCATCCGTCGGTGGAGGCGCGCTCCTGGACGGAGGGCGTTCCGCCCGTGCCCGTGCGTCTGCGGGACACCGTCAGCAGCCAGATCAGGTTCCCGGCCGCCGCCCCGGCCACCACGGTGGCGACGATCACCCCCGCCGTGGTGAGGCCGGCCCGGAACAGACGCGGCCGCGGGTCGAGGCTGTGCAGGCCGAAACCGCTCAGCAGATAGACGCCGACGGCGGCGGCCACGAGGCTGACGACGAGCAGCGCGACGGTCGGCCCGAGGCCGCCCCCGGTCTCCGCACCGCTCGCGCCGCTCCCGCCGATGCCGCTGTTCCCGTTGTTCTCGCTGCTCCTGTCGCTCTCGTCGTTCCGGCTGTTCTCGCCGGACGAGGCACCGGACTGCGGACGGTGTGCTTCCTGCATGGGGTTCCCCGTGGACGGTCGGATGGCGAGCCGGACCCCCACGGTACGGAGAGCCGCCCCCGGAAGCGAAGCAGACGTCAGGTACCGGGCGTGTCCGCCCGCCAGGTCATCGTGACCGTCAGATGCGCCTCGGCCTGCGACTTGGCGACGACCGCCCCGAGTTCGGCGTTGAACCGCACACCGAACTCCAGGCTGACCTCACTGGGCCGGCTGGGCATGTCCCGCAGCCGTTCCAGTGCGGACGCGGCCGCGTTCCGGATGCGGTCCACCCCCTCCTCGAACGACGCGGTGGCGTCCGCCACGGCGTCGCCCAGCCGGGAGACCTCCACCACACCCGGCTCGTCCTCCGCCACCTCCACGACCACACCGCCGTCGCCGTCCTGCGACGGGAAACGCAGCAACCGGGTCATGTCCGCCCCCTTCTGACGGTCTGTCACATCCCGCGCCGGCCGCCCGCCGGATGACCTGCGGCCGTCTTCCACTCGCGAGCCGTTGCAGCCACCATGGAAGCGCACCCCGAGTCGCCAGACCACCACGTCAGGGGGAACCACGGTATGGCGGAGTCTGTGAAGGACTTCTGTTCCGACCTCGTCGATCTGTCCGGAATCTCTCTGACGGAGCTGCGCAGCAGTAACGATCCTGCGTTACGCCGGGCGCTGAGCCGGGCGGAGCTCAGGGCGAGCCTGGCTTTCGGAACGCTCGACGAGTCCAACAGCGAGGAGATGAATTTCCTGCGCGGTCGCCGGCCGTGGCGGCGGCGGCCGTGAGCGCACCGCCGTTGGACGTCCACCGGGTGTCCCTGACGTCGCTCAGGACCATTGCGGCGGGCAACGCGACCGAAACCGAACTGCACCTGCTGTGTTCCGCTCAGCGCAGCCAGCTTCTGCTGGTGCTGCGCGCGCTGCTGGGCCACATGAACGAGGCGGCTCTGTCCGCCCGGTGCCCCGGTGGCGCGGCGGCGGCCGAGGCGGCCTGGCAACTGCTGTGCGCCGCCGAGCAGGAGGCCCCCGAGGCGGTCGAGGCGGTGCTTGCCGATCCCACCGTCATGGCGTGGGCCCTGCGTCTGCTCAGACGCCTGGGGGGAACGGCCGACGCGGCGCCCTCGCTGCCGCTGTGGGCGGACCTCGGCCAGTTCCAGACACTGGCCGCGGCAGCGGCACTGCGCGCCCGGATCCCCGCCGAACTGCGCGTGCCCGCCTACCGCGGCACGGTCTGGGTCCCCAGCCTGGGAGTGGCGGGCCCGGTGGCGCGGCGGCGATGGAGTCTGGCGGAGTTCCGGGTGGAACGGGGCGGCTTCGTCGTACGGGGGGAGCACGCGGAGGTACGGCTGCCCTGGCCCGCGCCGGTGCCGGCACCGGGGTGGCGGCCGCTGCGGCCGGTGCGCGGGGCCGCGTCCCGCGGGAGCGGATCGGGGCCGTGGCTGGACACGGTGACGCCCTACCGGGACTTCACGCAGTACCCGAAGTCCCCCGGCGCCCTGGGTGAACGCCGGTTGCGGGCGTGGGAGGACCGCCTGGCCGAGGCCCATGCGCTGCTGGAGCGGGAGTCCGCCGTGGACGCCGCCCTGGTGAGGACGATGGTGCGGGTGCTGGTGCCGCGCCCGTTCCAGTCGGCCAGGGGCGGTCTCGTGGCGAGCGCGTCCTCGGTCGACGCCTTCGGCGCGATCACGATGTCCCTGCCGTACGACGCCACGCAGACGGCCGCGGTCCTCGTCCACGAGGCCCGGCACCAGCAGTTGAACGCGCTGCTCAGCCTGGTGCGGCTGATCCGGGCGGCGGACGACCGGACCGACGGGACACGGCCGCGGCTCCACTACGCGCCGTGGCGCAGCGACCCCCGGCCGGTGCTCGGGCTGCTCCACGGCACGTTCGCCTTCTCGGGCGTCGCGCGGTTCTGGCGGACGCACCGGCGTCATGTGACGGGGACCGAGGCGCAGCGCGCCGACTTCGAGTTCGCCGTGCTCAGGGAGCAGCTGCGGGAGGCCGTGGCGTCCCTGGCGGCCGAGGACGACCTGACCGAGGCCGGCCGGCTGTTCGTCGACGAGCTCGCGGCGCAGATCCGGGACTGGCAGGGGGAGGAGGTGCCGGCCCTTCCGGCTCGCCTGGGCCGTCACTACTGCCTTCTGCGGCGTGCCGTGTGGCGGGCGCGGCACCTGACGATCGACGAGGCGGCGGCGGAGCGGCTCGCCGAGGCATGGGCGGCCGGGGAACCGGCTCCGGACTCCCTCCCGGACCCGGTCCTGCGCCCGCGTCCGGACCGGATCCGCCTCGACACGTTCGGGCCGCTGGCCCGGTACCGCCTGTCCGCACCGCATCTGTTCGAGCGCGGACGACGGCAGGCGGAGCGCGGCGGGGACCCGGCACGCCGCGCCGAGTACGCCGTCATCGCGGGGGACACCGCGCAGGCCGTGCGGCACTACGGCGAGTGGATCCGGCGGGAGCCGCAGAACGCCGAGGCATGGGTCGGTGCCGCGCTGGCCTGGCAGGAGCACGACTCGCGCGCCGGTGCGAGCCTGCTGCTGGACCGGCCGGACGTGGTGGCCGGGGTCTGCCGGGCCGTCGCCTCGGCCCGGGGCGAGGCCCCCGACCCCTTCCTCCTGGCCGCGTGGCTCGGCGGAGCGGACACGGCCGGCGTCCGCTCCGCCCGCACCACGTCGAGCGGCGTCTGAGCGCTCCCTACAGGGAGATCAGGTCGATGTCGGCGTTGGCCCGCAGGTGCTTCTCGGCGTCCAGCGTGGCCGGGTGGGAAGAACCGAGGACACTCCGGTAACGCTTGAGCGCCTCCGCGTACTTCGCGTCGCTCTCCTCCGTCCGGCCCAGCGCCTTCAGGTCATAGCTCAGGTTGAGCTGGACGGCCAGGTTCGCGGGGTGGTCCTCGCGCAGCTGCGCCGACTCCTCGGCCACGGCCGCGTCGATGGTGTACGCGTCCTCGGGACGGCCGAGCGCGAAGTAGTCACTGGCCAGGTTCATCCGGGCGAGCAGCGTGCGAGGGTGCCCCTGTCCGAGCGAGCGGCTCAGGCCCTCCACCGCTTCCTCGTCCAGCCTCAGCGCCGCCTCGGGCTGCCCGAGCAGCCTGAGGACCACCGCGAGGTTCATGGCGACCGCGTAGCTGTGCGGGTGCTCCCGGCCGTAGCTGTCGCGGTGCTGGTCCAGCACCTTCTGGTTCAGGGCGAGCGACTCCTGGAGCTTGCCGACCTGCCGCAGGTCGTTCGCGTGGCTCACCGCCGCCAGCAGGTACTGTCTGCTGCTCTCGCCGAAGAGCTCGGCGGCCAGTGAGACGAGCTGGGACGACAGCGCGTGGGCACCCTTGTGGTCGCCCTTCTTGCGGCGCGTCACGCACAGGTTCCGGCTGACCTGCGCGGTGAGCGGGTGCTTCTCGCCCAGTTGTTCCCGGACCTCCTCGGCCAGCTGCTCGTATCCCTCGAGCGCCTGCTCGTACTTCCCGGTCTCCTGGAGGTCGAGCAGAAAGGAGTTCCGGGTGGACAGCGTGAGGATGTGGTCCTCGCCCAGGGTCTCGATCCTGCGCTGCCAGGTGTCGTGGTCCAGCTCACGTGCCTTCACCGCGTCACCGGCCAGACGCAGACTCACCGCGTAGTTGTGGGCGGCGAGCAGGGTCGCCGGGTCGTCCGCGCCGAACTCCCGCAGGCTGGTCTCGTAGACCCGCTGGTCCATCTCCCGCGCCTGGTTGAAGTTCCCGCGGTTGCGGTGGTGGATGGCCAGGAAGCTCTGCGCCTGCAGGGTGTCCTCGTGGGCCTCGCCCAGCACCCTGCGGTAGCGCTCCACCAGCTCGACCTGCATGGTGTACGAGCGTTCGCGGTCGTCGCCCTGTTCGAGCAAGGCCCGGGCGATCTGCTGGTCGACGGCGAGTACCTCTTCATGGTCCTTGCCCAGACGCTCGCGCCAGACCTCCGCGGCACGCTCCCCCAGGGCCAGGGCCGCCGCGTGGTCGCCACGGGCGCGCAGAAACCAGACCTCGTTCAGCACCAGGCGGCGGGTCCAGGGGTCGTCGCACTCCACCGCGTTGGAGGCCTGGACATGGGTGAGGAGGCTGGAGTAGCGCGGCCAGGAGGTGACGCGCTCCGGGGTCCTCGGGTCGGCGTGGGCGAGCAGCTGGTGGGCGGCGTGCCGCATGGTCGCCTGTTCCTGCGCGTTCATCTGCTCGATCAGGACGCGCTGCACCAGGCGGTGCATCTGGACGGTGTTCTGCCGGTGGTCGATCCGCGCGAGCGCGTACCGTCCGATCTCGCGGACCGCGCGCCCCAGTTTGACCGGGTCGTCCAGGGCGGACTGCAGCTCCTGCGGCACGGAGACGCCGCGCACCGCGGAGAACAGGTCCCATTCGATGGGCTCGGGAGCGAAGAAGGCACAGACCTGAAGGAGCTGCAGGGCGTCGGGGCGGGACTCGCGCAGACGGCCCAGCGACACGTTCCAGGCGGCCGCCACCGACAGCGGGTAGTCGCCGGGCGGCTCCGACTGCATCAGCTCGGTGAAGTTGCGCTCGTAGACCTCGAGGTACTGCTGCACCGGCATTCCGGTCTCCGCCAGCCACACCGCGGCCTGCTCCACCGCGAGCGGCAGGTCGCCGAGGGCGGCGGCGAGGTGGTTCACGGCGTCGTCGGGAAGCTGGGGGCTGCGCCGGCGGAGCAGGGCGATGCTCTCCTCGCGGGCGAACACGTCGACCTCCAGCGAGCTGGCGTGGGTGGACCACTGGAAGTTGCGGGAGGTCACGATGATGTGCCCCGGCCCGTCGGTGGGGAAGTACTTGCGGACCTGCCGCGGGTTCTCCGCGTTGTCGAACACCAGCAGCCAGTCGCTGTAGGGCTCGCCCCGGCGCAGCGCGTCGATGACCGCGGGCACCGCGCTCATCTCGGCACCCACCTGCAGGCCCATCTGCTCGCCCAGTTCGATCAGCGACTGGACGATCTGGTTCTCCTGCTCGGACGGGATCCACCAGACGAGCCGGTAGTCACGGCTGTGCCGGTACACGTACTCGATGGCGATCTGCGACTTGCCCACACCGCCCATGCCGTGCAGGGCCTCCGGCAGGACCGCGGTGACACCGCCGCTCGACCGCTCCTGGCTGTGCAGCCGCTCCTGCAGCAGCTGGAGCAGCGCCTCACGTCCCGTGAAGTTCCGGTTCCGCTGCGGTACGTTCCCCCAGATGCGGGGCGGGGTGTGCGGGCCTCGCGGGCCCGTTGCAACGGGCAGACCGGCAGTCACGGCGATGCCTCCTTGTCGTGGACGCGCGGGCGCGGGTGCGGGCGCGGGAGTGCGGGCGGGCTGAGCGGGCGAAACAGCGACGGACGGCGGCGCCGTGGGTGAATTCCCCGCTGGGCGCGGGGCTTTCGCCGCTTGCGGGGCTCGAGGCGTTCGCGGCCCGTAATCTAGCGCGCCGTCAGGCGTACTGTTCAACTTTGACCGCATTTCTGAAGATCTGTACCCTGATGGACGCTTGTGCTCCGACACAGGTGTCCCGGCGCCGGCCTTCTGCGCCGGGCTCTTCGTCCCCGGGCTCTTCGTCGCCGCACGGGGGACGGCCGTACGCTGCAACAGCCGCCCCAGGTGGTTGGCGCGCCGGAGATAGGGGCCGGACACCGCGCACAGCGCCGTGTACAGATGGGTCACGAAGGGGCGGGTCTGCTCGGTCAGCGGCGGGTCCGCCGGATGGTCCTCCGGAGCCACCAGCGCGCTCGCGCCCTCGCCCCACCTGGCCTCGAGGACCGGCCCGAGGTGGCGCTGGACCTCGCTCAGCGCCCGGATCGTCTCGGCCCGGCTGCCGAGGGCGAGAAGCTCCTCCCGCACACCCTCCGGGAAGTCGAAGGAGACACGGTGGGCGTCCTCGGCGTCCGCCGTGGTGTCGGTGCGGCGCACCAGGCCCAGCAGCACGATCTCGGCCAGGTTCCAGGACTGGGCGCCGGGCAGGGTCTGCTGGAGCAGCCGCATGACGGGAAGGTTCAGGGGCGCGGCGGCCAGACGCTGGGCGAGGGCGTAGGCGGCGGGGGAGGCGGTGGCACAGAAGCGGCGCACCACGGCGGCGGCCCACCGGGCCCGCCGCACCGCGGACGATCCGGCGCCGTCCGCCTCGGCGGGGTCCGGTTCCGTGTGCCGCGGTCCGACCACGATGTCGGCGAGGTCCTCGGGGACCGGGCCGGCCGACGCCGAGCGCAGGTCCCGGTCCGGCGCGGTCCACAGGGCGGCCAGCCCGTGCCACTCGCCGCCGCCCGTCGCGGCCACCAGACGGGCCCAGCGCCGCAACGACCCCGGCCGCAGTTCGACCACGGGCACCGGGATCGCGGTCCCCGGCCCGGGATGGGGGGCGAACTCGGGCCCGGCCCCCGGAAGGTCCGTGTACGGGGGCTTCCACTCCGCGTCGTACACGCGGTTGGGCACCGCGGGGCCCGGCGCCCGCAGTCGGGTGCGGGCGACCGTGGGCAGCGTCAGATCCCACAAGTGCTGCGGAAGCAGGCTCAGCACGGCGACGGGGGAGCGCCGGCCCAGCCGGTGCAGCAGCGCGGCGGCCCGGCCCGTGCGCCAGGCGCCGTGACCGCCGTCGGTGACCGCCAGCGTCAGCTGCCGCTCCCCCGCCCCGGTCCCCGCCGCCGCGAGGCCCGCCGCCGTGCCGTCGTCCAGGTTCCAGCGCACCGTCCGTACGGTGCGGAAGGCCGCCGTCTGCTCCATCAACTCGGCGATCTGCCGCACCGTGTGCGACCACAGGGCCATCGACGGGCTGTCGTCCACCAGCAGCAGCAGGTCCAGCCTGCGCTCGGGGACCGGCCGGCACACCGGGGTCCACATCCCGGTGAGCGCCGCCTGTTCGGCGGTCGCCTCCTCGTCCAGCTCCAGCTCGTGGGGCGAGGAGCGGAACATCCGCAGCGGGCGCAGCGACCTGGCGAGGGCCAGGGAGTCGGCCAGCCGGGGGGAGACGGGCCAGCCGGCCCGGTCGGAGGGGCCGGGGCCGAAACGCCGGGCGGGACGCGTCCGCGGCCGGGCCGACCCCGCCGGCGGGAGGTCGGCGAGGAGCGGGTGGGGCGTGTCGGGGAGGGCGGCCAGGTCCTCCTCCAGCAGCAGAAGCTCGTCGTCGGGGCCGTGGTCCGGCCGGTCGTCCCCGGACGGGCGGGACTCGTCGGACGCCTCGGGCCGGTCAGGCCGATCGGGTGCTTTGGAGGAGTCGGGCTCCGTGGGGGCGTCGGGTTTTGCCGGGGCGTCGGCCCGCTGCCCGGTGCCGTCCCGGGGCGCGGAGGGCGCGGGAGGTTCGGTGTCCTGCTCCTCGCCCCGGTCGCCGGGGAGCCCGGGGCCGTCCGGCGGGCGGACGTCGGGGCGTTCCCCGGGGAGCGTCGTCCGTCCGCCGGGACGGCCCGCCCCGCGGGGACGCGCACCGCGCTCCCGGGCCTGACGGCCGGGCACGTCGAACAGCGGCACGGCGGCGTCCTGGCACGCCGCCAGGTAGAGCGCGTCCGCGAGCTCCATCCAGGTCGGCAGCTCCTGCTCCCGGACAGCCCTGCGTCCCCTCTCCGGCTCCGGACGGCCGGAAGGGGACGGGACTCCGGGGGGTGCTGCCGTCATACGGTCCTCGATTCCGCCCCCGCTCCGTCGAGCCGGTGCCACAGCGCGTCCACCAGGTCCTCCAGCGCTTCCTCGTCGTCGCCGGGGAAACGGCCCGAGGTGGCCAGGAACACGGCGTTGAGCAGCTGGTCCACGGCGAGACCGCCCCGTTCCCGGCTGTTGCGCAGGAACCGGTCGACCAGCTCGTCCGCCCGCGAGGGGCCCGCCGGCTCCCGGGCCGCCTCGCCGAGATGGGCCGTGACCATGTCGATCAGCTGCGCGCGGTCCGGGTCCGGCATGTGCAGCCGCAGACAGCGGCGGAGGAAGGCGGGCGGGAACTCGCGCTCGCCGTTGGAGGTGATCACCACGATGGGGAAGGCGCGGCATGTGACGACGCCGTCGACGATCTCCGCGGTGCGGTGGGGATCGTCGGTCATGACGGTCACCCGGGGGTGACGGCGCCGGGCCCGGACCAGCTCCGGGATGGTGAACCGGCCCTCCTCGAACACCCCGAGCAGGTCGTTGGCCAGGTCCTGGTCGCTCTTGTCCAGCTCGTCGATCAGGAGGACCCGGGGAATCTCATGCGGCAGCAGCGCCGTGCCCAGCGGCCCGAGCTGGAGGTAGTCGCCGATGCCGGGAAGCTCGTCCTCGCCCGGCTCCCGGCCCTCCGCGGCGCCGGTGCCGTCGGTGTCACGGGTGCCGCCGGTGCCGTACGAGCGGTGCAGGGTGCGTAACGCCGCCGAGTCCTGGACCCGGCCGATCGCGTCGTACTCGTACAGCCCGGAGCGGAGCGTGGTGCGGCTGGTGATGTGCCAGCGCAGCACCCGGCCCAGCCTGAGCTCCCTGCTGATGCGGTAGGCGAGGGAGGACTTCCCCGTCCCCGGGCGTCCGGTGACGAGCAGGGGCCGGCGCAGCAGCAGGGCCGCGTTGACCATGTCGGCCTCGCGCCGGAGCTGCTCGGAGCCGGGGGAGGACGTGGGAACCCGGCCGAGACGGCGCTCGATCTCCTCGTCGTCGTCCGGGGGAGGGTCGACCACGGGACCGCCGGTGAACCGGCGCCAGGGCGGCGGAGGCGGCAGGAGCTCGCCGAGGCTGGTGTCGTACAGGGGCTGTCCCGTGCCGCGGTAGATCCACCACCGGCGGTCGGCCGTGTCTCGGCCCGCCGTCCCGGGTGCCGGGTTCCCGGCGCCGTTCACGCTCGGCTGCGATGCCGGGCCGTCCCCCACCGGGTCGCTGTTGGGACGTGCCCTCCCTGAAGTGCCGTCGTCGGGAAGCATCTCGTCCTACCCTCCCCCCTGCGCGGATGAGTCCGCTGTGTCTGACCGCACGCCCGGTAGGCGGTACGGGTCGTCCCAGAGCAAAGCTGCGTGGCGACCGAGCGTAGTAGAGGAGCCACCCCCAGCAGCATCCTCGCCCCCGGCCTCGATGCGCAACGACCTGAGCACCTCGGGCAGCCGGTGAATTCCTTTGCGAGAGGTCAGTTCCTGCAATTCGTCGCGAAAGGCCGGATCGACGCCCCCGCGCCGGTCCCAGACGACGATCGGCACACCCGCTCGGAGGGACTCGCCCAGTTCGTCGATCCCGGGGCTGTCGTCCGGGCCCCGGCCGGGCGGGTCGCTGAGGACGACCATCACCGGCTGCGGTTCGGTGAGCAGTCGGGCGCGGCCGTCCTCGGGAAACCAGTGGACGGGCCCCTCGCAGGCGGTCACCAGGGCGTCCCAGCGCTTGGCCCAGCGTCCGTGGGTGTCGGTGCGTTCCATCCTCTCGAGGCTGCGCACCACCACCGGATGGTCCTCGCCGAGCGTTCCGTCGGCACCGTGGAAGCCCCGCTTGGCCCATTTCTCGACCGGGAGGTCCAGCAGAT
Organism: Streptomyces thermovulgaris; assembly: GCF_002155915.1. Classification (GTDB taxonomy): domain Bacteria; phylum Actinomycetota; class Actinomycetes; order Streptomycetales; family Streptomycetaceae; genus Streptomyces; species Streptomyces thermovulgaris. Next base: position 399 of record NZ_MUME01000005.1, on the reverse strand, counting down.
CCCTGGGCAGCAGGAACTCCAGGGTGAGGTCCTCCTTCCAGAAGTAGGCCCAGCCCGTCTCCGCTTCCTCCACCAGGGTCTTGACGTGCTCGGGCAGCTCGGCCACGTCGATGCGCACGTCCCCGCCGCGCCTCGGGTACGGCTCCGACTCCTCCCGCTGCCACCAGTACGTCAGCAGCCGCTCGCCGCTGTGGTCGGGATCGGGCAGGGGGCGCAGCCGGATCAGCAGACAGGCCCCGGGCGTCCATACGGCGTCCGCCGCGTCGGAGTCCGGCCACGCGGCGGATTCGGCAGCAGTCGCGACGGCGGGATCCGGACGGCCGGCGGCGCGGGTGGCCGCGGGGGCGTTCGCCACGGCGGCGGCCGGCATTCTGGCCGCCGCCCGGGCGGTCGCGGGAG
>NZ_MUME01000499.1 GCF_002155915.1 Streptomyces thermovulgaris | reverse complement strand
CCAGGCCGGCCCGTGCGAGGTTGCGGCGGGCCACGTCGGCGTGGTGGGGGTCGTACTCCAGCGAGACCAGCCTGCCGTCGGCGGGCAGCGCCCGGGCCAGCCAGATGGTGCTGTAGCCGCCGAGCGTGCCGATCTCCAGGATCGCGCGGGCGCCCTGGAGCCGGGCGAGGAGCTGCAGCAGCCTGCCCTGGGGCGGCGTGACGTTGATGTGCGGCAGGCCCTCCGCCTCGCTGTCGCGCAGCGCGGCTCGCAGGACGTCGTCCTCCGGGGAGAGCAGGGCGGTGAAGTAGGCGTCGACATCGTCCCAGAGCCGCTGGTCGCTCATGCACAGGCCTTTCGTCCTCGGGGNNGCGGGGGCGGCCGGCCCGCGGCCCGGCCACTCCAGCGGCCACGCGCCGTGTGCCCTTTCTCACGTCCGGCGAACGCGTCCGAACCGTCCCCGCTCCCTCGTCAACCGGACAAAATGCGAGCGGACGACAGGTGAAGCGGGGGTTGCCTGCGTCTCTCCCCGAAAAGAGGCGGGCCGCATAGGGTTCGCGGAGGGGGCACCGGCGCACGGGCGTGCGCGGTACGGCGCGGAGCACAGGGGTGGGAGGCCGACGAGGCGTGGGGAACGCGGAACACGGCGGGAGACCGGTCGCGGGACCGGCGGGGGCATGGGGAGCGGCGGCCACGGACACGGCCCGTCTGCACGCGATACGTCT
>NZ_MUME01000498.1 GCF_002155915.1 Streptomyces thermovulgaris | reverse complement strand
GTAGGTGCCCTTGGTGGTCAGGACGACGTCGTCCTGACCACCCAGGGCACCTACGACTGCCCCGCCGGGATGGGCCTGTGCCGGCACGGCCTGGTCATCACACGCACCCCGACCACGGCCGAGGGGACGACCCCCGAGGCCCTGGCCCGGCGCGACATCGAGGAGGCGGCCGAGCAGGCGTACGACGAGAACGCGGCCGGCCAGCGCCTCTACGGCGGGATCGTCTCCCACCGGACCGTGGCCTTCGGCCCGATCGCGGTCGCGGGACGCGCGGGCTACTTCGTGCGCTGGCGGGTCGACACCGCGAAGGGCCCCGGAGGCTACGTCGAGTCGGTGGCCTTCCACTCCAGCACCGGCACCGAGGCGCCGGTCATCGTGCGCCTCGTCTTCGACGCCGGCCCGGACGGTCCGCCCCTGGCCGACATGCACAGGATCGTCAAGGGCATACGGCCCCTCGGCGACGCCGGGACCGGAGGCGGGGTGGGCAGCAGCATCGGCCCGTCGGGCTGAGCCGTCCGCGGACCGCCGGGGCGGCCCGCGGAGACGAGGCGCAGGAAGGCCCCCTACAGGAAGGCCCCCCTACAGGAAGGTGCGCCCCTCGCCCCGGTACGTCGGCACGGTCGCCGTCACCCGGTCGCCCTCGACCAGGTGCAGGACGTCGAACCGCTCGCACAGCTCCCCGGCCTTCGCGTGCCGGAACCACACCTTGTCGCCGATCAGCAGGTCGTCGGCGGGCGGACCGATCAGCGGGGTCTGCACCTCGCCGGGACCCTCCTGGGGGTCGTAGCGCAGCCCGTGGGGCAGATACGGCACCGGAAGCCGGTCCGGGCCGGCCGGGCCGGAGGCCGGGTAGCCGCCGCCGAGGACCGTCACGACCCCGACGCCGGGCCGCCGTACGACGGGCTGGGCGAACAGGGCCGCCGGACGGCCGCGGAAGGACGTGTAGTGGTCGAAGAGCCGCGGGACGTACAGCCCGGAGCCCGCGGCGATCTCGGTGACCGCGTCCTCCGCCGCGGTGTACTGCACGCTGCCCGTGCCGCCGCCGTTGACGAACTCCAGCTCCGGTGCCACGGCCCGTACCGCGTGCACCGCCGCGGCCCGCCGCACGGCCAGCTCCCGGCGCGCGGCGGCCTGCATCAGCCGGATCGCGCGCGAGCGCAGGGGCCGCCCGGCGACCGCGTCGCCCACGCCCGCGACATGGCCCTCGTACGCCATGACCCCCACGAGGGCGAACCCCGGCCGCCGGGCCACCGCGCGGGCCAGGTCGGCGATCTGGGCGGGGGAGTGCAGCGGGGAGCGGCGGGCACCGATGCGTATGCGCCCGCCGCTCCCCGCTGC
>NZ_MUME01000497.1 GCF_002155915.1 Streptomyces thermovulgaris | reverse complement strand
TGCCGGGAGGCGAGCCGCGGGTCCGATACGGCAGAACCGGTGCCCGAGGCGGCCGGGCTCACGGAGCCGATGCCCGGGCCCGCGGGGCCGCCGGTCCTTGAGCCCGTGCGGCCGGTTTCCGGATGCGAGTCCGTGAGGCCGGTCCCCGGAGTCGGGTCCATGAGGCCGGTCCCCGGAGCCGGGTCCGTGAAGCCGGTCCCCGGGATCCCCGGGCCCGCGGAACCGGTGTCCGGGCCCGTGGACCCGGCNNCCGCCGGACTCCGTACGAGCGGCCCGTCGGGGCCGAACCCCGGTGGTAACGGCCCGAGTTGGTCGAAGATCTCGATCACTTCGTCCTCGGGGTCCGGCTCCGGCAGAAGTTCGGCACATGCGAGGAGGGCCTTGCGCGCTCCCGTCGCCGTACGGAACCGGTTCTGCGGGTCCGGTTGCAGCAGCGCGGCCAGGACCTGCCACAGCGGCTCGGGCACTCCCTTGGGCGCACTCGGCGTCCCGTGCTCCATGAAGTACTCCACGAGCGCCTTGGCGTCGGGCTTGGCGCCCTGCAGCAGATAGAGGGCGACCAGACCGGTGGCGAACAGGTCGGCGGGAAAGTCCGGTTCGGCGCCCATCAGCTGCTCGGGCGCGATGTACCCCGGCGTCCCCACCACCAGGTCGGTCTCCGTCAGCCGCGGTTCGCCCAGCCGCATCGCGATGCCGAAGTCCGACAGCCGCAGCTTCGGCCGGCCTCTCCCGGTCGCCTCCAGCAGCACATTGGCGGGCTTGATGTCGCGG
>NZ_MUME01000496.1 GCF_002155915.1 Streptomyces thermovulgaris | reverse complement strand
AGTACGGCCTCACCGGCACCCGGGCCAAGGTCTACCTCGTCCTGGACCGCTCCGCCTCCATGCGCCCGTACTACAAGGACGGTTCCGCCCAGGCCCTCGGCGAGCAGACCCTCGCCCTCGCCGCCCACCTCGACCCCGGGGCGACGGTCCACGTCACGTTCTTCTCCACGGACGTGGACGGCACCGGCGAACTCACCCTCGCCGACCACGAGAACAGGATCGACGAGCTGCACGGCTCCCTCGGCCGCATGGGCCGCACCAGCTACCACGTGGCCGTGGAAGCCGTCCTGGACCAGCACGGCAAGTCGGTGGACGACCCGGCCACCCCCGCCCTGGTGATCTTCCAGACGGACGGTGCCCCGGACGCCAAGACCCCGGCCACCCGCGCCCTCACCGAGGCGGCGAAGAAGCACCCCGCCGTCTTCTTCTCCTTCGTCGCCTTCGGCGAGCACGACAACAAGGCCTTCGACTACCTGCGCAGGCTGAAGACCGACACCTCCTCCTTCTTCCACGCGGGCCCCGCCCCGCGTGAACTCACGGACAAGGAGTTCTACGAGGGCGTCCTGGCGAACTGGCGTCCGTAACCCACCGGCACACCCCGTGTGCGGACGGTGGCCGATATGCTGCGGCGGCCGCCGTCCGCACCGCGAAACGCGGGTGAGGGGATCTCCAGTGGGCCAGTAGGATTTCGACCATGGCGGCCACTGGATCAGAGAAGCAGGGTGAAAAGGCGTTCTACGTCACCACCCCCATTTACTACGTCAACGATGCTCCTCACCTGGGCCACGCCTATACGACCGTCGCGGGCGACGTGCTCACGCGCTGGCACCGCCAGCGCGGCGAGAAGGTGTGGTTCCTCACCGGCACGGACGAGCACGGTCAGAAAATCATGCGCACGGCCGACGCCAACGGGGTCTCGCCCCAGGAGTGGGCCGACAAGCTCGTCTCCGAATCCTGGGTGCCCCTCTGGGAGCACCTGGGGATCGCGAACGACGATTTCATCCGCACCACGCAGAAGCGGCACACCGATCGCGTCCAGGAATTCGTCCAGGATCTCTATGACAAGGGCGAGATCTACAAGGGCGGTTACGAGGGCCCGTACTGCGTGGGCTGCGAGGAGTACAAGCTCCCCGGCGAGCTGATCGACGGCGAGGGCGAGTACGCGGGCCAGAAGCTGTGCCCGATCCACAAGAAACCGGTGGAAAACCTCAGCGAGGAGAACTACTTCTTCAAGCTGAGCGAGTACACCGACAAACTGCTCGCCCACTACGAGGCGAACCCCGACTTCATCCAGCCCGAATCGGCGCGCAACGAGGTCGTGAACTTCGTCCGCCAGGGCCTTCAGGACCTGTCCATCTCCCGCTCGACCTTCGACTGGGGCGTCCCGATCCCCTGGGACCCGAAGCACGTGATCTACGTGTGGGTCGACGCGCTGCTGAACTACGCCACGGCGGTCGGCTACAACGAGAACCCGGAGAAGTTCGCGTCGACCTTCCCGGCCGATGTGCACCTGGTCGGCAAGGACATCCTGCGGTTCCACGCGGTCATCTGGCCGGCGATGCTCATGGCCCAGGGTCTGCCGCTGCCCCGCAGGGTCGTGGCCAACGGCTGGCTGATGGTCGGCGGCGAGAAGATGTCGAAGTCGAACCTCACCGGCATCAAGCCGCAGGACCTGACCGCGCACTTCGGTGTGGACGCCTACCGCTGGTACTTCCTGCGGGCGATCGCCTTCGGCCAGGACGGCTCCTTCTCCTGGGAGGACTTCTCCGCCCGCTACACCAGTGAGCTGGCCAACGACTACGGCAACCTCGCCTCGCGTGTGACGGCCATGGTCGGCAAGTACTTCGGCGGCACGCTGCCGGAGGCGACGGCGGCCGGCGACGCGGAGAAGGCGATCCAGGACGGCCTGGCGAAGGCGGTCGCGGAGGCCGACCGCCGCATCGGCGAGGAGCTGGACTTCCAGGGCGGCATCCTGGCCGTCTTCGACTTCGTCAAGCAGGTCAACCTCTACCTCACGGAGCAGGAGCCGTGGAAGGTCGCCAAGGACACCAGTGACGAGGGCAGGGCCCGCCTGGCCACGATCCTCTACACCGCGGCGGAGTCCCTCCGCGCGATCGCCGTCCTGCTGAACCCGGTCATGCCGGAGACCTCCCGGAAGCTGTGGGACTCCCTGGGCGCGGAAGCCTCCCTGGGCGCCCTGGCCGACCAGAGGATCCAGGAGGCCGGCGAGTGGGGCAGGCTCCCCGCGGGCGCGACCGTCACCAAGGGCGCGGTCCTCTTCCCCCGCCTGGAGGAGAAGCCCACCGCCTGACGCCCGGCTCTCCCCGGACGACGTGAACGGCCCCACCGCCACCGGCACGGCGGTGGGGCCGTTCACGTCNNCCGGCACGGCGGTGGGGCCGTCCGTTTTCCGGCGCACACCGCGCCTTCACTCCTTCAGGTGATCGCCTTCCAGGACGCCTCCATCGGGCCGAGCCGCACTCATACGCTCCCTGCAGAACACCTGCCGACATGTGCCAGAGGCACATGTCCTTCCGTCTTTCGTCCTCACCTTCACAGGAATCCGTATGGTCAGCTCGCCCCACGAGGCGATGCACCGCATCTTCCAGGAACATCCGGGCCTCTTCTCCGGAGTGTCCGAGGTGCTCGGCATCGGCTTCCCTCCGCTCACCTCGGTCACCGTCCTGCCCAATGACCTCACCGAGACCAGCCCCGTCGAGCGCCGCGTGGACACCCTCCTGCGGCTGGAGACGGAGAACGACGAGCCGCTGCTCCTCGCGGTCGAGGCCCAGGGCAGGAAGGACCCGGACAAGCCCGCCAGCTGGGCGTACTACGCCTCGTACCTGCTCACGAAATACCGGCTGCAGCCGATGCTGCTGGTCGTCTGCCAGGACCGCGCCACCGCGGAATGGGCCGCGCGTGAGGTCAGCTTCGGCCCTCGCCAGTGGCCTCTGCTGACCCTGCGGCCACTGGTCGCGGGACCGCACAACATGCCGGTGATCACCGATCCGGCCGAAGTCCGCAAGGATCTCGCCCTCGCCACACTGGCCGCAATCACACATGTCGCACATCCGGACATCGGGGCCATACTCAAATCAATGACGACCGTTCTGCGGGAGACACCACAGGACATCGCCAACCCGATCGTCGAACTCGTCGCACAAGGCCTGGGCAAGCTCCCAGCCGCACACCTGTGGAGGAAACTGGTGGCCGTGGACCTCTCCTTCTACACCTCACCGCTCTCCGAAGAACTCCGAGCGGAGGGTGAAGCACGCCGTGCCGCCGAGGACGTCCTGGCCATCCTGGAAGTCCGCAGCATCGACATCCCCGAAGCGGTCCGGGAACGCATCACCACCTGCGGCGACCCCGAAATCCTGCGCCACTGGCTACGACGCGCCGTCACCGCCCCGACAGCCGAGGCCATCTTCACCGACCAGTAACCCCGCCCCCGCCGGAGAGAACGGCCCGGTACATCGACGTCCGAAAAGCAGGCGGCGAACCGCGGAGACCACGGCGAGACACGATCTCCCGGGCTCTCAGGACAGCCGCCCTGCTGAAAAGCGTGAGCACTCAGCCGCACCACTGTGGAGGAAACCGGTGGCCGTGGACCTCTCCTTCTACACCTCACCGCTCTCCGAAGAACTCCGCGAAGAGGGCCGCGAGAAAGGCCGGGCCGAAGGCGAGACGCGCCGTGCCGCCGAGGACGTCCTGGCCATCCTGGAAGTCCGCGGCATCGACATCCCCGAAGCGGTCCGGGAACGCATCACCACCTGCGGCGACCCCGAAATCCTGCGCCACTGGCTACGACGCGCCGTCACCGCCCCGACAGCCGAGGCCATCTTCACCGACCAGTAACCCCGCCCCCGCCGGGCCGGTCTCCGAGAGCTTCGCGCCCCACCGGTGTCGGCCGGTGGGGCGTCGATGTCCGGGCGACGCCACCGTGCGGCAACGCGCCGGCACCCGCGACGAACACACCTTACTGTTCGTCAACTTGCTTGATTGACAAGGATCTTGCGCATCCTTCCCGCCCGCCGTGAGGCGGTCCCGGGCCCCGTCCGTCGGTCACACGTGTGCGGCCCGAGGAACATCCCGGGAAGCGCACGTCCGCCGGCCGGGTCAGCGGCCGGCGAGTGCCCGCAGTTCGGCGAGGGAGCCGCGGAAGACATTGAGGTCGACGGGACCCGTGATCCCGTCGATCGACCACGGCGAGAGCAGCACCGACGGCCATGGCCACACGGGTCGCACGCCCCCGGTGTGCGCGCCCCACACGTTCGGGTGAAAGACCCACCATGCGGAGTGTCCTTTCCTCACGGCCGGCGCCGGCCG
>NZ_MUME01000495.1 GCF_002155915.1 Streptomyces thermovulgaris | reverse complement strand
GCTGCTGCGCACCGGATTCCGGATGGTGCTCGCCGCCCAGCCCGACATGGAGGTCGTCGCGGAGGCGGGCGACGGCGTCGAGGCCCTGCAGGTGCTGCGCTCCAGCGAGGTGGACGTGGTGCTGATGGATGTGCGCATGCCGAAGCTGGACGGCGTGGAGGCCACCCGCCGCATCTGCTCCGGGCCCAATCCCCCGAAGGTGCTGATCCTGACCACCTTCGACCTCGACGAGTACGCCTTCTCCGGACTGAAGGCGGGCGCCTCCGGGTTCATGCTCAAGGACGTGCCGCCCGGTGATCTGCTCGCCGCGATCCGCGCCGTGCACAGCGGTGACGCCGTGGTCGCGCCCTCCACCACCCGGCGTCTGCTCGACCGGTTCGCGCCGATGCTGCCCAGCGGCGGCAAGGAGCCGCAGCACAAGGAGCTGCAGCGGCTCACCGAGCGCGAGCGCGAGGTCATGATCCTGGTCGCACAGGGCCTGTCGAACGGCGAGATCGCCGCCCGGCTGGTGCTGTCCGAGGCGACCGTGAAGACCCATGTGGGCCGGATCCTGACCAAGCTGGGTCTCAGGGACCGGGTGCAGGTGGTGGTCATGGCCTACGAGACCGGTCTCGTCCGGGCCGGCGGGCGCGGCTGAGCGGAGCGGGCGGCCGCCGGCGGGTCCGGCGGGTCCCGGATCGGTAGGGTCGGCGCATGCTCCTGTGGATCAACGGTCCCTTCGGGGGCGGAAAGACACAGACCGCGTACGAGATCCGCCGCCGTCTGCCCGGCAGCGTCGTCTGCGACCCCGAACACATCGGCTTCGGTCTGCACCGCACGCTCCCGCCCGGGCTGCGCGGCGACTTCCGGGAGCTGGTGTCCTGGCGGCAGGGCGTGGTCGAGGTCCTGGACCTGGCCCTCGGCCGGCACAAGGGGGTGGTGATCGCCCCCATGACCGTCACCGACTCCGGCCACTTCGCCGAGACCGTCGGACGGCTGCGCGAACTGGGGCACGACGTACGGCACTTCACCCTGCTCGCGGAACGCGGGACCGTGCTGAGGCGGCTGCGGGAGCGCGGCCTGGGGCATCTGCTCGCCCGCATCGCGGGCAGAGGCACCGGCCCGGGCCGGGAGTCCTGGGCCGTACGGCAGCTCGACCACTGCCTCGAGCGGCTGCGCGAGCCGGAGTTCGCCGAGCACCTGTGGACGGACCACGCGACCGTGCCGGAGACGGCCGACCGGATCGCCGCCCTGGCCGGGCTGACGCTGAGGCCCGGCACAGGGGGCCCGCTGCGGACCCGGCTGCGGCAGGCGGGGGTGGGCCTTCGTCACATCCGGTTCGACTGACGGCCGGCACCGGTGCCGGCC
>NZ_MUME01000494.1 GCF_002155915.1 Streptomyces thermovulgaris | reverse complement strand
GCGGCGACGGGCTGCGCCGCGTCCGATGCCGCGGCGCAGCCCGTCGCCGCTCACCCACGTCCTGCTCGTCGCGGTGCCCGCGCTGGTCGCCGTGGCCGCGCTCCGCCCGCGCTGACTCCTGGAGGAACCCGTTGTCGGAATGGCTTGTTCTCACGCTGGCGATGCTGGCCGCCTGCGCGGTGGTCATCGTCATCACCCTCGTGCGGCACCGCGCGAAGGGCGAGGACGAGGATCCCAGCGAAACCCCGGACGTCATCGAGTACATGACGATGTGGATCGGCGTGGTGTACGCCATCGTCCTGGGCCTGGCCATCGCCGGTGTCTGGGAGGCCCGCTCCGCCGCCCAGGACCACGTCCAGGCGGAGGCCCAGGCGCTGTACGAGGTCTCCGAGCGCGTCCGTGTCTACCCGTCCGACGTCCGCGACCGGATCCGCGGCGACGTCGACGCCTATGCCGGGCATGTCGTCACCACCGAGTGGAAGAGCATGGTCGACCACGGCCGGCTCACCGAGCGGGGCGACGAACTGCTCGCCCGTCTCCGCGCCGACGTCACCGACTACCAGCCGAAGTCGGACTTCGAGGCGCAGGCCTACCAGCCGCTGGTGGACCAGGTGGCCGCCGTCGCCCAGGCCCGCGCCGCACGCGCCGACGCCATCGGGCCGACCATGCCGGGCGTGGTGTGGTTCGGGCTGATCTCGGGGGCCGTCGTCACCGTCGGGATGGTGTTCGCGCTGCAGATCCGGCGCACGCCGCGCGAACTGGTCCTCGCAGGGCTGTTCTCCGCGCTGATCGCCTTTCTGCTCTTCCTGATCTGGGACTTCGACGCCCCCTACAGCCGCGGGATGTCGGCGACGACCGATCCCTTCCTGACCCTGTTCCCGCACCTTCCGGACTGACGGCCCGACGGCATGACGCGGCATCAGTTCCGTTCCCCGCCCGCGGGAGGGGCGTCCCCTGCGCAGCCCACAGCATTGCCCCGTTCGCCCGGGTGCGATCGCGCCGTGACGGACACCTCCCTAGCGTTTCGGTCATCGAGGTGCATTTCCGGCACAGGCGGAAAGGGTCCGCAGCTGCTCCTCGGGGACCGGAGGATTCATCATGCGCGTAATACGCGTCGTTCTGGCCGCACTGCTGGGGCTCGGCGCCCTCACCTTCTCCGCACCGGCCGCCGTCGCCTACGGCGGTGACGACCACTCCTACGGGAGCGACGGCCGCTCCCACGGGGGCGGAGGAGGGCACGGCGGAGGCGGTCACGGCCGCCACGGCGGAGAGGACGAGAACCGTTTCGGCGGTCACGGCGGCCACCGGCCGGAGCACTTCCGCCATGGCATCCGGGCGGGCGAGGGCGGGTCCGGTTCCGGTTTCGACCTCCAGAAGATCGGAACGGGCGCCGCGCTCGTCGCCGGCTCGGTCGGC
>NZ_MUME01000493.1 GCF_002155915.1 Streptomyces thermovulgaris | reverse complement strand
CGGCGTCCGCGGCGGGGTCGGCGAGAGGCCCGTACAGGCTGTTGGCGTCCGTCATGGGGATTCCTCCGGGCCGTCCGTCTCCAGATGGTGCGGCGGGGGGTCGCCGTCCGTGGTCATGATGCGGGTGCCGGTGGCCGCGGTGATCCCGGCCCGGCGGCGGTACTCCGCCACGTACTCCAGCAGGGCGGGGCCCCTCGGCCGGCGTCCGGGACGGATGTCGCAGGTCAGCACCTTGCTCTCCTGGATGAACACATTGGGGTCGGCCACCACGCCGATCAGGTCGTTGACCACGTCGCCGCTGCTGAGTCCGGCGGATCCCCAGTGGTACGGCATCCAGACCTGGTGCACGATCCGGTTCTCGACCCGCAGGGGCGCCAGCCGGTCGGTGACCACGACCCGGGCGTCCACCGCGGTCCGGCTGGTGATCACATGGGCCCAGTCCAGATGGCGCAGACCGCGCTCCCTGGCCAGCTCGGGCGACACCTCCACGAACAGCTCCGGCTGGAGCTCCGCCAGGTACGGCAGCTGACGGCTCATGCCGCCCGCGGTGTGGTGCTCGGTGAGCCGCGCCGTCGTGAACACGAACGGGAACACCTCGCCGTGCGCCTCGGGCGGGGCGGGGTTGGACGGGTTGTCGGGGCGTCCGTACACCTTGCGCACCGGGTTGCCCTGCTGGCCGTAGAGCAGGTTGCGCGCGGGCGACTCGTGCGGCTCGTAGTGGGTGGGCAGCGGGCCGTCCGCCAGCCCGGTCGGGGCGAACAGCCACGCCTTGCCGTCCGCCATCATGATGAACGCGTCGTCACCGGCGAGGGCCTCGGGTCCCGAGGCGCCCTCGGGGGGCCGGTGGCCGGGCGGCTTGGTCCGCTCGAAGTCCGGGACGTCGTGCCCGGTCCACTCGCCGCGCTCCTCGTCCCACCACACCAGCGCCTTGCGCGCGCTCCAGGGCCGCCCCTGCGGGTCGGCCGAGGCACGGTTGTAGAGCACGCGCCGGTTCAGCGGCCAGGTCCAGCCCCACTCCGCCTCGTACGGCCCCTGCT
>NZ_MUME01000492.1 GCF_002155915.1 Streptomyces thermovulgaris | reverse complement strand
CGGGGTTGTTCAGGTCGTTGCCGAGGCGGCCGGTGTCGCCGAGGTCGGCGTCCAGGCCGTCGCCCAGGCGGATGTGCCGGCCGGCCTGCTCGGCGGTGTGGGTGCCGGCGCCGGCCAGGGCCGGTTCCTTCACCGGGGACTCCACCCGCGGCACGTCCGCGCCGGCGGGCGGAGTGTCCAGCTTGGGCTGGTCGACGATGTCGCCGGGGCCGTCCAGGACGTCGCTGACGACCTTGCCGTGCTCGTCGAGGATGTTGCCGTCCGGGTCGAAGTACCGGGCCGGGGCACCCTCCGCGGTCGGGAGTTTGACGGTGCCCGGCGGCAGCACCGTGGTGGTGTCGGGCAGTTTGACGGTGCCGTCGGGCAGTTTCGCCGCCCCCGCGGGAAGGGTGGCGCCCTCGGGCAGGCGGATGGTGCCGTTGGGAAGAGCGAGCGCCCCTTCGGGCAGGGCGAAGGCGGTGTCCGGCAGCTTGGGGATATTGATGTTGCCGATGTTCTTGAGGCTCTTGGCGATGTCGCCGATCTTCGACAGGCCCGCGCCGGCG
>NZ_MUME01000491.1 GCF_002155915.1 Streptomyces thermovulgaris | reverse complement strand
GCCAGGAGCCCTGGATGTGCATCACGTTGTCGAGGAAGAGGCGGGCGATCGCGATCATCCGCAGGTACTCGAAGACGGTGGCCTGGGTGCGGCCCTTGAGGCGGTTGTTCTCCGGCTGGTAGGTGTACGGGATGAACGCCCGGAAGCCGCCCGTGCGGTCCTGGACGTCCCGGATCATCCGCAGGTGCTCGATCCGCTCGGCGTTGGTCTCGCCGGTGCCCATCAGCATCGTCGTGGTGGACTCTACGCCCAGCCGGTGTGCGATCTCCATGATCTCCAGCCAGCGCTCGCCGGACTCCTTCNNCCGGCCCCGGCGAAGGAGTCCAGGCCGGCCTCGCGGAGCCGGACGATGGCCTCCTCCACCGACACGCCCGAGACCCGTGCCATGTGCTCCACCTCGGAGGCGCCCAGCGAGTGGATCACCAGCTGCGGGAAGGCCTCCTTGATGGCGCGGAAGTGCTTCTCGTAGTACTCCACGCCGTACTCCGGGTGGTGGCCGCCCTGGAACATGATCTGCGTGCCGCCGAGCTCCACGGTCTCCGCGCAGCGGCGCAGGATGTCGTCCAGGTCGCGCGTCCATCCCTTCGCCTTGTCCTTGGGCGCGGCGTAGAAGGCGCAGAACTTGCACGCCGTGACGCACACGTTCGTGTAGTTGATGTTGCGCTCGATGATGTACGTCGCGATGTGCTCGGTGCCCGCGAACTTCCGGCGGCGTGCGGCGTCGGCCGCGGCTCCCAGCGCGTGCAGCGGCGCGTCGCGGTACAGGGCGAGCGCCTCCTTAGGGGTGATCCGTCCGCCCTCGGCGGCACGGTCGAGAACGGACTGGAGGTCGGCCTTCTCGGTCACCGGCGTCCCTTTCGCAGGGGTCGTAAGGGTTGGACAGATGGGGTGCGCGAAGCGCTCGGAACAGGGCTGACAGGAAACGGGCGGACGGACCGGACCAGCCTACGCCAGGGGTTTCGCGCTCCTCACGCCAGGCCGTGCCGGCCGTGGCTCACGGCTCCCCGATCCTCGACAGCCGTGCCTCCGGGCGCCCCGCCGCGGAACTCTCCGAGTTGTACATGAGGTCGTCCCCGACCGGGGTGAGCCGGACCACGTGCGGAGCCTGGTCGCAGCCCGCGTGGTTGGTCTTGATGCCCGCGGCCCTCAGGACGAGCTGTTTCCTCGTCACCTGCTTCAGGGTGAGGGCGTCGACGCAGACCCCGCCGAGAGGGTCGGTGTGGCGCACCTCGCCCACCTTCTCGCCCACGGCGGCCTGCTTGACCGTCACATGGAAGGTGCCCGTCGGCAGGACGCCGTTGAGGGCCGCGCCCCGGCCCTCCCAGGTGCCCAGATAGCGGTCGGGGACCGAGGAGGCGGCGGAGGCGG
>NZ_MUME01000490.1 GCF_002155915.1 Streptomyces thermovulgaris | reverse complement strand
CCTGGCCGTGGACCGCGGCCGAGGGGGCGCCTGCGGCGGCCGGGGGCGGGAGCGTCGTTCGAGGTCATGACCGTCGCAGGCTATCGCTTGCCGGCCCGCGTGGCCGATCCGCGCCGGTCCGCGGCCCCGTCGGGGCCCGTCCGCGGGAGCCGACGGCCGCTAACGGCTGCGCAGCCGGCGCACCAGGATGCTCGCGTCGCCACGGGCCTCGAGGTCGGCCAGGACCACGGAGACCGCCTCGCGGACGATGCGGCCGCGGTCCACGGCCAGGCCGTGTTCGCCGCGCAGCACCAGGCGGGCGTGCTCCAGGTCCATGAGTTCCTCGGCGGACACGTACACGGTGATCTTCTCGTCGTGCCGCTCCCGTCCGCTGGGCCGGCGCGGGGTGCCGCGGGCCCGCCTGCGCGGCGGCACGACGGCAGAACCTTCCTGCGCCACCGCACGCCGCACGGGCCGGGCCGGTGCGGTGGACCGGCTGCGGGACTCGCCCGCGTCCAGCGGTTCCGCCTCCGCCGCCACGTGCTCCGCGCCCTCGCCGTCGCCGCCCTGCACGGGCACCGACTGCGGCGCGTCCTCCGCCGGGGCGGGCGTCGTGTCGCTCTCCCCCGCGGGAGCGGGCACCCGGGCCTCGCCGCTGCCCGTCTGACGCCGGGGAGTGGACGGCTGGAGCGCCATTCCCCCCGTCGTGCGGAACAGTTCGTCGGCCCCCGGCAGACTCACTCGGCGTGACACCGGGCGAGCACCTCCCTGGCAAGCTGGCGATAGGCGGCGGCGCCGACGGAGTTGGAGGCGTACGTGGTGATCGGCTCACCGGCGACCGTGGTCTCCGGGAAGCGGACCGTGCGCCCGATGACCGTGTGGTACACGTGGTCGTCGAATGCCTCCACGACACGCGCGAGCACCTCACGGCTGTGCACGGTGCGCGAGTCGTACATCGTGGCGAGGATCCCGTCGAGCTGCAGCTCCGGGTTGAGCCGCTCCTGGACCTTCTCGATGGTCTCGGTCAGCAGCGCGACACCGCGCAGCGCGAAGAACTCGCACTCCAGCGGCACGATCACCTTGTGCGCGGCCGTGAGCGCGTTGACGGTGAGCAGACCGAGCGAGGGCTGGCAGTCGATGATGATGTAGTCGTAGTCGTCCACCAGCGGCTTCAGCGCCCGCTGCAGCGTCGACTCGCGTGCGACCTCGGAGACCAGCTGGACCTCGGCGGCCGACAGGTCGATGTTGCTGGGCAGCAGGTCCATGTTGGGGACCGCCGTCTTCAGCAGGACCTCGTCCGCGGACATGCCCCGCTCCATGAGCAGGTTGTAGACGGTGAGGTCGAGCTCCATGGGGTTGACGCCGAGCCCCACCGACAGCGCGCCCTGCGGGTCGAAGTCGACGAGCAGCACCCGGCGCCCGTACTCCGCGAGCGCGGCGCCCAGGTTGATGGTCGACGTGGTCTTGCCGACGCCGCCCTTCTGGTTGCACATCGCGATGATCGTCGCGGGGCCGTGGTCGGTCAGCGGACCGGGGATCGGGAAGTACGGCAGCGGACGTCCGGTCGGGCCGATGCGCTCACGGCGCTGGCGCGCGGCGTCGGGCGCGAGCGTGGCCGCGTACTCGGGGTCGGGCTCGTACTCGGCGTCGGGGTCGTAGAAGTGCCCGTCGGGCAGGTCGTCGTAGTCGGCGAAGTGGTCGTGGGGCGCGCCACTTCCGTCGCCGGCCATGGCGTTCACGTGATGGCCATCCATGCTCTGGTGTGCTGACTGAGCCGCACCGGACATCCGGTGGCTCTGGTGGGCTGTGAAGGTGCGCACAGCGACGGAGCCGACAGCTTCGAGCCCCGTGGGACCCTGGCCCCTCGCAGGCGTTCCTGGTTGACCACCCTCGGGAGAAAATGTCGACTCATTCACAAGTCGTCCTACCTCCTTGGTGACCAGGAAACTTCTAGACAGGTCAGCGTGGCACCATGCCGACGGTTGGCGACTCTATGGCGTGTCGGGCGTCCGCAGCAACACAATCCGCCGGACCCGGCCCGATGTGTCGGCAATGAAACATCCCGCTGTCAAGGGCGTACGGCCGTCGCACGACAGGTTTCACCGGTGCGTGAATCGGTCGAATGGTTGCGTTCGAGGCGAGTTGACCGGGTGCGACGGGGGTGCCCCCGCATGCATCCGGCCGGACCTCGATGCTCAAGGTCCGGCCGAAGATGCATGGTTGAGGAGGCGCGTTGATGTATCGCCTTGTGTGCTCTGGTGACTTGGCGACCGCTCGGGCCGGCGCTCAGCCCAGCAGGGACTCCACGGCGACGTGCTCGAGGCCGTGCGCCTCTGCGACCTTGCGGTAAGTCACCTTTCCTGCGTGGGTGTTGAGGCCCTTGGCCAGCGCGGGGTCACGGCGCATCGCCTCCACCCAGCCGCGGTTGGCGACTTCGACGATGTACGGCAGCGTGGCGTTGGTCAGCGCGTAGGTGGAGGTGTTGGGCACCGCGCCGGGCATGTTGGCGACGCAGTAGAACACCGACTCGTGGACCTTGAAGGTCGGATCGGCGTGCGTGGTCGGGCGGGAGTCCTCGAAGCAGCCGCCCTGGTCGATCGCGATGTCGACAAGAACACTTCCGGCCTTCATCCGGGACACCAGCTCGTTGCTGACCAGCTTCGGGGCCCTGGCGCCCGGGACGAGCACGGCGCCGACGACGAGGTCGGCCTCGAGGCAGGCCTTCTCCAGCTCGAAGGAGTTGGAGACGACGGTCTTGACCTTCGTGCCGAAGATCTTGTCGGCCTCCTTGAGCTTGCTGATGTCCTTGTCGAGCAGGGTCACGTGGAAGCCCAGGCCGATGGCGATCTGCGTGGCGTTCCAGCCGGAGACGCCGCCGCCTATGACGACCGCCTCACCGGCCGGCACACCCGGGACGCCGCCGGGCAGCACACCGCGGCCGCCGGAGGCGCGCATCAGGTGGTAGGCGCCGACCTGCGGGGCCAGCCGGCCGGCCACCTCGGACATGGGGGCGAGCAGCGGCAGCGTGCGGTTGGGCAGCTCGACGGTCTCGTAGGCGATCGCCGTGGTGCCGGCCTCCAGCAGGGCGTCGGTGCACTCCTTGGAGGCGGCCAGGTGCAGATAGGTGAAGAGGACCTGGTCCTTGCGGAGGCGGTGGTACTCCTCGGCGATGGGCTCCTTGACCTTCAGCACCATGTCGGCCTCGGCCCAGACCTCGTCCGCGGTGTCGAGGATCCGGGCGCCGGCGGCCACGTACTCCTCGTCGGGTATCGAGGAGCCGACGCCTGCGTTCCGCTCGACGACGACCTGATGGCCGTTGCGTACCAGCTCGTTCACGCCGGCGGGGGTGATGGCCACCCGGAACTCGTTGTTCTTGACCTCGCGGGGGATGCCGACCTTCACGTCGATCACGGTCCTTGGCTCAGGGATTCATGGCAATGCACTACGTACCCCGGCATAGGGGTACGTAGTGCATTGCCA
>NZ_MUME01000049.1 GCF_002155915.1 Streptomyces thermovulgaris | reverse complement strand
CGGCGGCGGATGTGGTTGAGGCGGGTGATCAGGGGGGTCAGGGTGCGGCCCTCGCGTTCGGCGGCCTCCCAGTCACGGGGCTTGAGCTGGTACTTCTCCGAGTCCAGGTACTCCTCGCTGCCCTCCCGCAACGGGGTGTTCTCGCACAGCTCGAAACCGCTGTAGATGCCCCAGGAGGGCGAGAGCGTGGCGGCCAGCACGGCCCGCGCCTCGAAGGCGGGCCGCCCGCCGTGCTGCAGATAGGCGTGCAGGATGTCGGGGGTGTTGACGAACAGATTGGGCCGCATGTACGCGGCCGCCTCCCCGGTCAGCTCGGTGAGGTACTCCGTCAGCTCCTGCTTGGTGTTGCGCCAGGTGAAATAGGTGTAGGACTGCTGAAAACCGATCTGCGCCAGGGTGTGCATCATCGCCGGCCGGGTGAACGCCTCGGCCAGGAAGATCACATCGGGATCGGCGGCGTTGATCTCGGCGATCACCCGCTCCCAGAACACCACCGGCTTGGTGTGCGGATTGTCCACCCGGAAGATCCGCACCCCGTGCGCCATCCAGTGCCGCAGCACCCGCACCGTCTCCGCCAGCAGCCCCTCGAAGTCGGCGTCGAAGGCTAGCGGATAGATGTCCTGGTACTTCTTGGGCGGATTCTCCGCGTACGCGATGCTGCCGTCGGGACGGTGACGGAACCACTGCGGATGCTTGTGCACCCACGGATGGTCCGGGGAGCACTGCAGGGCGAAGTCCAAGGCGATCTCCAGCCCCAGCTCCCGGGCCCGCTCCACGAACCAGTCGAAGTCCTCCAGGGTGCCCAGGGCGGGGTGGACGGCGTCGTGGCCGCCCTCGGGGGAGCCGATGGCCCAGGGCACCCCGACGTCGTCGGGGCCGGCGGTCAGGGAGTTGTTGCGGCCCTTGCGGAAGGTGGTGCCGATGGGGTGGATGGGCGGCAGGTAGACCACGTCGAAGCCCATCGCGGCGATCGCCGGCAGCCGGCGCGCGGCGGTGCGGAAGGTGCCGTGCGGCTGCTGGGGGGTGCCCTCGGAGCGGGGGAAGAACTCGTACCACGAGCCGTACAGGGCCCGCTCCCGCTCCACCAGCAGCGGCAGCGGCTCGGAGGCGGTCACCAGCTCCCGCAGCGGCCACCGCGCCAGCACCGCATCCACCTCCGGCGTCAACGCCCCCGCCAGCCGGGCGGCGGCCGGCCGGCTCTCGTCGCGCAGCGCCGCCACGGCGTCCAGGACCACCTTCTGGCCCTCGTCCTCCGGCACTCCGGCGGCGGCCCGCTCGTACAGCTGTGCGCCTTCCTCCAGGACGAGGTCGGTGTCCTGCCCGGCGGGAATCTTGATCTGCGCCTGGTGCCGCCAGGTGGTGACCGGGTCGCCCCAGGCCTCGACCGTGTACGTCCACAGACCGGGCTCGCCGGCGGTCACCTCGGCGCCCCAGCGGTCGGTGCCGGGGGCCAGCTCGCGCATCGGCGTCCAGGGACCCGGACGGCCCTCCGGGTCGCGCAGGACCACGTTCGCGGCCACCGCCTCGTGGCCCTCCCGGAAGACGGTGGCCGAGATCTGGAACGACTCCCCGGTCACCGCCTTGGCGGGCCTGCGGCCGTTCAGGACGATCGGGCGCACGTCCAGCACGGGGATCCGGCCCACGGCGGTGGCCCTGCCCGAGGGCCGCTTCGGGGCCGGGGCGGACCGCCGGCCGGAGCCGCGGGAGGACCCGGAGGAGGCACCGGGCCGGCCGGAAGCCGCCTGTGCGCTGCGTGCCGCGCCGCTCGCGCTGGTCGTCGGGGGTACTGCCGGATGGTGCTTGGCGGGCATGACCGCCTCCTGTCCGCGTCAACGAGGGTGTGGGCGGATGTCTGTGGGGAGGTCCTGCGAAGGTGTGCCTGAAGGGGGTACCGGTGAGCCTTCCCACCCTATTCGGGTGAGCAATCCGGCACCTTGTTAACTACTCACGCGTATGCCGACACACAAGACCGGCCGGTCCGAAACCGACGCCGACCGGTCCGGTCCGGACGCCGACCCGGTCCCTTCCGGGCACGGCACACCCGGTGGTGTCCACACCCAGCGGTGCCCGCTGCCGGGCCGGTACGGTTTTCAGTGTGACGGGGCGCACAGCGCAGTGCGTCCATCCAGCGAACGCGCCGAGGTGGCAAGTGAAGGCGATCCGTCGGTTCACCGTCCGTCCCGCTCTCCCCGAGCCCCTGCGCCCGCTCAGCGAGCTGGCACGCAATCTGCGCTGGTCCTGGCACGCCGAGACCCGTGACCTCTTCCAGTCCATCGACCCCGAGCACTGGGTCTCCTCGGGAGGCGACCCCGTACGGCTGCTCGGCAGCGTTCCCCCCGCGCGGCTGGCCGAGCTGGCCGAGGACCGCCGCTTCCTGCGCCGGCTGACCGCCGTCGCCGACGACCTGCACGACTACATGACCGGCGACCGCTGGTACCAGAGCCGGCCGGAGGGCCTGCCCGCCGCCATCGCGTACTTCTCGCCCGAGTTCGGCATCACGGCCGCGCTGCCGCAGTACTCCGGCGGCCTCGGCATCCTCGCCGGCGACCATCTGAAGGCGGCCAGCGACCTCGGCGTACCGCTGATCGGGGTCGGGCTGCTGTACCGGCACGGCTACTTCCGGCAGACCCTGTCCCGGGACGGCTGGCAGCAGGAGCACTACCCGGTCCTCGACCCCCACGAGCTGCCCGTCACCCTTCTGAAGGAACCCGACGGCACCCCGGCGCGGGTCCTGCTGGCCCTGCCCGGCGGCAGGGCCCTGCACGCCCGGATCTGGGTGGCCCAGATCGGCCGGATCCCGCTGCTGATGCTGGACTCCGACGTCGAGGAGAACGACCTGGGCGAGCGCGGGGTGACCGACCGGCTCTACGGCGGCGGCAGCGAGCACCGGCTGCTGCAGGAGATGCTGCTGGGCATAGGGGGAGTGCGGGCGGTGCGGGCGTACTGCCGGATCACCGGCCACCCCGACCCCGAGGTGTTCCACACCAACGAGGGCCACGCGGGCTTCCTCGGCCTGGAGCGCATCGCCGAGCTGTGCGCCCAGGGCCTGGACTTCGACGCGGCACTGGAGGCGGTGCGCGCGGGCACGGTCTTCACCACGCACACCCCCGTCCCGGCCGGCATCGACCGCTTCGACCGGGAACTGGTCGCCCGCCACTTCGGGCCCGACGCCGAGCTGCCGGGCATCGACGTCGAGCGGATCCTCCAGCTGGGCATGGAGACCTACCCGGGCGGCGAGCCGAACCTGTTCAACATGGCCGTGATGGGGCTCAGGCTGGCCCAGCGCGCCAACGGCGTCTCCCTGCTGCACGGAAAGGTCAGCCGGGAGATGTTCGCCGGTCTGTGGCCGGGATTCGACCCCGAGGAGGTGCCGATCACCTCCGTGACCAACGGCGTGCACGCCCCGACCTGGGTGGCCCCCGAGGTCTTCCGGCTCGGCGCCCGGCAGATCGGCCCCCACCGCACCGAGGACGCGCTGACCTCGGGCGGCTCCGAGCGCTGGGACGCCGTCGCCGACATCCCCGACCAGGTCATCTGGGACCTCCGCCGCGACCTGCGCGAACAGCTGGTCGCCGAGGTGCGCGCCCGGCTGCGGGCCTCCTGGCGGCAGCGCGGCGCGGGCACGGCCGAGCTGGGCTGGATCGACGACGTGTTCGACCCCGATGTGCTGACGATCGGCTTCGCCCGCCGGGTGCCGTCGTACAAGCGCCTGACGCTGATGCTGCGCGACCGCGACCGGCTGATGGACCTGCTGCTGCATCCCGAGCGGCCGGTGCAGATCGTGGTCGCGGGCAAGGCGCACCCGGCCGACGACAGCGGCAAGCGGCTCATCCAGGAGCTGGTCCGCTTCGCCGACGACCCGCGGGTGCGCCACCGGATCGTCTTCCTGCCGGACTACGGCATGGCGATGGCGCAGAAGCTCTACCACGGCTGCGACGTCTGGCTGAACAACCCGCTGCGCCCGCTGGAGGCGTGCGGCACCTCCGGCATGAAGGCCGCGCTCAACGGCTGCCTCAACCTCTCGGTGCTGGACGGCTGGTGGGACGAGTGGTACCAGCCCGACTTCGGCTGGGCCATCCCGACCGCGGACGGCGCCGGCTACGACCCCGACCAGCGCGACGACATCGAGGCCGCCGCACTGTACGACCTGCTGGAGCAGCGGATCGCCCCCCGCTTCTACGAGCGCGGCCGGGGCGGGCTGCCCGACCGGTGGATCGAGATGGTCCGCCAGACCCTGGCCCGGCTCGGCCCGAAGGTGCTGGCGAGCCGCATGGTCCGCGAGTACGTCGAACGGCTCTACGTCCCCGCCGCCCACGCCCACCGCGCCCTGGACCCGGACACGGCCCGTGAGTTCGCGCGGTGGAAGGCACGGGTGCGCAGCGCCTGGCACGAGGTGAAGGTCGACCATGTGGAGACCTCCTCCCCCGTCGCCGAACGCGCCGGGGAGTCCCTCTCCACGGCCACCGCCGAACTCGGCACCACCCTCGGTCTGCGGGTGCGCGTGGGCCTGGGCGGCCTCGGCCCGGACGACGTGGAGGTGCAGGTGGTCTCCGGGCGGGTGGACGAGGAGGACCGCATCACCGACGCCACCGCCGTCCCGCTGAAACCCGCGGGTGCCCCCGACCCCGACGGCCGCTGGGTCTACGAGGGCCCGCTCTCCCTGGACCGCACCGGTCCCTACGGCTACACGGTCCGCATCCTGCCCGCCCACCGCCTGATGGCCTCCAGTGCCGAGCTGGGCCTGGTGGCGACCCCCGCGGAGGGGACGGGCGAGGGAGCGGGGGTGCTGATGCGATAGCACGGCCGCGGGCAGTCGTACCGCCCGGGCGGCACGACTGCCCGCAGTCAAGGCTCGGGTATGCCGGCGCACAGCCTCCGCAGCACCGCGCCGCAGCGCCGGGCGAGCATGTGCTGCACTCCCCGGGTAGCCGCTCCCGCCGCCCGGGTGTACCACGCCGCCGGCCTGCTGAACGAACTGACCGTCAGCCACACGGTTCCGTCTCCCGTGCGGTTCACCACGAAGGCCTCTTCACCGCACGCCGGATGCCCCGGCAGTGTGCCGTAGGCCCACCCGGCGCGACGGTGTTCCTCGACCGTCCAGACCACCCGGCACGGTGCCCTGACGACCCCGGCGACGCTGACGGTGACGTCGACACCGGGCGCCGCCCGCTGTGCACTCGTGTCGATCTCCACTCCGAGAGCCCGGTGCATCTCCCAGGTCAGCACCGCCTCGGACGCCCGTCGGAACACCTCCGTGCCCTCGCCGATGCGCATGCGCATGTGCAGGGGGTGGAAGCCCGGCGGGCAGTGACCCTCTTCACGTGTCGCGCCGACTTCCTCGTAGGTGAAGTCCTCCGTAGACATGGGACCCAAGCCTAGGACGGCCCCCGGGACACGGGACACAAGCCCAGGACGGCCCCCGGAAAGGAGGTCCTTTCCGGGGGCCGTGCCCGTCGACTGCCCGTGGCTCAGGTGACGTTGACCGCGGTCCAGGCCGCCGCGACCGTGTTGTACTCGGTGCTGCCGGAGCCGTACAGCGCCGCCGCCGCGTTCAGGGTCGCCGTGCGGGCGCCCTTGTAGTTGGTGGTCGACGTCATGTACGTGGTCAGCGCCTTGTACCAGATCTGCAGCGCCTTGTCGCGGCCGATGCCGGTGATCCGGGAGCCGTCGTACGTCGGCGAGTTGTAGCTGACGCCGTTGATCGTCTTCGCGCCGCTGCCCTCCGCGAGGAGGTAGAAGAAGTGGTTCGCGACGCCGGACGAGTAGTGCACGTCCCTGTTGCCCACGCCGGAGGACCAGTAGTCGGCGGAGGCGCCGTCCTTGCTGGGCCTGTCCATGTAGCGCAGCGGGGTGCCGTTGCCGTTGATGTCGATCTTCTCGCCGATGAGGTAGTCACCGGGGTCGGAGGCGTTGTTGGCGTAGAACTCCACGCCGGTGCCGAAGATGTCGGAGGTGGCCTCGTTGAGGCCGCCGGACTCGCCGGAGTACCGCAGCCCCGCGGTGTAGGAGGTGAGGCCGTGGGACATCTCGTGACCGGCCACGTCCAGCGAGGTCAGCGGCTTGACGTTGCCCGCGCCGTCGCCGTAGGTCATGCAGAAGCAGCTGTCGGACCAGAAGGCGTTGATGTAGTTGTTGCCGTAGTGGACCCGTGAGTAGGCGGCCGTCCCGTTGTTCCTGATGCCGTTGCGGCCGAAGACGTTCTTGTAGAAGTCCCAGGTGACCTGGGCGCCGTAGGCGGCGTCGGCGGCGGCCGTCTGGTCGCTGCTGGAGCTGGAGGCGGTGCCGGTGCCCCACACGTCGTCCGCGTCGGTGAACAGGGTGCCGGTGCCGGAGGTGGCGCGGGCCAGGTTGTACGTCCGGTGGCCGCCGCGCGTGGTGTCGTACAGCTGGTACGTCGACCCCGACCGGGTGGTGGAGAGGGTGACGGTGCCCGAGTACAGGGTCCTGCCGACGCCGTTCACCACGCCCTGGTACTCGTAGAGCTTCTCGCCGGTGGTGGCGTCGGTGATGACGTGCAGTTCGTTCGGGGTGCCGTCCTCCTGGAAGCCGCCGACGACCGTCTCGTAGGCGAGGACCGGTGTGCCGTCGGCCGCCCAGATGACCTTGCGCGGGGCCTGGTCGGCGGTGGTGTTCTCCGAACCGGCCGCCCGGGCCAGGGTCACCGCCTGCTTCTCGGCCTTGGCGGCGGTGATCCTCGGCGTGAGCGTGTCCACCTCGATGGCCGCCTCGGTGGCCCTGGTGACGCCCTGGGTCCTGCCGGTCCTGGAGGTGTGGACGACCAGGTCGCCGCCGAGGACGGGCAGGCCGGCGTAGGTGCGCTCGTAGCGGGTGTGCACCGTGCCGTCGGCGTCCTTGACGACGTCTTTGACGACCAGCTTCTCCTGGGAGCCGAGGCCTATCTCCCGGGCGGTGCCGGAGGCGTCGGCCTGCGCCTGCCGGATCAGGGAGGTGCGCTCCGCGTCGGAGAGCAGGACGGGGGCGGCGGCGAGGGGAGCTGCGCCGGTGGAACCGGCCTGGGGCTGGGCCGAGGCGCCGGTGCTCAGACCGGTGCCGAGGAGGGCTGCGGTCGCGACGGCGGTGGCGAGGGCCAGGGCGGTGCGTCTGGGACGCGTGCAGCGGGGAGTCACACAAGCTCCTTACGTGGGGGTGTCCGGTCGGCGTGGGGGTGCCGGACCGGAACGGTGGTGGGGTGCAGTGCTCGTGCGGCGGTGCTGGAAGAGTGACACTACCGACGCGTACATGACAGAGCCTCCAGGTGATGTTGGCCGAAAAGTGACGGTCGGTTGGATGTTTCGGCGGGATGAACGGGCGGTGGTGCAGGGGAGTGAGGCTGCCGGAGTTGCACGTGGGCGGGGTGCTGCGGGGCCGGAGTGGGCGGCTTCCCGGTCTGCCGCCACCGTCGGAGCGCAGCGGAAGTTGGCCGAAAACGTCCGCTGTCCGGAGGTGGGTGTCCGGTATCCGGGCAGAAGGGGTGGGGTGGATGATCCCGCCTCAAATGCGCGAGCGTGCGGGAGAACACGCGCGCGGAGGAAGAGCGGGAAAGAGCGGGAGGGGCGGGAAGGAGGGGCCGGCCGGGTCGAGCCCGTCGGGCAGCCCCTGCACGATGTCGTCGGCCGCGGCCGTGTGCACCACCCGTGCCGCCTCGGCGTCCTCCGCGGTCCCGCCGCCGTCCGGTTCCGCAGGGGCCGGTTCCCGGGAGCCCGGACTCCGCGGAGTTCCGGTTCCGCGGAGTCCGGTTGCTCAGGCCAGGCTGTCCCGCCAGGCGCGGTGCAGACGGGCGAAGCGGCCCGTGCCGGCGATGAGGTCGGCCGGAGCGCCGTCCTCCACGATCCGGCCGTGCTCCATGACCAGCACCCGGTCGGCGATCTCCACCGTGGACAGACGGTGGGCGATCACCACGGCCGTACGCCCCTGCAGCACCGTGGCCATCGCACGCTGCACCGCCTGTTCGCCCGGGATGTCGAGCGAGCTGGTGGCCTCGTCGAGGATGAGCACGGACGGATCGGCGAGCAACGCCCGGGCGAAGGAGACCAGTTGGCGCTGGCCCGCGGAGATGCGGCCGCCCCGCTTGCGCACGTCCGTGTCGTAGCCTTCGGGCAGGGCGCTGATGAAGTCGTGGGCGCCGATCGCCTTCGCGGCCCGCTCGATCTCCTCACGGGTGGCGTCCGGACGGCCGATGGCGATGTTCTCGGCGACCGTGCCGGAGAACAGGAACGCCTCCTGCGTGACCATGACGACCCCGCGCCGCAGCTCGGGAACGGCCAGGTCGCGCAGGTCCACGCCGTCCAGCAGCACCCGGCCGTCGGTCGGGTCGTAGAAACGGGCGAGCAGCTTGGCCAGGGTCGACTTGCCCGCGCCGGTGGAGCCGACCACGGCGACGGTCTGGCCGGCCGGGATGGTCAGGTCGAAGCGGGGCAGCACCTCCCCGCCCGTGCGGTAGCCGAAGCGGACGCCGTCGAAGACCACCTCGCGGCCGGGCAGACCGGACTTCAGCGGCGGGAGCCGCTCGGGCACCGAAGGCTCCGGGACCGACGGGATCTGGGCCAGCAGACCCGCGATCTTCTCCAGGGAGGCCGCCGCCGACTGGTAGGAGTTGAGGAACATGCCCAGCCGGTCGATCGGGTCGTACAGCCGCCGCAGATACAGCACCGCCGCCGCCAGCACACCCAGCGCCAGCGAGCCGTCCGCCACCCGGTAGGCGCCCCACAGCACGACCAGCGCCACCGTGACGTTGGCGGTGATCCGCGAGCCGACGACATAGCGGGCCATCTCCAGCAGCGCATCGCCGTTGGTCCGCTCGTGCCGCCGGTTCAGCACCGCGAAGTCGGCGTCGTTGGCGGCCTCCCGGCGGAAGGCGCGCACCGGCCGGATGCCGTTCATCGTCTCGACGAACTTCACGATCACCGCCGCGATGGCCGTGGACCGCCTGCGGTACACCCGCCCCGCCCGCCGCCGGTAGGACCGCACGATCGCGTACAGCGGCACGAACGACGCCACCGCGACCGCGCCGAGCCCCAGGTCCAGCCAGAGCAGCAGCGTCAGGATGTAGACGGAGGACAGGGCGACCGTCACCAGCTCCTGCAGGCCCTCCTCCAGCAGCTCGCGCAGCGACTCGACGTCGGTGGTGGAGCGGGAGATGAGCCGGCCCGAGGTGTAGCGCTCGTGGAAGTCGATGCTGAGCGCCTGCGCGTGCCGGAAGATCCGGCCGCGCAGATCGAGCAGCACGTCCTGGCTGACCCGGGCGGAGACGATGATGAACGCGTACTGCAGCGCGCCGGACGCCGTGGCGCACAGCAGATAGCCCACCGCCACCGCGATCAGCGGCCCGTGGTCGTCGGCCCGGAACGCGGGCACCGCCCGGTCGATCGCGTACGCCACCAGCAGCGGACCGGCCTGCGCCGCCGCCTGCTGGAGCAGCAGCAACAGCGCGGCGAGGACGACGCGACCCCGCAGGGGGCGCAGCAGGGAACGCAGAAGTGCGCCGGTGGCGCCCGGGGGAGCGGGCAGGACGTCCCGGTCGAAGGGATCGCCGGCCTCCTCGGGCGACCGGTCGTCGTCCCGGTCCGGGGCGGGCGCGGTGGTGGTCGCCGTCATCGGATGTCCTCCTGTTCCGCCTGTTCCGTCCGCTCCGCCTGCCCCGCCGCCGGGGTGCCGGACATGAGGTGGGCGTACTCGGGGTTGGTGCGCAGCAGTTCGTGGTGGGTGCCGACGGCGGTGATCCGGCCGCCGGAGAGCAGGGCGACGCGGTCGGCCAGCAGGACCGTGGAGGGGCGGTGCGCCACGATCAGGGCCGTGGTGTCCGCGAGCACCCGGCGCAGCGCGGCCTCGACCGCGGCCTCCGTGTGCACGTCGAGCGCGGACAGCGGGTCGTCCAGCACCAGGAAGTCGGGCCGGCCGACCACGGCCCGGGCGAGCGCGAGACGCTGCCGCTGCCCGCCGGAGAGGCTGAGCCCCTGCTCGCCGACCTGGGTGTCCACGCCCTGCGGCAGCGTGTGCACGAAGTCGGCCTGCGCCACGCCGAGCGCCCGCTCCAGCTCCTTCCTCCCGGCGCCGTCCCCGGCACCCATCAGCACGTTCTCCTCGACCGTGGCCGAGAACAGCGTCGGCTCCTCGAAGGCGACGGCGACCCGTGAGCGCAGCTCCTCGCGGGACATGTCCCTGATGTCGACGCCGTCCAGGGTGATCCGCCCCGAGGTCACCTCGTACAGCCGCGGGATCAGGGCGGTCAGCGTGGTCTTGCCGCTGCCGGTCGCACCCACCAGGGCCAGGGACTCGCCGGGGCGGATGTGCAGGTCGACACGGTCGAGGACGGGCGGGGAACCGGCGGGGGCGTCGGGGTAGCGGAAGGTGACGCCGTGGAACCGCAGCCCTTCGCCGCCGCGGGCGGCGGACCGGGCGGCGGACCGGGCGGCAGGGGCCGGGGCACGGTCGCCGTCCTTCCTCGTTCCTGCGGCCTTCTCGGCACTCTCGGCTCTCTCGGCCCTCGCCGCCTCCTGGGCCTTCCGGGCTTCCCCGGCCCTCCCGTCCTCTTCGGGCCCCTCGGCTCCCTCGGCCTCCTCGGCCGCCTTGACTCTCCTGTCCTCTTCCTGTTCCTCCCGAGCGTCCATCACCTCGAAGTACCGCTCGGTGGCGGTGGCCGCCTCCTGGCTCATCGCCAGCAGGAACCCGATCGAGTCCACCGGCCAGCGCAGCGCGAGGGCCGTCGACAGGAACGCCACCAGCGTGCCCGCGGACAGGTCCCCGTCGGCCACCCGCACGACCCCGAGCACCAGCGCCGCCCCGATGGCCAGCTCCGGCAGCGTCACGATGACGCCCAGGATCGTGGCCAGCAGCCTGGCCTTGTGCAGCTCCGTGCCGCGCAGCCTCTCCGACAGCTCCCGGAACGCCCGCGCCTGACTGCGGTGCCGGCCGAACCCCTTGATGATGCGGATGCCGAGCACGCTCTCCTCGACGACCGTGGTCAGATCGCCGACCTGGTCCTGGGCGAGCCGTGCCGCCCTGGAGTACCGCTTCTCGAAGACCACGCAGGTGATCACCACCGGCACGGTCGGGATCAGGAGCACCAGCCCCAGCACCCAGTCCTGGACCAGCATGATGATCACGCCGACGAGGATCGTCACTCCGTTGACCAGGAGGAACGTCAGCGGGAAGGCCAGGAACATGCGCAGCAGCATCAGGTCCGTGGTGCCCCGGGACAGCAGCTGCCCGGACGGCCAGCGGTCGTGGAAGGCGATCGGCAGCCGCTGCAGATGCCGGTAGAGATCCGCCCGCATCGCCGCCTCGACACCCGACAGCGGCCGGGCCACCAGCCAGCGCCGGAACCCGAACAGCAGCGCCTCCGCCAGCCCGAGCAGCAGCAGGTACAGCGCACCGAGCCATACGCCCGCCGGGTCCCGGCCGGCGATCGGCCCGTCCACCATCCACTTCAGGACGAGCGGGATGACCAGCCCGACGCAGGAGGCGAGGATCGCGATGAAGGCGGCGGTGAACAGCCGCGCCCGCACGGGCCGTACGTACGGCCACAGCCGCAGCAGGGTGCGCACGGCGGAGCGGGCCTCGGAGGGGGCGGAGGAGGCGTCGCGGGGAGCTTCGGCGGACGCTTCGGCGGACGTTTCAGAGGGTGGGAGTGTCGTGGCCATCAGCAGTGAGCCTACGGATGGTTCCTTACACTTCCCACCGAGTTTTGACCGGGTCCGGCTCGTCCCGCAGTCCTACGACCTGCGCGGACGGCCGCTTCCGCGCCGAGCGCCCCCGGCCCGTCGTGCTCCCGGTCCCTCCAGGAGCCGTACCGCCGCATCAGCCGATCGGCCGATGCGTCCTCGAGCGAGACGGCCGATGCGCGACCGCCCCGCGTCCCGCGAGGCTGCTGCCATGCCCGTCATCGAAGTCACCGATCTGCGCAAGTCCTACGGCGGCCGGCCCGTGGTCGACGGCGTGTCCTTCACCGTCGAGGAGGGCGAGATCTTCGGGATCCTCGGCCCCAACGGCGCCGGCAAGACCACCACCGTCGAATGCGTCGAGGGCCTGCGCGTCCCCGACGCGGGACGGGTCCGCGTCGCCGGTCTCGACCCGGTCGCCGACCACGAGGAGGTCACCCGTGTCCTCGGCGCCCAGCTCCAGCGGAGCGAACTCCAGGACGCACTCACCGTCCGCGAGGCCCTGGAGCTCTACTCGTCCTTCCACCCGCGGCCCGCCGACTGGCGTCCGCTCGCCGAACGGCTCGGTCTCGCCCCGAAGCTGACCACCCGGTTCGGCAGGCTCTCCGGAGGCCAGAAACAGCGCCTGTTCATCGCGCTCGCCCTGGTCGGCGACCCCCGGGTGGTGGTGCTGGACGAGCTGACCACCGGCCTCGACCCGCGCGCCCGCCGTGACACCTGGCAGCTCATCGAGGACATCCGCGCGAACGGCGTCACCGTCCTGCTCGTCACCCACTTCATGGAGGAGGCCCAGCGGCTCTGCGACCGGATCGCGGTGATCGACAAGGGCCGGGTGGCCGCCCTGGACACCCCGGCCGGACTCGTCCGCCGCTCGACGGGCGCCACCGTCATCAGCTTCACCCCGTCCGCGCCGCTGGACGAGGACGAGGTGAACGCGCTGCCCGGCCTCGTCTCGGTCGAGCACCGGGGCCGCCGCATCACGCTGTCCGGCACGGACGAGACGGTCGACGCCGTCATCACCCTGCTCGCCCGCACCCGTGTCACCGCCCATCAGCTCCGGGTCACCGACGCCACCCTGGACGACGCGTTCCTGGACCTGACGGGGAGGCCCGGCCCAAACGAGGAGGTCACGGCATGACCGCCGCCGTGTTCAACACCGCCGTCCTGCGCACCGAGATCCGCCTCTTCCGGCGCGAGCCCGGCCACCTCTTCTGGATCCTGCTCTTTCCCGCCCTCCTGCTGGCGGTCCTCGGCGCCGTCCCGTTCTTCCGCACACCCGACCCGGCCCTCGGCGGGCTGCGCCCCGTCGACGCCTATGTGCCGGTGGCCGTCCTCCTCGGCCTGATCCTCGGCGGACTGCAGGGCATGCCGCAGACCCTCACCGGCTACCGCGAACGCGGCATCCTGCGCCGGATGTCCACCACACCGGTACGGCCCTCCGCGCTGCTGACCGCGCAGATGCTGGTCTTCGGCGGGGCCGCGCTGCTCTCCGCCCTGATCGCGCTCACGACCGGCCGGCTCGTCTACGGCGTGCGGCTCCCGCGGCACCCCTTCGGCTACCTCCTCGCCCTGCTGACGGCCGTGCTCGCCGTCCTGGCCCTGGGCGCCGTGATCTCCGCCCTGTCCCGCACGGCGCGGATCGCCGGCGCGGTCGGGTCGGCCGTGACGTTCCCGGCGATGTTCTGCGCGGGAGTGTGGCTGCCGGTGCAGGCCATGCCGGACCCATGGGCCCGCATCGCCGGCTGGACCCCGTTCGGCGCCGCCGCCCGGGCCCTGGACGCGGCCGCGGCGGGCGACTGGCCCGGCTGGGACCACCTGGGCGTTCCGGTCGTCTGGACGGTGGTGCTCACAGCGGCGGCCTCACGCTGGTTCCGCTGGGAGTGAGCACACCGGACATGCCCGACAATGGCGCCGTGACGGCGACGGTGACGAAGACGGCGACGCTCGACGAGCGGTGGGCGGTGTTCCACCGCTGGGGCCCGTACGCGCTGCTGCTGGCTGGCACCCTGGTCTCCTGGTCGGCCGCGGACGCGACCGGCATGACCGCCGGCGAGCGGTGGACGAGCGGTGCCCTGGTCGCCGGGGCCGCCGCCCTGCACCTGTGGTGGAACAGGGCGGCACGCACCCGTCCGGGACCGTGCGCGGCGAGCGTCTGGTACTACGCCGTCCGCTGGGCGATCGGCTTCGCCCTCACCTGGACGAACCCGCTGTTCGCCTTCTACGCGGCCATCGGCTACTTCGGCGTCGACCGCCTGCTGCCGCGACGGGCGCGCACGGCGGGCCTGTTCGCCACCGCCGTGACGGTCGCGGGTTCGCAGTCGGGCGGACTGCCGCCGAGCGGGGCCACGGGCTGGGCGCTCTTCGGCGCGGTCCTCGCCGTCAACGTCCTGCTGGTGGCCCTCTTCAGGCACTTCGGCGCGCTCGAGGAGGCCCGCACCCGTGCCCAGGCGGCGGCCATCGCCGAACTGGAGCGCACCAACGCGGCGTTGCAGCAGGCCCTCGACGAGAACGCCGCCCTGCACGCCCAGCTCCTGGTCCAGGCCCGGGAGGCGGGGATCGCCGACGAGCGCCGGCGGCTGGCCGCCGAGATCCACGACACCCTCGCCCAGGGCCTGACCGGCATCATCGCCCAGCTCCAGGCCGTGGCGAGCGCCCCGGACACGGCCACGGCCCGTGAGCACGTCGACCGCGCGCTCGACCTGGCCCGGCACAGCCTGGGCGAGGCCCGCCGCTCCGTGCACAACCTCGCCCCGGTCGCCCTGGCCGACGGCGGACTGCCGCAGGCGCTGGAGAAGACGGTGACGGAATGGGGCGAACGCACCGGCATACAGGCGCGGTTCACCACCACCGGGACCGTCGAGCCGCTCCACGACGAGGTGGCGGCCACCCTGCTGCGCATCGCCCAGGAGGCCCTGTCCAACACCGCACGGCACGCGCGGGCCACCCGGGTCGGTGTCACCCTCTCCTACATCGGTGACGAGGTCACCCTCGACATCCGCGACGACGGATGCGGCTTCGACCCGCTCGCCCTCCCCGCCCGCAGCCGCACCGGGGGCTTCGGCCTCGACGGCATGCGGGCCCGCGCCGAACGCATCGCCGGCTTCCTCGACGTCGAGTCCGAGCCCGGCCATGGCACGGCGGTGTCGGCTCGCGTACCGTTGGTCCGCCATGACTGAGGTCCGCCATGACTGATACGTCCGACGAGCCGCCCATTTCCCTGCTCATCGTCGACGACCATCCTGTCGTGCGGGACGGCCTGCGCGGCATGTTCGCCTCCGCGCCCGGCTTTTGTGTGCTCGGCGAGGCGGCGAACGGCGTGGAGGCGCTGGAACGGGCCGCCGCCCTCGACCCGGATGTGATCCTCATGGACCTGCGCATGCCGGGCGGCGGGGGAGTGGACGCCATCCGGGAACTGTCCCGCCGGGGCTCCCGCGCCAAAGTGCTCGTGCTCACCACGTACGACACGGACTCCGACACCCTCCCCGCGATCGAGGCGGGCGCGACCGGCTACCTGCTGAAGGACGCTCCGCGCGAGGAGCTGTTCACCGCCGTCCGAGCCGCCGCGGAGGGCCGTACGGTGCTCTCCCCGGCCGTGGCCTCCCGGCTGGTCTCCGCGGTCCGCGCACCCGCCCTCGGCTCTCTCTCCGCGCGGGAACGCGAGGTCCTCGCCCTGGTCGCCAAGGGCACCTCCAACCGGGAGATCGCCCGTGAGCTCTTCATCAGCGAGGCCACCGTGAAGACCCATCTCACCCACCTGTACGCCAAGCTCGGCGTCAAGGACCGCGCGGCGGCGGTCGCGGCGGCGTACGAGCGGGGGATTCTCGGTTAGCCCGCCCGGCCGTCCGGCCGCCGGCCCGGGGCCACCCGTGCGCCGAGCGGCCCGCCGTCCTGTCAGCCCGCCGGCCCGTCGGCCGGTGCGCCGGTGCGCCGGTCCGCGACCCTGAGCAGCAGGACGGACCTGGCGGGCACCGTGATCGTCGTGCCCGAGGCGTGGAACACGCCCGGCGGCCGTGCCTGCTCCTCCCGCGAGGTGTCCACGACCACCTCGTAGCACTCCGCCCACGGCGGCCCCGGCAGGACGAAGTCCACCGGATGCTCCCCGGCGTGCAGAACGGCCAGGAAGCTGTCGTCGACGACCGGGACGCCGCGCTCGTCACGGCCCGGGATGTCCCGGCCGGAGAGATACATGCCCAGGGTGGCGGCGGGGGCGTACCAGTCGCCCTCCGTCATCTCCGTGCCGTGCGGGGTGAACCAGGCCAGGTCCCGCAGCCCGCTCGCCGACTGCGCACGCCCGGAGAAGAACGCGCGGCGGCGCAGCACGGGATGCCGCCGGCGCAGCGCGATCAGCCGGGCGGTGAGCTCGTACAGCTCCCGCCAGCCGGGGTCCTCCAGCAGGCTCCAGTCCAGCCAGCTGATCTCGTTGTCCTGGCAGTAGGCGTTGTTGTTGCCGCCCTGGGTGCGGCCCATCTCGTCACCGGCGACCAGCATCGGCACGCCCGTGGACAGCAGCAGCGTGGTCATCAGGTTCCGCAGCTGCCGGCGCCGCAGCGCACGGATCGACTCGTCGTCGGTCTCGCCCTCCGCGCCGCAGTTCCAGGAGCGGTTGTCGTCGGTGCCGTCCCGGTTGTCCTCGCCGTTGGCCTCGTTGTGCTTGACGTTGTACGACACCAGGTCCCGCAGGGTGAAGCCGTCGTGCGCGGTGACGTAGTTGACGGAGGCGCAGGGGCGGCGGCCGTTCCAGGCGTACAGGTCGCTGGAGCCGGACAGGCGGTAGCCCATCTCCCGCACGTCCGGCAGGGCGTGCCGCCAGAAGTCGCGCACGGTGTCGCGGTAGCGGTCGTTCCACTCCGCCCACGGCGGAGGGAAGGCGCCCACCTGGTAGCCGCCCGCGCCGACGTCCCACGGCTCGGCGATCAGCTTCACCCGGCGCAGCACCGGGTCCTGGGCGACGACCGCGAGGAACGGGGAGAACATGTCCACGTCGTGCATGGAGCGGGCCAGGGCCGCCGCCAGGTCGAAGCGGAAGCCGTCCACGCCCATCTCGGTCACCCAGTAGCGCAGCGAGTCGGTGATCAGGCGCAGCACATGCGGCTGGACCACGTGCAGGGTGTTGCCGCAGCCGGTGTAGTCGGCGTACCGGCGCGGGTCCGCCTGCGGACGGTAGTAGCGCCGGTTGTCGATGCCCTTCAGGGACAGCGTGGGGCCGTACTCGTTCGCCTCCGCCGTGTGGTTGTAGACCACGTCGAGGATCACCTCGATGCCGGCCGCGTGCAGCGCGCGCACCATCCGCTTGAACTCGCCCACCTGCTGACCGGTGGTGCCGGAGGCGGAGTACGCCGCGTGCGGGGCGAAGTAGCCGATGGAGTTGTAGCCCCAGTAGTTCCTCAGGCCGCGGCGCAGCAGATGGTCCTCGTGCGCGAACTGATGCACCGGCAGCAGCTCCACGGCCGTCACGCCCAGCTTCACCAGGTGCTCGATCGCCGCCGGGTGGGCCAGGCCGGCATAGGTGCCCCGCAGTTCCTCCGGGACTCCCGGGTGCCGCCGGGTGAAGCCGCGCACATGCAGCTCGTAGATCACCGAGTCGGCCCACGGCGTCCTGGGCCGGCGGTCGTCGGACCAGTCGTCGTCGTCATGGACGACGACGCCCTTGGGCACGTACGGCGCCGAGTCCCGCTCGTCGCGCACGGTGTCCGCCACCGACTGGTCGGGCCAGTCCCGCACGTGCCCGTACACCTCGGGGGGCATCCGGAACTCGCCGTCCACCGCGCGTGCGTACGGGTCGAGCAGCAGCTTGGCCGGGTTCCAGCGGGCGCCGGTCCACGGGTCCCAGCGGCCGTGCACCCGGTAGCCGTAACGCTGCCCCGGCATCACGCCGGGGACGAAACCGTGCCAGATCTCGTGCGTCACCTCGGTGAGGCGGGCGCGGGTCTCCCTGCCCGACTCGTCGAACAGACACAGCTCGACCGCCTCCGCCCCGCCCGCCCACAGGGCGAAGTTGGTGCCCGCCACCCCGTCCGGGCCGACCCGGAAACGGGCGCCCAGGGGGGCCGGCGCACCCGGCCACACGGGCACGCCGGGCGGCTGTGCGGTGCGGAGGGCGCCGTTCACGGCGGGGGACGGCCGGTCCCCCCGGACGGCGTGCCGGTCCCCGGCGGCCCGCGCCGTGGCGGTGGTGCATCCGTCCCCGGTGACGTGTCGGCCCGCCACCGCCTCCTGCTCGGCTGCGCTGGACACCTGGTCGCCCCTTTTTCGGTTCTCGCGGCTCTTGTGGTCCTTGCGGCTGCTGCGGTCCCCGCAGCTTCCTCCGCTCCGGTCCGCTCCTCCCTGCGGCCGGTTCCCGGGCACGGCTCCTTGTCGCGCGGTCCTCCCCACTGTTCTGCCCACGGCGTGCCCCGCACTCACGTTTCCCCGGGCGGACCCGGTCGTTGGGCAGCCCGTGAGGCATGCAACTGGGTGCGCACGGCGCGCACGGCGCTCGGGAGCCGTGCTGGCCGCCGTATTGGCATGGGCAGGACTGCTGGCCGGGGTCGCCGGCTGCACCTCGGGCGGCGCCCGGGGGATCGACCGGTTCTTCGACAGGCCCCGGGCGGCCGAAGAGGTCGTCAAGGTCTCGCCGGACGACGGCAGCAAGGGCGTCGGGCCCGGCGAGAAGCTGCGGGTACGGGTGACCGGCGGGCGTCTGAGGTCCGTCACGGTCGTCAAGTCCCAGGACGCGCAGGACACCCCGGTGCCCGGTCGCTTCTCCCGCGACCGCACGGTCTGGCAGCCCGACGACGACCGGCTGGCCCTCGCCGCCACGTACACCGTCGCCGTGGTGGCCGACGACGAGGACGGGCGCCGTGTCACCCGGCGCACCACCTTCGCCACACTGGTCCCCGAGAAGCGCTTCATCGGCTACGTCACCCCGGAGGACCGCTCCGTCGTGGGCACCGGGATGATCGTCTCACTGGCCTTCAACCGGCCGATCACCCACCGAGCCGCCGTGGAGCGGGCCGTCCGCGTCACCGCCGATCCGCCGGTCGAGATCCGTCCGCACTGGTTCGGCGCGAGCCGGCTCGACTACCGCCCCCGTGAGTTCTGGAAGCCGGGCACCCGGGTCACCGTCGACCTGCGGCTGAGGGACGTCGAGGGGGCACCCGGCGTCTACGGGCTGCAGTCCAAGATCTTCTCCTTCACCGTCGGCCGCAGCCAGATCTCCGTGGTCGACGCCGCCGCCCACACCATGGAGGTGCGCCGCAACGGCCGGCTGCTCGCCACCCTTCCCGTCACCGCCGGGGCACCGGAGCACGCCACGTACAACGGGACGATGGTGGTGATGGAGATGCACGAGACGACCCGGATGAACGGGGCGACGGTCGGCTTCTTCGACGCCGACGGCAAGAGCGAGTACGACGTCCCCGACGTCCCGCACGCCCTGCGGCTCACCCACTCCGGCACCTTCCTGCACGGCAACTACTGGTCGTCCCCGGACACCTTCGGCCGCAGGAACGTCACCCACGGCTGCGTGGGACTGAGGGACGTCAAGGGCGGCGGGACCGACACCCCGGCGGCCTGGTTCTTCGACCGCAGCCTCGTCGGCGACGTCGTCCGGGTCGTCAACAGCGACGACAGGACGGTCGCCCCCGACAACGGCCTCGGCGGATGGAACATGGACTGGGAGCAGTGGAAGGCGGGCAGCGCGGCCGGGTGACCGGTGATCGTGAGTGATCGTCGGACGAGCGGTGAGTGAGCGGGCCGGGCGGGGCACGGGGCCCGCTCCCGCCCTCCGTCCGGCGGCCGCCGGAGCCGGGACCGAACTTGGGACTGAACAGTGACAATCGGCTGGCAGTCCGCCCCTGACCTTGTGGTTACTATGCGGCTCAGTGCGCGAAGGCGCGCCGGGGAGCGGGGCCGGCAGGCCCGGGGAGGGGAGAAGAGCGTGAACGTTCGGCCGATAGCGAGGACGTCGGCGGACGCGCGGGGACGACGGGGGAGCAGGCGGCTGCTGGCGCTGGTCTCCGGAGTGCTGGTCCTCGCCGTCACCGCGTGCGGCGGCAACGCCGCGGGCGAGACAGAGGGGAAGGGCAGGGACACGGACTCCGGCACGGTCCGGAGCAAGCAGTCGCAGGCGGTCGTGACCATCGCGCCCGAGGACGGCGCCAAGTCCGTGGACACCAGCGGCACCCTCAAGGTCGGCGTGAGCAAGGGCAAACTCACCCGAGTCGTCGTCAAGGACCCCGAGGGAACCGAGATTCCCGGGAAGCTGTCCGGCGACGGCACCTCCTGGACGCCGAGCAGGCACCTGGCCACCTCCACCACGTACACGGTCCACGCGGTGGCCAAGGAC
Source organism: Streptomyces thermovulgaris (assembly GCF_002155915.1). Classification (GTDB taxonomy): domain Bacteria; phylum Actinomycetota; class Actinomycetes; order Streptomycetales; family Streptomycetaceae; genus Streptomyces; species Streptomyces thermovulgaris. The sequence goes on along the minus strand of NZ_MUME01000049.1, from coordinate 17,701 downwards.
TCCGAGGGCGTCGAGACGACCAGGAAGTCCCGCTTCACCACGCTGACCCCGAAGAACACCTTCACCGCCCACTTCACCCCCGAGGACGGCTCCACCGTCGGCGTCGGGATGCCGTTCTCGCTCCGCTTCACCCGGGGCATCACGGCACCGGAGGCCGTCGAGAAGGCGATCGAGATCAAGACCGAGCCGCCCGTCGAGGTCGCCGGCCACTGGTTCGGCAACGACCGCCTCGACTTCCGCCCCGAGCACTACTGGAAGGCCGGCACCAAGGTCACCGTCAGGCTCGACCTGGACGGCGTCGAGGGCCGCCCCGGCGTCTACGGCAAGCAGTCCAGGACCGTCTCCTTCACCATCGGCCGCAACCAGGTCTCCGTGGTCGACGCCAAGAAGCTCACGATGAAGGTCATGCGGGACGGCAAGGTCATCAGGACCATCCCCGTCACCACCGGCGCACCGGGCACCGAGACCTGGAACGGCCAGATGGTCATCAGCGAGAAGCTGAAGGTCACCCGGATGAACGGGGCGACGGTCGGCTTCGTCGGCGCCGACGGCAAGAGCGAGTACGACATCCCCGACGTGCCGCACGCGATGCGCCTGACCACCTCCGGCACCTTCCTCCACGGCAACTACTGGAGCGGCGACGCCTTCGGCAACTACAACGCCAGCCACGGCTGCATCGGCCTGCGCGACGTACGCGGCGGCTACGACAAGAACACGCCCGCGGCCTGGTTCTACAACCAGTCGATGATCGGCGACGTGGTGATCGTCAAGAACTCCCGCGACCGGACGGTGGCCCCGGACAACGGGCTCAACGGCTGGAACATGTCCTGGGAGGAGTGGAAGGCGTAACGCGCCGCGACGCCGGCCCGGTGTGACCGACCGCACCGGGCCGGCCGCCGTTAGTCCCCGTTAACCTGCTCCCATGACCGTATCTCTCGAAGTCGCCGAGGGCGTCGGCACGCTGCGCCTGAACCGCCCGCCCCTGAACGCGCTCGACATCGCCACCCAGGACCGGCTCAAGGAGCTCGCCGAGGAGGCCACCCGCCGCGAGGACGTGCGCGCCGTGGTGATCTACGGCGGCGAGAAGGCGTTCGCGGCCGGCGCGGACATCAAGGAGATGCAGGTGATGGACCACACGGCGATGGTCCTGCGCGCCCGCGCCCTGCAGGACTCCTTCACCGCCGTGGCCCGCATCCCCAAGCCGGTGGTCGCCGCCATCACGGGTTACGCGCTCGGCGGCGGCTGCGAGCTCGCGCTCTGCGCGGACTACCGCATCGCCGCGGAGAACGCCAAGCTCGGCCAGCCGGAGATCCTGCTCGGTCTCATCCCCGGCGCGGGCGGCACCCAGCGGCTGGCCCGGCTGATCGGCCCCTCCAAGGCCAAGGACCTCATCTTCACCGGCCGTCAGGTCAAGGCCGACGAGGCCCTCGCGCTGGGCCTGGTGGACCGTGTGGTGGCGCCCGACCAGGTCTACGCCGAGGCGCACGCCTGGGCCGCCAGGCTGGCCCAGGGGCCGGCGATCGCGCTGCGCGCCGCCAAGGAGTCGATCGACACCGGTCTGGAGACCGACATCGAGACCGGACTCGCCGTGGAGCGCAACTGGTTCGCCGGTCTGTTCGCCACGGAGGACCGCGAGCGCGGCATGCGCAGCTTCGTGGAGGAGGGCCCCGGCAAGGCGAAGTTCCTGTAGCGCCCTGCGGTTCCCTCTTTCGGGGACTTGCAATTGACGCGATGTCTGATCCGGGTCCCTCGGCCGGGCGGTTTGTGGCAGCCTGGACGCAGCCGTGAACGCGTCTCGCCGAGGGAGCCGGTCGATTGCCGCCAGCCCACCCGTCTGGTCCGTCTGATCCGTTCGATCCGTCCGTGCAGGTCAGCCGGGGCATACCTGGGTCCGAGGACGCGTCGGCATATGCCGCGCGAAAGATGCACCCAAGGGGCGCCCAGGGGGCGTATTCGCCCATGATTGTCCCGGAGGAGGACGGGGACGGCCATCATGGGGGCATGGCGGGGCTGGAGAACATCGAACAGCCGCGGACGCAGCCGCGTACGGCCGCGGCGCGCTGGTCGCCCGCGGTCGAGGACGAACGCGCGTACAAGGCGCTGGAGTTGTACGGCAACCCGGCGGAGGAGGAGGTCTCGCTGCCGTCCCTCCCCGAGTCCGCCGCCCTCGCCCGCCGGCTCGCCCAGGTCGTCGTCCTGCGGCAGTGGGGACTGTCGCCCAAGATGGTCGAGGACACCGTCCTGCTCGTCTCCGAACTCGTGGGCAACGCCGTACGGCACACCGGCGCCCGGACCTTCATGCTGCGGATGCGCCGCCGTCGCGGCTGGATCCGTGTCGAGGTCCGCGACCCCTCCCGCGGCCTGCCGTGCCTGATGCCGGTGCAGGAGATGGACGTCAGCGGACGCGGTCTGTTCCTCGTCGACAAGCTGTCCGACCGCTGGGGAGTCGATCTGCTGCCGCGCGGCAAGACGACATGGTTCGAGATGCGGGTGGGCGACCGCTGACAGAAGCGGCCCGCAGCGGGCGGTGCGCCTCCGGCCCGTGGAAGACACCGGAGCCGTGGAGGAGAGCCACGCCGAGGATTTTTACCCCCTGTTTGCCGGAATTCCGGACGGAACGGAAATAGCTCGCGCCGGCCCACGGTTGCACCGGACCTGCACAAGCCGGGCCCGGGTCCGGCCAGGGAAGGCGAGGCGAGCGACATGAGGATCGGCATCATCGGCGCGGGGAACATCGGCGGCAATCTGACCCGGCGGTTCACCGCCGCGGGCCATGACGTCCTTGTCGCCAACTCACGGGGACCGCACACCCTCACCGCGCTGGCCGAGGAGACCGGCGCGACACCCGTACGCGCCGAGGAGGCGGCGCACGGCGCCGAGGTGGTCGTGGTCACCGTCCCCCTGAGGGCGGTGCCGGACCTGCCGTCCGGGCTGCTCGACGGGGCGGCCGAGGACGTGGCGGTGATCGACACCGGCAACTACTACCCGCGGCAGCGGGACGGCAGGATCGCGGCGATCGAGGACGAGGGGCTCACCGAGAGCCGCTGGACCGAGCGGCAGATCGGCCATCCGGTGGTCAAGGCGTTCAACGGCACCTACGCCCAGGACCTCCTCGAACGCCCCCGCCCGGCCGGCGACCCCGGACGCATGGCGCTTCCGGTGGCCGGTGACGACCAGGCGGCCAAGGCGAAGGTCCGGCGGCTCATCGACGAGATCGGCTTCGACACGGTGGACGCCGGCGGCATCGACGACTCCTGGCGCCAGCAGCCCGGCACCCCCGTGTACGGGATGCGCGGAGGCGTCGACGCCGTCGTCCAGGCCCTGGGGGAGGCGTCCCCGCGGCGCCCGGCGGACTTCCGGGGACAGCGGACGGCGGGTCCCGGGACCCGGGCCTTGTGAACCCGTCTTTCGGCCCCGGGGTCAGGAGCCCGTCGCCCAGGCCTTGAGCGCCGCCTTGCTGCTGAAGTTCGCCACGTTCTTGTCGAGCGGATTGTCGGTGTACTGGTGGAAGAGCCACTTGGCCTTGATGCGGGGACGGCCGGCGGTGACGTAGTCCGCGATCCACAGGCCGTCGCCCGCGTAGGAGGTGGTGTCGATGGTGAGCCAGAAGTGGCGGTTGGCGTAGAGGATCACCCGGTTGTTCGGGCGCAGGGCCTTGACCTTGCGGATGAACTGGTCCTTCTCCGCGTTGCTGGCATGGGTGCCCCCGCCCGTGGTCTCCCAGTCGACGGCGAGGATGTCGCCCGCCCTCTCCGGGGCGTGGGAGACGAAGTACTCCGCCTGGGCCGTGATGTTGCCCGGCCACAGGAAGTGGTAGAAGCCGACGACCAGGCCGGCGTCACGGCCGCGCTTGGTCTGGGCGTTGAGCTTGGGATTGACGTACGAGCGGCCCTCCGTCGCCTTGATGAAGACGAAGGAGAGGCCGCTCGTGCTGTAGGTGGAGGACTGATAGGCGCTCACATCGATGCCGTGCAGCATGGGGTGCACTCCTTGAAAGCTGTGGGGGGAAGGAGTAGTTGGTAGGGTTGTGCCCCGTCTTCCCCCGGGACGACCCTTTCAGGGAGTTCGAACATCAGTCCTCATCGGTCGTCGGGTGTCAGCCCCGGCCGACCACCGAGCCCAGGACGGCGGGCGATTTCGCCGACCAGTCCGAAGTGATGATGCTGGCGTACTTCCCGGCCAGGAGGGACAGCCGGTCGGCCACCTCCGCGTCCGTGGGGTCGGTCGAGGAGATCGGCGGTGAGACACCGGCCGCCCCCGTGGCGATCAGGATGTAGTGGTTGGCCGCGTAGAAGGACGTGTCGTAGCCCCTGTCGACATAGGTCGCCGCGTCCCCGTCGAAGAACACGAACCAGGGGCGGATCGAGGCGTCGTAGCGGCTGGTGCGCGGGTCGCCGGCGGCGGCGCCGAGGACGGCGGGGAAGGCCTGGGCCGTGTCGATGTTCCCGGCGGCGTACAGGTCGCGCAGATGGTCGCCGTACTCCTGGTCGGTCCAGTAGTGGTCGAAGGGGTTGCGCTGCTCCACCGTGCCCGGGATCAGCTCGAAGATGACCTTGCCGGTCAGCTCGTCCCGGGACGGCCAGGCCCCGGCCCGCGCGGCCGCGTCCAGCGTCGGATAGGTGCCGCCCAGCAGGTCGGAGGGCTTGTAGACCATGTCGCCGAGCTTCTGCCGCACCAGCGTGTCGAACTCGTCGGGCCCCAGGCCGATGGTGTTGTTGAAGCCGTTCTTCATCTCCACCTTGAAGACGATCGGCCGGTGGTCCGGATGCAGCTGGTGCCAGGCGGCGATGTTGTCCAGGCAGCTGCCGAAGTCCTGGTTGCGGCTCTTGCTGTACAGCTCGTCGGGCGTCTTCGCGGCCTCGCAGTTGTTGTCGTTGCCCAGCGGGTTGCTGTGGCTGACCCGCCAGCGCCGGGTCAGGGGATCGGTGTAGACGTCGATCTCGAGCAGCGAGGCACCGGAGTCCAGCGCCTGCGCGAAGTAGGTGTAGGTCGACTTCTCGTACGCGTTGTGCACCCCGATCGACGTCGTCTCGGAGAACTTCGGCGATGCCGCCCCGGCGTGGCCCGGCAGCATCCACAGCAATGCGGCGGCACCCAGCAGCGCCGCCGCACGTCTCGCCCTGCCCATACAACAACTCCCCTTTGCTGTCGCTGAGTTGAGCGGCAGCGTAGGAGAGATGGGTTACCGCACGGTAGTCCCTGGCGGAACAAGAGCCGCACGGAGAGAGGTATGACACAGCGTCAGCACCGGTCTCCGGCGTCACGGGGCCGTCGGCGGTCTCGGCGGCCCGCGGTTGACAGGAGGGCGGGGAACGGCCCTTCCTCTCACGGCGGCCGGCAGAGCAGGGAGCGGACCGGACCGACCGGCCGCGGTCCGGCCGTCCGGGAACGGCCCGGCCGCCCGCGCGACGGTTCGGCCGTCCGCAGGAAGAACCCCGGCCCCGCGCACGGGGCCGGGGCCGGGGAGGTGCTGCCGGAGGCCCGGTCAGCACTCGATGATGTTGACCGCCAGTCCGCCCCGGGCCGTCTCCTTGTACTTCACGGACATGTCGGCGCCGGTCTCCTTCATCGTCTTGATGACCTTGTCCAGGGAGACCTTGTGGGTGCCGTCGCCGCGCAGGGCCATGCGGGCGGCGGTGACGGCCTTGACGGCGGCCATGCCGTTGCGCTCGATGCAGGGGATCTGGACGAGGCCGCCCACGGGGTCGCAGGTGAGGCCGAGGTTGTGCTCCATGCCGATCTCGGCGGCGTTCTCCACCTGCTCGGGGGTGCCGCCCAGGACCTCGGCGAGGGCGCCCGCCGCCATCGAGCAGGCCGAGCCGACCTCGCCCTGGCAGCCGACCTCGGCGCCGGAGATGGAGGCGTTCTCCTTGAAGAGCATGCCGATCGCTCCCGCGGCGAGCAGGAAGCGGACCACGCCGTCCTCGTCGGCGCCGGGGATGAAATTCATGTAGTAGTGCAGGACCGCGGGGATGATGCCGGCCGCGCCGTTGGTCGGGGCGGTGACCACCCGTCCGCCGGCCGCGTTCTCCTCGTTGACCGCCATCGCGTAGAGGGTGATCCACTCCATGGCGCGGCTCGCCGGGTCGCCCTCGGCCCGCAGCTGGCGGGCGGTGACGGCCGCGCGGCGGCGCACCTTCAGACCGCCCGGCAGGATGCCCTCGCGGCTCATGCCCCGTGCGACGCACTCCCGCATCACCCGCCAGATCTCCAGCAGGCCCTCGCGCACCTCCTCCTCGGTGCGCCAGGCCCGCTCGTTCTCCAGCATCAGCGACGAGATCGACAGGCCCGTCTCCCGCGTCAGGCGCAGCAGCTCGTCGCCCGTGCGGAAGGGGTACTTCAGCACCGTGTCGTCCAGCTTGATGCGGTCCGTGCCCACCGCCTCCTCGTCCACGACGAAGCCGCCGCCCACCGAGTAGTACGTCCTGGTCAGCAGCTCGGCGCCCGAGGCGTCGTACGCCCACAGGGTCATGCCGTTGGCGTGGTAGGGCAGCGTCTTGCGGCGGTGCAGGACCAGGTCGTCGTCGAAGGAGAACGCGATCTCGTGCTCGCCGAGGAGGCGCAGACGGCCCGAGGTCCGCACCGTCTCGACCCTCGCGTCCGCCGTCTCCACGTCCACCGTCCGCGGTGACTCGCCCTCCAGGCCCAGCACCACCGCCTTCGGCGTGCCGTGGCCGTGGCCGGTGGCGCCGAGGGAGCCGTACAGCTCCGTACGGACGGAGGCGGTCCGCTCCAGCAGGCCCTCGTTGCGCAGCCTGCGCGCGAACATCCGGGCGGCCCGCATCGGGCCGACCGTGTGGGAGCTGGACGGTCCGATGCCGATCGAGAACAGGTCGAAGACCGAGATGGCCACGGTGCCTCCTCAGTGCGGGGTGGTGCAGAAGCGGGCGGGCGCCGCGCGCGGTGCGGGGTCTCCGGTTCCGCGCGCGGCGCCGCCGGAAGGGGGACTTACGGGTGCAGCCCCGGGTAGAGCGGGTGCTTGTCGGCCAGGGCCTTCACCCGGGCCTTGAGGGCGTCGGCGTCGTACGACGGCTTCAGCGCCTCGGCGATCACGTCCGCCACCTCGGTGAAGTCCTCGGCGGTGAAGCCGCGGGTCGCCAGGGCCGGCGTGCCGATCCTCAGGCCCGAGGTGACCATCGGCGGACGCGGGTCGTTCGGGACCGCGTTGCGGTTGACCGTGATCCCGATCCCGTGGAGCCGGTCCTCGGCCTGCCGGCCGTCCAGCTCGGAGTCGCGCAGGTCCACCAGGACCAGGTGCACGTCCGTGCCGCCGGTCAGCACGTCCGCCCCGGCCGCCTTCACATCGTCCCGCACCAGGCGCTCGGCCAGGATGCGGGCGCCCTCCAGGGTGCGGCGCTGGCGCTCCTTGAACTCCTCGCTCGCCGCGATCTTGAAGGCCACCGCCTTGGCGGCGATCACATGCTCCAGCGGGCCGCCCTGCTGACCGGGGAAGACCGCGGAGTTGATCTTCTTGGCCAGCTCGGCCGTCGACAGGATCACCCCGCCGCGCGGGCCGCCCAGCGTCTTGTGGGTGGTGGTGGTGACCACATGCGCGTGCGGCACCGGGTTCGGGTGCAGCCCCGCGGCGACCAGGCCGGCGAAGTGCGCCATGTCGACCATGAGGTAGGCGCCGACCTCGTCCGCGATCCGGCGGAACGCGGCGAAGTCCAGCTGCCGCGGATAGGCCGACCAGCCGGCCACGATCAGCTTGGGCCGGGTCTCCTTGGCCAGCCTCTCCACCTCGGCCATGTCGACCAGGCCGTCCTCGCCCACGTGGTAGGGGACGACCTCGTAGAGCCTGCCGGAGAAGTTGATCCTCATGCCGTGGGTCAGGTGCCCGCCGTGCGCGAGGTCCAGGCCCATGATCCTGTCGCCCGGCTCGAGCAGCGAGAACATCACGGCCGCGTTCGCCTGGGCCCCGGAGTGCGGCTGCACATTGGCGTGCTCGGCGCCGAACAGCGCCTTGACGCGGTCGACGGCGATCCGCTCGACCACGTCGACGTGCTCGCAGCCGCCGTAGTAGCGGCGGCCCGGATAGCCCTCGGCGTACTTGTTGGTGAGGACCGACCCCTGGGCCTCCATGACCGCGACCGGGGCGAAGTTCTCCGAGGCGATCATCTCGAGGGTGGACTGCTGGCGGCGCAGTTCGGCGTCGACCGCGGCGGCCACGTCCGGGTCGAGCTCGTGCAGGGGCGTGTCGAGAACGGTCTTCCGCTCGGTCATGCGTGTCGTCCCGTTGCTCAGTCGGCCGTGTGGGCGGCGTACTCGTCGGCGGAGAGCAGGTCGTCCGGCTCGCTCGTGACGCGCACCTTGAACAGCCAGCCGGCCTCGAACGGAGCCGAGTTCACCAGCGACGGGTCGTTCACCACGTCCTCGTTGATCTCGGTGACCTCGCCGCTGACCGGGGCGTACAGGTCGGACACCGACTTGGTCGACTCCAGCTCGCCGCAGGCCTCGCCCGCGGTCACCGTGGAGCCGACCTCCGGGAGCTGGGCGTAGACGACGTCGCCGAGCGCGTTGGCCGCGAACTCGGTGATGCCGACCGTGGCGACGCCGTCCTCGACGGGCGACACCCACTCGTGCTCCTTGCTGTAGCGCAGCTGCTCGGGGTTGCTCATGGCCTGATTCCTCCTGTACGCGGGGAGTGCTGATGACTGGGGGAAGGGAAAAGGGGCCTGTGATCGGGGGCGGCGTGGCCCGCCGCGGGGCCGGCCGGCCGCCGTGCCGGTGTCACTTCTGCCGCTTGTAGAAGGGCAGCGCCACCACCTCGTACGGCTCGTGACTGCCCCGGATGTCCACCGCGACACCCGTCGTGCCCGGAGCGGCGTACGCGGCGTCGACGTAGGCCATCGCGATCGGCTTGCCCAGGGTGGGGGAGGGGGCACCGGAGGTGACCTCGCCGATCACCTTGCCGTCCGCGACGACCGAGTAGCCGGCGCGCGGGACCCGGCGGCCCTGGGCCACCAGGCCGACGAGCACCCGGGACGGCTCGGCGGCCACCCGTTCGGCGGCGGCCAGCAGGGCCTCGCGGCCCACGAAGTCGCCCTCCTTGTCGAACTTGACCACCCGGCCGAACCCCGCGTCGAACGGGGTCAGCGCCGTCGACAGCTCGTTGCCGTACAGCGGCATGCCTGCCTCCAGGCGCAGCGTGTCGCGGCAGGACAGGCCGCAGGGCACCAGACCGGCCGGGGCGCCGGCCTCGGTGAGCGCCTGCCACAGCCGCTCCGCGTCGCCCGGGGCCACGAACAGCTCGAAGCCGTCCTCGCCGGTGTACCCGGTGCGGGCGATCAGCGCGGGGACGCCCGCGACGGTGCCGGACAGGGCGGCGTAGTACTTCAGTCCGTCCAGGTCGGCGTCGGTGAGGGGCTTGAGGACGGCGAGGGCCTCGGGGCCCTGGACGGCGAGCAGCGCGTAGGCGTCCCGGTCGTCGCGGACCTCGGCGTCGAAGCCGGCCGCCCGCTCGGTGAGCGCGTCGAGCACCGCCTGGGCGTTGGAGGCGTTGGCGACGACCAGGTACTCGTGCTCACCCGTCCGGTAGACGATCAGGTCGTCCAGGATGCCGCCGTCGGCCCGGCAGATCATGGTGTAGCGGGCACGGCCCGGGCCCACGGTGGCGATGTTGCCGACCAGGGCGTAGTTCAGCAGCGCGACGGCCTGCGGTCCGGTGACGGTGATCTCACCCATGTGGGAGAGGTCGAAGAGACCGGCCCTGGTGCGCACGGCGAGGTGCTCCTCGCGCTCGGAGCCGTAGCGCAGGGGCATCTCCCAGCCGGCGAAGTCGGTCATCGTCGCGCCGAGCGAGCGGTGCAGCGCGTCGAGCGGGGTACGGCGGAGTCGAGGGGCGTCGGTACTGCTCATCGGTCGGTCTCCAAGACAGATACGGACGAGGACGGGCCTGAGGTCCTCCCCATCTGTCATCGGAACCTGAGAGGTTCGCCGGGACCGCCGTCGGACGGACGGCCACGGCTTGCACCTTGGGTGGGGCCGCCGTGCCGGCGACCCGCTTTTCAGATGTGCCTCGCCCGCGCGGTAACGGGGCCTGAGAGATTCAAGGGAGGGACTTGCTCCTTCGGCGCCCCGGCACGCCGGGGACTCTCCCGCGCGGATTCAAACGGCCGATATGCAGTTGAGGCGCCCATCATTGCACGCCCGGGCCGTTCCTGGCAGGACCGCACCCGTGACCGACCCGTGACAGTGCGTGCACAGAATCACGGAACACCGTCCATTACCTTCTCTTTACGTTCGGTGGGAAGGTGCATTCCTGACCAACCGGGGAGGATGATGACGGTGAACAGGCCCAGGGCACAGGCGACGTCCCAGTCCTCCGTGCCGCCCCTCCCTCCGACCGGGCCGGCCCCCGCCCGGCTGTGGCGGTCCGGGGCCGCCGTCCGGGACCTGCGGGGGGAGGACGGGCCGCACGAGCTGTGCTTCGGGCCGTACGACCTGGTCGTGGTGACCGGCCTGCCCGGCGGCGGCAAGTCCACGCTGATGCGCCGCACGGTGCACGGGGGCCTGCGGATCGACTCCCAGGACACCCGCGACCGCTGGGACGCCCGGCTGGCGCCGTACCTGCCCTACGTCCTCTACCGCCCCCTGGTCCGCCTCGTCCACTACGCCGGACTGCGCAGGGCCCTGCGCTCCGGCGCCCCGGTCGTGGTCCACGACTGCGGCACCCAGCCCTGGGTGCGCGCCTGGCTGGCCCGGACCGCCCGCCGCCGCGGCGCCGCCCTGCATCTGGTCCTGCTGGACGTCGCCCCCGGCACCGCGCTGGCGGGGCAGCGGGAACGCGGCCGGGGCGTCTCCCCGTACGCCTTCCGGCGCCACTGCCGGGCGGCGGCCCGTCTGCTGCGCCTCCTGCGGCGGGGGGAGCTGCCCAGGGGCTGCGACTCGGCGGTCCTGCTGGACCGGGAGTCCGCGGCGGCCCTGCGGCGGATCGGGTTCGCTCCCGTACCGGATAACCTTCCGGTCACAGCAGTGGTTTCCAGCAGGCGGTAGGTAGATGGATTTCCCGGCACAGGCACATCTCCAGCCCCACCCGCACGGCGGTTGGCCCGGCAACGAACTGGAGGAGGTGCTGTCGGCCTCCCTCGGCGTTCCGTCGGCCGTCGGCCGGATCATCGAGGTCCTCAGCCGCAGCTTCCTCTGGGTCCCCCTGCCCAACGGCGGAGGCCCGGACAGCGGCCCGCTCGATCTGCCCGCGATGGAGCTCGACGGCCAGGCGTACGTGCCGGTCTTCAGCTCCGAGGAGCAGTTCCGTCAGGTCGTCGGCTCGCACATGGCGTACACCATCGCGCCCGCCGTCGAGTTCGCGCGCGGACTGCCCCCGCAGGCCGGCATCGCCATCAACCCGGAGGGCGTGGTCGGCGTCCCGCTGCCGCCGCCGGCCGTGGCCGAACTGTGCCGGGCGGGACGCACCCCGCTGGACGGCCCGGAGACCGGCGGCCGCGTCCGCCTCTTCGAGCCCGACTGGCAGGACGACCCGATGGACTTCTTCTCCGCCGCCTCCGCCGAGTTCGACGCGATCGGCGTGGTCCGCACCGCCCGGCGCTGCCTGGCCGCCATCGAGACGGCCGACCCGGTCATGTTCATCGGGGTCGAGCTGTCCCGTCTCGAGGGCGACCTGCTGACCCGTCCCCTGGAGGCCCTGGGCCGTGCCCTGGCCGCGTCCCCGGTCCGCTGGCCGGTCAACCTGGTCCTCCTGGACGTGGCCCAGGACCCGGTGATCGACTGGATGAGGGAAAAGATCCGGCCGTTCTACCGGCGCGACCACTGAGGACACCGGCGCATGGGCACAAGCCCCCCACGGCGGCAAAAACGGCAACGGGTACCGAGTTCGCAGGCGGCCTTAAGCTAGTGCTGCGACCGAAAAGGTTCACCGGCTCGTGACGCCCGGCACGGCACCTCGTCGTGCCACCGCACCGCCCGCGTGCACCCAGTACGCGGGAGCCGCCTCGCCCCGCGGTGCTTCCCGCCGTCCGAAGGGGCGTGGAAGGCGGTGCGGCACCGGACGCCGCGAGCGCTCCGGCGTACCTTTCCGGTCGTCGCGGCGTGTTCCCCGGGCCCTGTCCGCATCCGCGGGCGCCCTTGGGCGTCCCGCGGGCGGGACGCGTGGAACACGCCCTGGTACACAGTGTGTCGAAGGGGCTCGTGGAGGGGCGGTACAGAAGGTGAGCGTGAGCGCCAGCGGCACGGCGGCCGGGCAGGTCGAGCAGGCGCTGCGCCAGGTGACGCCGGGGCGTTACGACGCCTACGAGGTGTTGCTGCGCGCACTGGCGACGCCGTCCACCGGCCAGGTCTGGATGCTGCTGTGGCACGGCCAGGCGGGTTCCCCCGACGCCCAGTACGGGCGCATGGAGGTCGACGGCCACGGCTACGCGCCCTGTGTGACGTCCGCTCAGGAGCTGTCGGCCAGCGGCTGGATGCGGTCGTACGAGGTGGTGGACGGCATCGAGGTGGCCCGCATCCTCTACCGCGAGCACTACGGCCTGTGGCTGAACCCGCACGCCCCGGGCGGCGGGGTCGGCATTCCCTGGCTCGATCTGCGCCGCATCGCCACCGGCCTGGACCGCCAGCCCGCGGGGCCGCTCAGGCTGTCCGAGCCGACCGTCGAGGTCCCGCAGTTCTACGCCCTGCTCACCCAGAACGCCCACCGCACCCCGGCGGTCCGCTCGCTGCGCCGCGCCTGGGTGCAGCCCGCGATCGGAGAGCCGTACCTGGCCATCGGCCTGGACGTGTACGACACCTCGCCGGCCGCCGTCGACTCGGTGCGCGCGATGATGCAGCAGTCCATCAGCGCCGTCCCCGACGGGCTGCCGGTGTCGACCGTGGCGATGTCCGACGAGTACGACCCGGTCGCGATGTGGCTGCGCGCCAACTCCCGCCCCTTCTACGACCGTGAGGCGCACGGTGCCGTGCCGCCCGCCCCGGGCTACGGCTATCCGCCGGTGCACCGGCACTGACCGGCGCGAACGGACCCCGGAAAGGCCCGGTGCGGTCGCCCGCACCGGGCCTTCACACAGGATCACGCAGCGTCATCGTGTCCGGCATGTGGACATCCGACCGGTGCTGGGTTTTCTTCACAACTCATGGCTGATGTCGTGTCAGATTTCCGGCCGACCGATGGTCGTGCGCGTTCAGCTACCTCTCGCTAACCGCCTGTCACCTGCGGTTTTTCCGTTTCTTCGCCCCATCTGGCGCTTTTCTGGCGGACCTTGAGGGGGCGTCTTGTGTATCGATTGGATCAACTTCTTGTGAAGGGGCGTCTGAACTGCCCCCTTATGTCAAGTGTCCAGATCTCAGGTAGGTATCACCGCTATCCGGACTGTTCCTGACTCCCTGCGAACGTCTGTAGTGTTCAGCGGGTCAAGATGCATCCACATAGCGGACCCGGAGTGGCCCCAGAATGCGCATATTCAAGCCCCGAGCCGCTCGGGCGATCACGGCCGCAGTCGCGGTCGGCCTGATCGCTACGGGCTGCACCAGTGAGCGGGACAGCGGCAACAAGAGCAGCGGCAGAAAGGACACCTTCGTCTTCGCCGGTGCGGGCGACCCGGGCTCCCTGGATCCTGCCCTCGCCAGCGACGGCGAAACCTTCCGTGTGACGCGTCAGGCGTTCGAGGCCCTCCTCGAGCACGAGCCGGGCGGCACCAAGCTGGTCGGCGGTCTCGCCGAGACCTGGTCGAGCAACGACAAGGGCACCGTCTGGACCTTCAACCTCCGCAAGGGCGTGAAGTTCCACGACGGCGAGAAGCTCAACGCCGAGGCGGTCTGCGCCAACTACGACCACTGGTTCAACTGGAAGGGCACCTACCAGTCCAGCGCGGTCTCCTACTACTGGCAGACCATCATGGGCGGCTTCGCGAAGAACGAGGACAAGGAGACGCCCGAGCCGAACTACAAGTCCTGCACCGCGAAGGACGAGTACACCGCCGTCATCGAGGTCAAGAAGCCCTCCGCCAACCTCCCCGGCGGCTTCTCCCTCAACGCCCTGGCGATCCACTCGCCCAAGGCCATCAAGGAGTACGAGAAGCAGGAGGCGACCGCCAAGGGCGACGCCATCACGTACCCCAAGTACAGCCAGGAGGCCGGCGTGGTCGCCGGCACCGGCCCGTACAAGATCGTCAAGTGGAACAAGGGCAACAAGGAAGTCGTCCTCGAGCGCTTCGACGACTACTGGGGCGAGAAGGCCAAGATCAAGAAGCTGGTCTTCCGCACCATCGACACCGAGGAGGGCCGCCGCCAGGCGCTCCAGGCCGGTGACATCGACGGCTACGACCTCGTCGCCCCGGCCGACGTCAAGACCCTCAAGGACCAGGGCTACGTCGTCCCGACGCGTGACGTCTTCAACATCTTCTACCTCGGCATGAGCCAGGGGGCCAACAAGGCCCTGAAGAAGAAGGAAGTCCGCCAGGCCATCGCGCACGCCATCGACCGCGAGAACCTGGTCAAGACCCAGCTGCCCGAGGGCGGCAAGGTCGCCGACCAGTTCATGCCGGACACGGTCGCGGGCTACTCCAAGAAGGTCAAGCAGTACCCGTACGACACCGCCAAGGCCAAGGCGCTGCTGAAGAAGGCCGGCGAGGAGAACCTCCAGATCGAGTTCTGCTACCCGACCGAGGTCACCCGCCCGTACATGCCTGCCCCGCAGGACCTGTTCGAGCTGATGAAGTCCGACCTGGAGAAGGCCGGCATCAAGGTCAAGCCCAAGCCCATGAAGTGGGCCCCGGACTACCTCGACGCCACCGAGTCGGGCTCCTGCGCCCTGCACATGCTGGGCTGGACCGGCGACTTCAACGACGGCTACAACTTCATCGGCACCTGGTTCTCCGGCTTCGACAAGCAGTGGGGCTTCAAGGACAAGAAGGTCTTTGACGCCGTCAACGCCGGATCCAAGATGGGCAAGCTCGAGGACCGCATCGCCGCCTACGAGAAGGCCAACGAGGTCATCATGGAGTACCTGCCGGGCCTCCCGATCTCGTCCTCGCCGCCGGCGATCGCCTTCGGCAAGAACGTCAACCCGCCGAAGGTCTCCCCGCTGACGCAGGAGATCTTCGCCGAGGCCTCCTTCAAGTAAGCGAGCACGCGGCAGGAAACCGTAAACGGGGGTCCGCCCGGCCGTCGCAACTCGGCGGCCGGGCGGGTCCGTTCATGTAAGACAACACGCAAGAAAGGGGCATGCGGGGTGCTGCGTCTCGTTGTACGAAGACTGCTCCAGCTCATACCCACGCTGCTCGGCCTATCGGTTCTGCTCTTCCTGTGGCTCGACCGGCTGCCCGGTGGACCCGCCTCAGCGATCCTGGGGGAGAAGGCCACCGAGGCCGAGGTGGCGCGCATCAACCGCGCGCTCGGGCTTGACCAACCCGTCTACATCCAGTACTGGCGCTTCCTCAAGCGCATCGCCGAACTCGACCTGGGAACGTCCACCCAGACCGGACAGCCAGTGTGGGACGAGTTCGTCCTGCGCTTCCCCGCCACCGTGGAACTGTCCCTTTGCGCGATGTTCCTCGCCGTGGCCGTCGGTGTTCCGCTCGGCTACTTCGCCGCCCGCAACCGCGGCGGCTGGCTCGACGTCACCGCCGTGTCCGGCTCGCTGGTCGGCATCTGCATCCCGGTCTTCTTCCTCGCTCTGATCCTCAAGGGCATCTTCGCCGTCCAGCTCGGCATCTTCCCCAGCTACGGCCGCCAGGAAACCGGCATCAACGCCACCGAGGTGACCGGCTTCGCCGTCCTGGACGGCATCCTCACCGGGGAGTTCGACGCCTCCTGGGACGCGATCATGCACCTGATCCTGCCCGCCGTCGCCCTGTCCTCCATCCCGCTCGCGGTCATCGTGCGCATGACCCGCGCCAGCGTCCTGGAGGTGCAGGACGAGGACTACGTCCGCACCGCGGAGGCCAAGGGGCTCAAGCGGAGCGTCGTGCGCACCCGGCACGTGCTGCGCAACGCGATGCTCCCCGTGGTGACCGCGGTCGGCCTGCTCACCGGCTCCCTGCTGTCCGGCGCGGTCCTGACCGAGTCGGTGTTCTCCTTCGGCGGGATCGGCTCCTTCATCCGGACCGCCATCGACGCCCGCGACTACCCCGTGCTCGTCGGGTTCATCATGTTCATCGCGATGGTGTACGTCCTGATCAACCTGCTGGTGGACCTGGCGTACAGCCTTATCGACCCGAGAGTGCGGGTGCACTGAGTATGAGTGTCGCCACCAAGACTGACAAGATCCAGCGCCTCGCGGAACTGACCGCGACCAAGGAGACCAGCACCGGCGCCAGCCTGTGGCGCGAGGCCTTCCGCCGCCTCAGGCGCAGCAAGATGGCGATCATCGGCGCGGCCATCATCGCCGTGTTCGTCGTCATCGCGATCGTCGGACCCTACATCGCCCCGCACTCCCCGACCGCCCAGACCTGGCGCGGCGAGGTCTTCCCCAACCGGGGCGAGTTCGTCGGCCCGCGCGCCGGCAACTGGTTCGGACTCGACCACATCGGCCGGGACATGTTCTCCCGGATGCTGGTCGGCGCCCGCCAGACACTGCTCGTCGGTGTCGTCTCCACCCTGATCGGCCTGTCCGTCGGCTTCCTGATCGGCGGTCTCTCCGGAGCCGCCGCCACCCTCGGCGGCACCACCGGCAAGCGCATCGACTCCGTCATCATGCGTCTGATCGACATGATGCTGGCGCTGCCCTCGCTGCTGCTGGCCGTCTCCGTCGCCGCCGTCATGGGCCAGTCGCTGACCACCGTGATGATCGCCGTGGGTGTGGTCCAGGTGCCGGTGTTCGCCCGGCTGCTGCGCGGCTCCATGCTGGCGCAGGGCGGAGCGGACTACGTGCTCGCGGCCCAGTCCCTGGGCGTGCGCAAGCGGCGCATCGTGCTCTCGCAGATCGTCCCGAACTCGCTCAGCCCGGTGATCGTGCAGGCCACGCTCTCCCTGGCCACCGCGATCATCGAGGCGGCCGCCCTGTCCTACCTGGGGCTGGGCAACCCCGACCCGGCCGTTCCCGAGTGGGGCGTCATGCTCGCCCAGGCGCAGCGCTTCTTCGACAACGCGCCGATGATGGCGGTCTACCCCGCCGTCGGCATCATCGTCACCGCCCTCGGCTTCACCCTTCTCGGAGAGGCCATGCGGGAAGCCCTCGACCCGAAGCTGAGGGGCTGAACCACCATGTCTCTGCTTACTGTCGACGAACTGACCGTCACCTTCGAAAGCCGCGGTCGCAAGGCGTACCGGGCGGTCGACGGCGTCTCCTTCTCCATCGACCAGGGTCAGGTCGTGGGCCTGGTCGGCGAGTCCGGCTGCGGAAAGTCCGTCACCTCCCTGGCGCTGATGGGCCTGCTGCCGTCCAAGGGCGTCACCATCGGCGGCCGTGCCGAGTTCGACGGCACGGACCTGTTCGGTCTGAGCCCGGCCGCCCGCCGCGACCTGCGCGGCAGCAAGATGGCGATGATCTTCCAGGACCCGCTGTCCTCGCTCAACCCGGTCGTGCCGGTGGGCGTGCAGGTCACCGAGATCCTCGAGCGCCACCGCGGGCTGAAGGGCGAGGCCGCCCGCAAGGAGGCCGCCCACCTGCTGGACCGGGTCGGCATCCCCGACCCCAACCGGCGCCTGAAGGAGTACCCGCACCAGCTCTCCGGCGGCATGCGCCAGCGCGCCCTGATCGCCATGGCGGTGGCCTGCGCCCCGCGTCTGCTCATCGCCGACGAGCCCACCA
>NZ_MUME01000489.1 GCF_002155915.1 Streptomyces thermovulgaris | reverse complement strand
GCTCGGCATGTTCCGGGGACTCGGCCTGCGCACGGTGCTGGTGCTGGGCGTGGTGGTGCTGCTGCTCGGCGCCAACTCGATGTACCAGATCGACATCCCCCTCCACATCACCGAAGAGCTGGGCATGAGCCCGCGGTTCGCCGGACTGCTGCTCGGGGTGAGCGCCGCCCTGGAGGTCCCGCTGATGGTGCTCGCCGGTGTCTGGGCGGACCGGGTCGGCAAGCAGCGGATGATGGTCGCGGCCACCGTCTGCGCCACCGTGTTCTTCGGCCTCCTCCCCCTCACGGACAGCCGCCCGCTCCTGCTCGCGCTGCAGCTGCTCAACGCGGCCTGGGTGGCGGTGGCCCTGAACATCCCGGTGGTCGTGCTCCAGGACAGCCTGCCCGGCCGGTTCGGCACCGCCTCCGCCCTGTACTCCAGCGCCTTCAAGGCCGGCATGTTCCTGGGCGGCCTGGCCGTCGGCACGGTGGCCACCTGGACGGGCCACCGCCAGGTGTTCTGGGTGTGCGCCGGGCTGACCGCCCTGGCCGGAGTGCTCGCACTGCTGCTGCGCGCCGTCCCGCAGCCCTCCTCTCC
>NZ_MUME01000488.1 GCF_002155915.1 Streptomyces thermovulgaris | reverse complement strand
CCGCCGAGGATCAGGACGTGGGAGGGCATGGCGTCGAGGGTACGCGGGGGCGTGCGCCGGGCAGCACCCGAGGGCGTCCGGGCGGCACCCGGGTGTCCGGCCGTCCGGGCGGCAGGGACGCGCCTGCCCGGAGGTCCGGGGCGGCGAGGGGTCAGGGCCGTCGGTCCAGGCCGTGCTCGGCCAAGGGGCCCACGGTCCAGCCCCGGTCGTGGCAGGTGCCGATCAGGGCGGGGAGGGCGGCGAGGGCGGCGCGCCAGGAGCCGGGGGACGAGACGTGGTCGGAGTCGTGGAGGAGGACGGTGCCGCCGCCGCGCAGATCGGCGAGGACGGTGGTGCGGACGGTGGCGGGGGTGGCACCGGGCGTCCAGTCCCGGCCCCAGGCGGTCCACAGCACCGGGCGCAGGCCGGCGCGCCGGGCGGCGGTCCAGCGGCCGGAGGTGAGGATGCCGTAGGGCGGGCGGTACCAGCGCGGCCGGCAGCCGGTCGTGCCGTACAGCACGTCGGCCGCCCGGGCCGTCTCCCGCAGGTCACGGCCCGGGGCCGGGAGCCAGGGGCGGCTGTGGGTCCAGCCGTGCACGGCCAGTTCGTGGCCCCGTCGTGCGATGTGCCGGGCGAGCTCGGGGTACCGGGTCACTCGCTCGCCGAGGACGAAGAAGGTGGCGCGCACGGAGAGCCGGTCCAGCTCGTCCAGGAAGTGCGGTGTGCTGACCGGGTCCGGACCGTCGTCGAAGGTCAGTGCGACATGGTCGGGGCGGCCGGTCCCCGCCAGACGCGGGAAGCACCGGACCCGGAGGCGGGGCAGCCAGGTGGCCGCCGGGACGATGTGTGCGGCCGCGACGGCGGCGACGGGTGCGAGGGCCGCCGTGACCCGCCCGGCACGGCCGCCCGGTGCTTCCGTCCGCCGCCTGCTCACGGGCGCTCCGCCTGTGCCCTTCCCCGGTCGGGGGCCGTGCCGCGCGCCGGCTCGGTGTCCCACTCGCCGGACACGGCGGGAGAGCGGGCCAGGCCGATCGTGCCGGTCGCGATGAGGCCGATGCCCACGGCCTCGGGCAGCAGGTGGAAGCCCAGGGCGATGCGTTCCCCGAACAGGACCACTCCGAGCACCACGCTCGTCAGGGCGTCCCCGAGGGTGAGGGCGGGCTGGGAGGCGACCAGGGTGCCGGCCCGGAAGGCCAGCTGGAGCACCCCGAAGGCGGCCAGACCGGCGGCTGCCGTGGCATAGGGCGTCCAGTGGGTCACCAGCGCGGCCGGGCCCTGCGGGAACACGCCCGTCGCCTCCTTCAGGAAGGCCGCCGTCGCCGAGAACAGCACGGCCGATGCCAGACCGAGGACGGCGGCCCGGGGCGCTCCCCTGAGCAGCCGTCCCACGACGAGCAGCCCGATCACCAGGCACGCCAGGGCGATGCCGACCGGGATCCAGCGCTCGTTCCTGGCCAGGGGGCTTCCGGGGGTCGGGTCGGCGGCGCCGAGGAAGAGGGCCAGTCCGGCGGCCAGGGCCAGGAAGGACAGCCAGGTGATCCGGTCCGGGCGCCGGTGGAAGACGAGGCTGCCCAGCACCAGGGTGAACAGCAGTTCGGTGGCCAGCAGCGGCTGGACGAGCGCCAGACTGCCGACGGACAGCGCCGCGGCCTGCAGCAGCGCGGACACGCCCATCAGGGACGCCCCGGCCAGCCAGAACCGCCGTGCCCTCGCCCGGGCGGACCGGGAGGAGCGCCGGCCCGCCGTCCCGCGTCCGCCGTCCGGTGCCCCCGGGCCTCCTTGGGTCCCCGGGCCGTCGGGGGTCCCCCGAGCGGTACCGCCCCCGTCTCCTCCGCCGTTCTCGTTCCCGCCGTTGCCCCCCGCCGGCGCCTCACGCCTCACCAGCACCGAGGCCGCCG
>NZ_MUME01000487.1 GCF_002155915.1 Streptomyces thermovulgaris | reverse complement strand
GCGAAGGACCGTCCGCCGGCCGAAGCGGAACCCGGCCGTCACGGCCCGGTCACGGGCCCGGCAGGGCTTTGCCCGGCTCAGGTCAGCGGCGTCAGGAAGCGCCGCAGCGCCTCCTCGTACCCTTGCGGGTCGGCGTTCCACATCGCGCTGTGCGCGGCGTCCTGCACCGTGTGCAGGGCCACCAGGTGGGGGTGGCGTTCGGCGAGGCGGCGGGAGAGCTGCCAGGGGGCCACCGGGTCGCCGGGGCCGTGGAGGATCAGCGCCGGCACCGAGAGGCTCTCGGGGGCGGTCGCCTCGGCGAGCCGGTCGCCGTAGAGTCCGGCGCGCCCCTGCGCGGCGCGCACCGCGAGCGGCAGCAGCGGCCCCGGGACGTGCCGGGCCCGGGCCAGGGCCCGCATCGTGACCTCCCAGTCGAGCACCGGGGAGTCCAGCACCAGCCCGGAGACGCGCTCGCGCAGCCTCGAGCGGCGGGCGGCCCGCAGGGCCATCGTGGCGCCGGTGGACCAGCCGTAGAGGATCACCCGCTCGGCCCCGGACTCCACCGCGTGGCGGATCGCCGCCTCCAGATCGCGCCACTCGGTCTCGCCCAGATGGCTCAGGCCGTCCGGGGAGCGGGGCGCACCGGCGTCGCCGCGGTAGGCGAGGGCCAGCACCGGGAAGTGCCGGTGGTGCAGGAACTCCATGACGTTCATGACCAGTTCGCGGGTGGTGCCCAGCCCGTGCACCGCGATCACCCAGGTTCTGCGCGCCCCGGGCACGAACCAGGCGGGCAGGGTGCCCAGCTCGCCCGGGATCCTGACGTCCTCGTGGTCCAGGCCGAGCGCGGAGCGGGGGTCGCCCACGTACAGGTTGGGGGTGAGCCACACCTTGTCGCGGGGCTTCAGGGTGCCGTGGGTGACGCGTTCCAGGCGGCGCACGACGGTGTCGGGCCGGTGCGGGGCGCCGGGCAGGACGGGGCCGACCACCGCGTGGGAGCCGTTGCCGGCCAGGCCGTAGGTGCCGGGGCGCAGGGAGGCCAGATCCCGGGTGAGGGTGATCTGGCCCGCGGCCGTGCCGTGGACGGTCAGCCGCGGTTCGGTGGGCAGGGGACGGCCCGGGACCACCTTGAGCGCGGCGTCACTGGCCAGCCGGCCCGCGACGACGCTTGCCGCGCTGCCGGTCAGAACCGCGGTGACGGCCGCAGCCGTCGCTGTGACTGTGCGCACGGGACCAGTGTCGTGGCGCATCCGGCCCCGGGCCAGCGGAGGGGGACGGTCGGGGTGACACGGCCCCGCGCGCTCCCCCGGAAGGACTCCACCGGAAAGAGGCGTGCCCCGCCCGTCTCCCCGCGCCTCCCGCGCCCCGCACCGGCCGCTACCGCCCCGGCTGCCCGTACGTCCGCAGCCGCTCCTCCGCCTGTGCCAGTTGCTCCGGTGTCAGCAGCGCGGGGGTCAGGCCGGGCACGGACGACGCCGTCAGCCACAGGCGGCACATCCACTCCAGCTGGGCGGTGCGGTCGTACGCCTGGTCGAGGGTGGCGCCGCAGGTGACCGTGCCGTGGTTCTGCAGCAGGCAGCCGGTGCGGCCCTCGAGGGCGCGCAGCATGTTCCGGGCCAGCTCCTCGGTGCCGTACGTCGCGTACGGGGCGACCCGGACGGGCCCGCCGAGCGCACCGGCCATGTAGTGGACCGGCGGCAGCTCGGCGACGAGCGTGGAGACGGCCGTGGCGTGCACGGCGTGGGTGTGGACGACGGCGCGGGCGTCGGTGGTGCGGTGCACGGCGAGATGCATGGGCAGCTCGCTGGTCGGCACCAGTGTGCCGAGCACCTGCCGTCCCTCCAGGTCGACGCCGGTCACGTCGTCGGGGGTGAGCCGGTCGTAGGGGACGCCGGAGGGGGTGACCAGGACGACGTCGCCCACGCGTACGGAGACATTGCCGGAGGTGCCGACGACCAGCCCGTCGGACACCATGCGGCGGGCCGTCGCGACGAGCGCCTCCCAGGCGCCGGCCACCTCTTCCTCGCCTGGCACGCCCGCCACGTCCTTCTCGTCCCCCGGTGCGTCCGGTACGTTCTGCACGTCCTGCACGTCCTGCGCGCCCTGTGCGTTCTGCGTGTTCCGTGCGCCCTGTGCTCCTTGCCGCTCTTGTTCCCGCCCCTGTTGCCGTGCGCGCTCCCTCTCCCGCCGCCGCTGCTTCATGCGCCGCCCCTTCCGCGCCGTACCGCCCTGAGCCGCTCCGTCATGTGTTGCCCGCCCTGCCCCGACCCCGTCGGGACGACCCCGGAAGCGACCGGTTTTTCCCGGCGGGCCGCCGGAACGGACACCGTGAGGACCGCCTCAGTTCATCTTCTGTTCACCCTCGTTACCTACGTTCAACCCGCCCATGACGCTCGAACGATTGCCAGGTAAATGGAAAGCTTCTCGCTGATCCTCGCGATTGTGGTGATCACCGCACTCGTGTTCGATTTCACGAACGGTTTCCACGACACCGCCAACGCGATGGCCACCACCATCTCTACCGGCGCACTCAAGCCCAAGGTCGCGGTGGCGATGTCCGCCGTGCTCAACCTGGTGGGCGCTTTCCTCTCCGTGGAGGTCGCCAACACGATCTCCAAAGGTCTCGTCGACGAAAGCGGCATTCGTCCCGAGGTCATCTTCGCCGCCCTGGTGGGCGCGATCCTCTGGAATCTGCTGACCTGGCTGGTCGGACTTCCCTCCAGCTCCTCGCACGCCCTCATGGGCGGCCTGATCGGCGCCACCGTCGCCTCGGCGGGCATCGGCGCGGTGCACGGCGGTGTCCTGATCACCAAGGTGCTCCTCCCGGCAATCGCCGCCCCGCTCGTCGCGGGCATCTCCGCCCTGGTCGCGACCCGGCTGACGTACCGCCTCGGCAGGAACGCGGACGGCAGGGCGGCCGAGAAGGGCCACCGCGCCGGCCAGATCGCCTCCGCGGGCCTGGTCTCGCTGGCCCACGGCACCAACGACGCGCAGAAGACGATGGGCATCATCACCCTCGCCCTGGTCACCGGCGGCGCCCTCGCCCCCGGTTCCAACCCTCCCCTCTGGGTCATCGCCTCCGCGGGCATCGCCATCGCGCTCGGCACCTACGTCGGCGGCTGGCGCATCATCCGCACCATGGGCAAGGGTCTGACCGACCTCCAGCCGCAGCAGGGCTTCGCCGCCCAGACCAGCGCGGCCACCGCCATCCTGGCCTCCTCCCACCTCGGTTTCTCCCTCTCCACCACGCATGTGGTCTCCGGCTCGGTGATGGGCGCCGGCCTGGGCCGCAAGGGCGGCGTCGTCCGCTGGTCCACCGCGACCCGCATGTTCGTCGCCTGGGCCCTGACCCTGCCGGCCGCGGCCCTGGTCGGCGCCGGCGCGGAGGCCATGACCCGCCTCGGCGACTGGGGCACCGGGTTCGTCGCCGCCTTCCTGGTGGTCTCGAGCGCCGCGATCTGGAAGATCTCCCGCCGCCAGGTCGTCGACCACACCAACGTCAACGACACCGGCGAGACCCCTGCGGTCGCCGGCAGCGGGAAGCCGTCCGACGCCGTCGCCCCGGCCGCCCTGGCCTCCCAGGCGGCCGGGGCG
>NZ_MUME01000486.1 GCF_002155915.1 Streptomyces thermovulgaris | reverse complement strand
TTCATCTGCCAGCGGACGCGAACGGCGCCGCTCGCGTCCGCTGGCAGATGAACGGCTTCAACCGCTCCCCCGGCGCCACGGCACATCCCATGACGACCCGCAACCTCATGGGCCAGGTCGACGGCACCCGCAATCCGAAACCGTCCGACCCCGACTTCGAGCAGCGTGTCTTCGTCCCCGCGGACGGCGAACCGGCCTGGATGGCGCACGGCTCCTATGTCGTCGTACGCCGTATCCGCATGCTGCTGGACGACTGGGAGAAGCTGTCCCTGGCCCAGCAGGAGAACGTCATCGGACGCCGCAAGTCCGACGGGGCGCCGCTCAGCGGGGGCACCGAGACGACCGAGATGGACCTGGAGAAGACCGGGAAGGACGGCAGCTATGTGATCCCGGTCAATGCGCACGCACGCATCACCCGGCCCGATCAGAACGGGGGCGCGGCCATGCTCCGGCGTCCCTTCTCCTACCACGACGGCTTCGACGCCGACGGCACTCCCGACGCGGGCCTGCTGTTCATCTGCTGGCAGGCGGACCCGCTGCGCGGCTTCATCCCGGTGCAGCGCAAGCTGGACCGCGGCGACGCGCTGTCGCCGTACATCCGGCACGAGGCGAGCGGACTGTTCGCGGTGCCGGGCGGGGCGGCCAAGGGCGAGTACGTGGGGCAGCGGCTGCTGGAGGGGTGAGCGCGGCACGGGGGACGCTTCAGGAGAGGGGAAACGCGCCAGGACACGTCGAGCGCGTCGAGCCCGTCCAGACGTGCCGAACGCGTCGAGCACGTCGAGTGCGTCGAGTGCGTCGGAGGCATCGGGGGCGTCGAGAAGGCGCACTCTTCGGACAGGGGTGCGCGGGTCCCCTCTCGGGAGGGGCTCCCCCAGGACGCGCGCGCCCGCTTCCCGGACGGCGATTAGGGTGAAGTCATGCCAGCGAGCTACGCATATCTCGGCCCCGAGGGCACCTTCACCGAAGTCGCCCTGCGCACCCTTCCCGAGGCAGCCACCCGGGAACTGGTCCCGTATGTGTCGGTGCAGTCCGCGCTGGACGCGGTGCGTGCCGGTGAAGCCGAGGCCGCGTTCGTGCCGATCGAGAACTCCGTGGAGGGCGGCATCACCGCCACCCTCGACGAGCTGGTCGCGGGCGAGCCGCTGATGATCTACCGCGAGGTGCTGCTGTCGATCGCCTTCGCGCTGCTGGTCAGGCCCGGCACCACGCTGTCCGACATCAAGACCGTCACCGCCCACCCGGCCGCCCAGCCGCAGGTGCGCAACTGGCTGAAGAAGAACCTCCCGGACGCCGTCTGGGAGTCGGCCGCCTCGAACGCGGACGGCGCCCGTCTGGTCCAGGAGGGCCGCTACGACGCCGCCTTCGCCGGTGAGTTCGCGGCCGAGCGCTATGGGCTCGTCCCCCTGGAGACGGGCATCCACGACGCCGAGAACGCACAGACGCGCTTCGTGCTGGTCGGCCGCCCCGCCCGGCCCGCCGCTCCGAGCGGCGCGGACAAGACCTCCGTGGTGCTGTGGCAGCGCGACGACCACCCCGGCGGGCTGCGCGATCTGCTGGGCGAGTTCAGCACCCGCGGCATCAACCTGATGCTGCTGCAGTCCCGCCCGACGGGCGCCGGCATCGGCAACTACTGCTTCTGCATCGACGCCGAGGGGCACATCAACGACCGCCGGATGGCCGAGGCCCTGATGGGGCTGAAGCGGATCTGTCTGCAGGTGCGTTTCCTCGGCTCGTACCCGCGGGCGGACATCAGCGCGGCGGACGTCCGGCCTCCGCTGCCCGGGACCTCGGACGAGGAGTTCGCGGCGGCGGCGGACTGGGTGGCGCGCTGCCAGGACGGTCGTTTCTAGCCGGGAACGTTATCCACAGAAGTTGTCCACAGGTCTTCTTCTCGACCAGGGGACAAGTCGACATCCAAGGGTGATTCGATCAACAAAAGCCCTTGCGCTCCCCTGAGGGAAGCAAGAGGGACAAGTCACCCTTCGTCCACTTGTCTCCTTTCATTCATCTTTTGAGGTGACGCCTTTCCATCCGAAAGTGGGGCACCGAGCGGGTTTGAGCAAGGAATTCTCCCTTTCGATCCCGCTTTCCGGAGTGATCAATTCCGGCTTCCACAGATCGCCCGCACAACCTGTGGATAACTTTCCCCGACATGTGGATCGCTGTGGACAACATGCCCCCGCCCCCTGATCGGAGAGGGGATTTCGGTCAGCCGCACACCCACCGCCACCTCCCCCAGGAGCCCTGCTCAGGGGCAGGGGGCACCCCGCGCCCACCCATGGAGATCACCACGGATCACTACAGGGAGAAATTCCCCCATAACGGTACGTAATGCACGGTTCGGAATACTGAGTCGTGAGGCGGAACGCCGCACCGGTAGCCTTGGCCACGTGATTGACCTTCGCCTGCTCCGTGAGGACCCCGACCGTGTGCGCGCCTCCCAGCGCGCCCGTGGAGAGGACGTCGCGCTCGTCG
>NZ_MUME01000485.1 GCF_002155915.1 Streptomyces thermovulgaris | reverse complement strand
CCCCGCACACCCCCCACCAGCCCTACGACCTGGTCGGCGTCGGCATCGGCCCCTTCAACCTCTCCCTGGCCGCCCTCGCCCACCCCCTCCCCGGCCTGCGCACCGCCTTCTACGAGCAGCGCCACGGCTTCCACTG
The DNA here is from genome assembly GCF_002155915.1 of Streptomyces thermovulgaris. Lineage (GTDB taxonomy): Bacteria > Actinomycetota > Actinomycetes > Streptomycetales > Streptomycetaceae > Streptomyces > Streptomyces thermovulgaris. The sequence goes on along the minus strand of NZ_MUME01000485.1, from coordinate 1,227 downwards.
GCACCCCGGTCTGCTCGTCGAGGACGCCCGCGTCCAGGTGCCGTTCCTCGCCGACCTCGTCACCCTCGTCGACCCGACCAGCGACTGGTCCTTCCTCAACTATCTGAGGACCCACGACCGGCTCTTCCCCTTCTACTTCGCCGAGCGCTTCCGCATCCATCGCGCCGAGTACGACGCCTACTGCCGCTGGGTCTCCGAGAACCTGCCCGCACTGCACTACGGCCACCAGGTCGACGCCGTCCGCTGGAACCCCGACCACCGCGTCTTCGAGGTCGACTTCACCCGGCTCGGCCCCGACGGCGAGATCGAGGCCCTCGGCCGCGTCCAGGCCCGCAACGTCGTCCTCGGCATCGGCACCGAGCCCCATGTGCCCGCCCCGCTCAAGCCTCTTGCGGACGCCCCCGGCCTCCCCGTGATCCACGCCGCCGACTACCTCCGGCACCGCGACACCCTCCTCGCGGCCGGACACATCACCGTCGTCGGCTCCGGGCAGTCCGGCGCCGAGATCTTCCTCGACCTGCTGCGCCACCGCCCCGCCGGCGAGGAACGGCTGCGCTGGATCGGCCGCACCGAGGCCTTCGCCCCGATGGAGTACTCCAAGCTCGGGCTGGAGCACTTCACCCCGGACTACACCCGCTACTTCCACGCCCTCGCCGAGCCCGTGCGCGACCGGCTCGTCGCCGCCCAGTGGCAGCTCCACAAGGGCATCGACGTCGACACCCTCGCCGCCATCCACGACGAGCTCTACCGCCGCACCCTCGACGGCGGCTGGCCCGACGCCGTCCTCACCCCCGGTGTCCGCGTCCGCACCGCCGGCCGGCTCGCCACCTCGCAGATCGAACTCCACGTCGAACACATCCAGCAGGGCACCCGCGCCCGCCTCACCACCGACGCCGTCGTCCTGGCCACCGGCTACCGCGAACGCCCCCTCGCCCCCCTGCTGACCGCCCTCGAGCCCCATCTGCACCGCGACAGCAAGGAACGCCCGCGCATCGACGAGCAGTTCCGTCTCGTCCTGGACCCCTCCATCACCGCCACCGGCTGCCACATCTATGTGCAGAACGCCGAACGCCACACCCATGGCGTCGGCGCCCCCGACCTGGGCCTCGCCGCCTGGCGCAGTGCCACCATCCTCAACGCGGTGACCGGGACCCGGACCTATCCGCTGCCCGCCCGCACCGCCTTCACCACCTTCGGCATCGAGCAGAAGCGGCCCCAGGTCCCGCC
>NZ_MUME01000484.1 GCF_002155915.1 Streptomyces thermovulgaris | reverse complement strand
TGATCGGCCTCTGGCTCCCGGTCGCCGACGGCGTCCGGGAGCCAGAGGCCGATCATGCGGGCGGGCGTCCGCAGCAGGAAGCGGTGGACGGCCCGGATCCGCTCCTCCTCCACGGCGGCGCGGGCGCCGCCGGTGTCCTCCAGCAGGCCCAGGTCCGCCAGCAGCGCCAGCCATGCGCGGACGTCCTCGGCCGCCTCCGCGCGCTCCTCCTCCAGCGGGCGGGTGAGCAGACCGAGGCGGTGGCGCAGGGCGACGTGCTCGCCGGTGAGCCGGGCGGCGGTGGACGGCAGGTCGTGGGTGGTGGCGGTGGCCAGGCAGTCGGCGCGCCAGCGCTCGGGGGGCAGCGGGCGGCCGTCGCCGTCCCAGTCCCGTTCGAACCACAGCACCGACGTGCCGAGCACCCCGCGCCGGTCCAGGGCCTCGCGCACCCCGGGCTCCACCGTCCCCAGGTCCTCGCCGATCACCACGGAACCCGCCCGGGAGGCCTCCAGCACCAGGGTGGCGAGCATGGCCTCCGCGTCGTAGCGGACGTAGGTGCCTTCCGTGGGCGGATGGCCCCGCGGCACCCACCACAGCCGGAACAGGCCCATGACGTGGTCGATGCGCAGGGCCCCGGCGTGGCGGAACAGGGCGCGCAGCAGCTCCCGGAAGGGCGCGTAGCCGGAGGCGGCGAGACGGTCGGGGCGCCAGGGCGGCAGACCCCAGTCCTGACCGCGCGCGTTGAAGGCGTCCGGCGGGGCGCCGATGGACATGCCGGTCGCGAAGTGGTCCTGCTGGGCCCAGGCGTCGGCCCCGCCGGACGCCTTCAAC
>NZ_MUME01000483.1 GCF_002155915.1 Streptomyces thermovulgaris | reverse complement strand
CGGCCCCGAGGCGTGCCACGCCCGCAATCCCCGTCTCGTCTACGGCCGGATGACCGGCTGGGGCCAGGACGGCCCGCTCGCCCCCCGCGCGGGACACGACATCACCTACATCGCCGTCACCGGCACCCTCGGCATGATCGGCGGCCCCGACGGGCCCCCGGCCGTCCCCGCCAACCTCCTCGGCGACTACGCGGGCGGCTCCCTCTATCTCGTCGTCGGCGTCCTCGCCGCCCTGCACCACGCACGCGCGACCGGCACCGGCCAGGTCGTGGACGCGGCCATCGTCGACGGCGCGGCCCATCTGTCCGCGATGATCCACGGCATGCTCGCCGCGGGCGCCTGGCAGGACCGNNACGACGAGTTCCTGACCCTGCTCGGCCTGGAGGAGCACGTCGGCACCCGAACGGACCCCGCCCGTTGGGGTGAACTTCGTGAGGCGGTCGCCGCCCGCTTCAAGTCCCGCACCCAGGCCGAGTGGACGGCCGTCTTCGAGGGCTCCGACGCCTGCGTGGCCCCCGTGCTGTCGCTGCGCGAGGCCCCGCACCACCCGCACCTGGCCGCCCGCGGCACCTTCACCGACCACGCCGGCCTCACCCAGCCGGCCCCCGCCCCCCGTTTCTCCGCCACCC
>NZ_MUME01000482.1 GCF_002155915.1 Streptomyces thermovulgaris | reverse complement strand
CTCGCCGAGGGCGGCGAGCCGGGCGCCGTGGCCGCCGTGCGGGAGGGCCGGGCCGGCGTCCAGGACGAGGGCAGCCAGCTCGTCGCCCTCGCCCTGGCGAACGCCCCCCTCGACGGCCCCGACGAGAAGTGGCTCGACGGCTGCGCCGGCCCCGGCGGCAAGGCGGCCCTGCTCGCGGCGCTCGCCGCCGAACGCGGAGCCGTCCTGGTCGCCGCCGAGAAGCAGCACCACCGGGCCGGTCTGGTGGCCCGGGCGCTGGCCGGCAACCCCGGCCCGTACCAGGTGATCACCGCCGACGGCACCCGCCCGGCGTGGCGTCCCGGCAGCTTCGACCGCGTTCTCGTCGACGTCCCCTGCACCGGCCTCGGCGCCCTGCGCCGCCGTCCCGAGGCACGCTGGCGGCGCCGTCCCGAGGACCTGGAGGTCTTCGCCCCGCTCCAGCGCGGTCTGCTGCGCACGGCCCTCGAGTCCGTGCGGGTCGGCGGGGTCGTCGGCTACGCCACCTGCTCGCCCCATCCGGCCGAGACCCGCGCGGTCGTCGCCGACGTGCTCAAGCAGTTCCCCGGGGCCGAGCCGGTCGACGCCCGTCCTCTTCTCGCGGGTCTTGCGGGCGTCCCGGACCTCGGCGACGGCCCCGACGTCCAGCTGTGGCCGCACCGGCACGGGACCGACGCGATGTACCTGGCCCTCGTCCGCCGCACCCGCTGAGGACCGCACCGGCTGAGGACCGCACCGGCTGAGGACCGCGCGGCCGAGGCCGCGTGCGGACGCCCGCCGGGGACCGGCGCGAACAACCGGACCGGGGCATGGCACGCTTGGGGCATGGCCGTGCAGATCAACCCCAGTATCCTGTCCGCCGACTTCGCACGTCTCGCCGAGGAGGCGAAGGCGGTCGAGGGAGCCGACTGGCTCCATGTCGACGTGATGGACAACCATTTCGTCCCGAATCTGACGCTCGGAGTCCCGGTGGTGGAGTCGCTGGCCCGGGCGACGGACATTCCGCTGGACTGCCATCTGATGATCGAGCAGGTCGATCGCTGGGCGCCGCAGTACGTCGAGGCGGGTGCCTCCTCCGTGACCTTCCACGTGGAGGCGGCCTCCGCTCCCGTCCGGCTGGCCCGTGAGATCCGCGCCAAGGGCGCCCGGGCCTCGATGGCCCTCAAGCCCGCCACGCCCATCGAGCCGTACGAGGACCTGCTCCCCGAGCTCGACATGATCCTGATCATGACGGTGGAGCCGGGTTTCGGCGGGCAGGCGTTCCTCGACATCATGCTGCCCAAGATCCGCCGCACCAGGGAGCTGATCAGCAAGCACGGCCTGCAGCTGTGGCTCCAGGTCGACGGCGGGGTGTCGACCGCCACGATCGAGCAGTGCGCGGACGCCGGCGCCGACGTCTTCGTGGCCGGCTCGGCGGTGTACGGGCAGAAGGACCCGGCCGAGGCGGTGCGTGCGCTGCGCGCCCGGGCGGAGGCGGCGACCGCGAAGGCGTCCTGGGCGTGCGGTCACTGAACGGATGACTCGGCGTCACTGAACGAGCGAGGTGTGTGAACGGCTCCCATCAGGACTGATCGAACGCGTCGGATCTGCAAGGATGAACGGCGAGGCCAGAGTGGGAACAGCAGTGAGGAGAGCGCCGTGGCGGGTATGTCAGCGGGCCGATCGGCAATGAGGATGGGACCCGCTGAGTTGGTGCAGGCGGCGGCCATGGCCCGTCGCTTCTACCTCGAGGGCAAGTCCAAGATCCAGATCGCCGAGGAGTTCGGCGTCAGCCGCTTCAAGGTGGCCCGGGTACTGGAGACCGCCCTCGAACGGGATCTTGTCCGCATCGAGATCCGGGTGCCGGCCGAGCTGGACGC
>NZ_MUME01000481.1 GCF_002155915.1 Streptomyces thermovulgaris | reverse complement strand
CTGCCGGCCCGCTCGAACCGGTGCGCCCGCGGCTCGTCCCGCTCCGCATGCCCGTGCTGCTCCGTCACTCCTGCGAGGCCGGCGGCCCGGCAGCACCCGGGGGAGGGAAGGCGCCCGGCCCGCCTCCCCGGGCGCCTTCCCTCCCCCGGGTGCTGCCGGGCCGCCGGCCTCGCAGGAGTGACGGAGCAGCACGGGCATGCGGAGCGGGACGAGCCGCGGGCGCACCGGTTCGAGCGGGCCGGCCACCGGATCGCCGGTTCGGTCGCGGTCCGCCTGGCCGAGGCGGGACGACGGCCGGCGACGGTGGTGCCGCAGCCGGTGGGCCCGACCGGCTGTCGCCCCACCCCGGTCCGGCCGTATGCGGGGCGATTCTCCCCGGCCCGGCGGTGCCGAGCCGGTACGATCCGCCGTCAGCCGTTGCCGTATGCGAAGAGGTGAGGCAGATGGCGGGACTCCGGGCGGGTGAGGGCATTTTCCGCCGCAAACCCATTGAACACATCGAGGAGACGGAAGCCGCCGAGGGACCCCGGCTGGAACGGACGCTCGGGCTGTGGCAGCTCACGGCGATCGGCGTGGGCGGCATCATCGGCGCGGGCATCTTCACCCTCGCCGGCACGGTCGCCAACGGCACGGCGGGTCCCGGGGTGCTGGTGTCCTTCCTCATCGCGGGCGTGGCCAGTGCGGCGGCCGCCCTGTCGTACGCCGAGTTCGCGGGGATGATCCCGAAGGCGGGCTCGGCCTACACCTACGGCTACGCGGTGCTCGGCGAGTTCGCCGGCTGGTTCATCGGCTGGGACCTGCTGCTCGAGTACACGGCGATCGTGGCCGTGGTCGCGATCGGCATCTCCGGCTACTTCGGCTTCCTGATCGAGAACCTGGGCGCGGATCTGCCCGCCTGGATGCTGGGCGCGCCGGGCACCGGCGCCGGGCACAAGGTGGATCTGTTCGCGGCGCTCCTGTGCCTGCTCATCGCCTGGCTGCTGACCCTGGGCATCCGCAACGCGGCCCGCTTCGAGACATTCGTCGTGGGGCTGAAGGTGCTGGTGGTCCTGGTGGTGATCCTGGTCGGCGCCTTCCACATCACCACCGCCAACTACCACCCGTTCTTCCCCTATGGGATCAGCGGGGTGTTCACGGGTGCGGCGACCGTGTTCTTCGCGGTCTTCGGCTACGACGCGATGTCGACGGCGGCCGAGGAGTCCAAGGACGCGCAGCGGCACATGCCGAAGGCGATCATCTACTCGCTGGTGATCGCGATGGTCCTGTACGTGGCGGCCTGTCTGGTGCTGACGGGGATGCAGAACTACCGGTACATCGACAAGGAGAGCGGCTTCTCGACCGCGTTCCAGTCGGTGGGGCTGAACCGGCTGGCGGACCTGATCGCGGCGGGCGCGATCATCGGCATCCTCACGGTGATGTTCACGTTCATGCTGGGGGTGACCCGGGTGTGGTTCGCCATGTCCCGGGACGGGCTGCTGCCCAAGTGGTTCGCGAAGACGCACCCCACACGGCATGTGCCGACCCGTGTGACCTGGATCGTCGGGGTGGCGTCGGCCGCCATCGCCGGCTTCCTGCCGATCGCGGAGGCGGCCGAACTGACCAACATCGGCATCCTGCTGGCGTTCGTGGTGGTGTGCACGGCGGTGATCGTGCTGCGCTACCGGCAGCCGGACCTGCCGCGCAGCTTCCGTACGCCGTGGATGCCGTTCGTGCCGGGGCTGGGTGTGGTCTTCTCGATCTGGCTGATCACGTTCCTGCAGTGGCAGACCTGGGTGCGGTTCGCGCTGTGGTTCCTCGCGGGATGCGTGTTCTACTTCGCGTACTCGTACCGGCATTCGGAACTGGCCAGGCGCCGTTAGGGCCTGGCCGGGCGTCAGGGAGCGGCCGGGCCGTCAGGGGGTGCCCTCAGCGGTCCGGAAGCGTGCGGAGGAAGTCCGCGACGATCCCGTTGAAGACCTCCGGCCGCTCCAGGTTCGGGTAGTGCGCGGCGCCCTCGATCGTCACGGAGCGGCCGTCGGGGACGGTACGGGCGAGGCGCTCGGCCTCGGCGATCAGGTCGGGCGCGTCGAGGGCGCCGTTGACGGTGAGCACCGGGACCGCGATCCCCGGCACGCGCGCCCAGGTGTCCGTCAGGGGGACGTGCCAGTCCTTCTCGTCAGGGGTGTGCTTGGACAGGGTGTGCAGCGCCATCTCGCGCAGCCGGCGCGGAATGTCCGGGCCGAGGTCGTCGGGGGTGCGGCCTCGGCCGGCCGCGAAGCCCAGGAGCGCCGTGAGCCAGCTGTCGACGTCACCGGCGCCCAGGGCGCGGAGGCAGTCGGCCTGCATCCGCTGCGCCCAGGGGTCGGTGTACCGGAACTCGCTGGTCGCGGCGCCGCAGACGACCACTCCGCGGACCAGTTCCGGGTACTCGATCGCGGTGTCGGTGGCGACGGCCCCGCCCATCGAGAGGCCGACGAGGGCCGCGGGGCCGGCGTCGAGGTGGCGCAGCAGTCCGGCGAGGTCGTCGGCCCACCGGAAGGGCCTGGTCGCGTTGGCGGAGAGGCCGTGGCCGCGCATGTCGGGGGCGACGATCCGGAATTCCCGGGCCAGCGCCGCGATCTGGGCGTCGAGGACCCGGTGGTCGACCCATCCAGAGTGCAGCAGGACGACCAGGTCCCCGCTGCCCTGGTCGAGGTAGGCGAGGTCGCCGTCCGAGGAGGGGAAGAAACGGAGGTCCGCAACAGCAGTCATGACAACCAAGGTGTCATCTTCTCACCATTTTGACAACCAAGGTGTCATGATGGTCCGGTGAACGACATCCATGCCCCTCTCCCCCCGGACGAACTCGGCCGTCGTCTCACCGAGGTGTTCGACCTGGTGGGCCCGCTCTACCGGCGTGTGCAGCGCAAGGTGGAGCAGGACCAGGCCGCGGCAGGACTGTCCGTCGGCATACGGGCCGTCCTCGACCTGCTGCACAAGCACGGGCCGATGACCGTCCCGCAGATGGGCCGCGCTCAGGCGATCAGCCGGCAGTTCGTGCAGCGCATGGTGAACGACGCGGCGGCGCGCGGCCTGGTGGAGAGCGTGCCGAACCCGGCCCACCGGCGTTCGCCGCTGATCCGGCTCACGGACGCGGGCCGGGCCGCGATCACCGCGGTGCTCACCCGGGAGCACCTGCTGCTGCGTCAGGTCGGGGGCGGTCTGACGGAGTCCGATGTGGAGGCATGTCTGCGCGTCCTCCGCGAGATGCTCTCGCTCTTCGACCACGTGGACGTCGACTGACCGCTCGACACACGCGCCCGGCCGGCCGCGCGGGTGCCGGCCGGCCGCGTCACCGCCCCATCATCAGCCCGTGCTTCGCCGCGCCCCGGCCGAGCACCACGGTCTGGAGCCGGTCCCGCACGCCCTGCAGATCGGCGCCCCGGGCGATGGCCTCGCCCACGTTCACCACCCGGCCGGCGTCCGGGTCGAACACCGCGGGAAGGAACTCGGCACGGGCCACCTCCCAGCGCCCGCCCGGCCGGGCGGG
>NZ_MUME01000480.1 GCF_002155915.1 Streptomyces thermovulgaris | reverse complement strand
TCGACGATGCGGCCCGCGTACATGACGGCGACCCGGTCGGCGATGCGTTCGGCTGCCGCCAGGTCGTGGGTGATCATCAGCAGGGCGCGTCCGGTGCCGTCCTCGGTGTCCACGTGGCGCCGCAGTTCGTCGACCGTGTGGTTCACCAGGGGGCGGTCGAGTCCGGTGGTCGGTTCGTCGGCCAGCAGCAGGGGGGCGTCGCCGACGAGGGCGAGGGCGAGGGCGGCGCGTCCGGCCAGACCGCCGGAGAGTTCGTGGGGGTAGCGGTCGAGGTGGTCGGCGGGGAAGGCCGCGCGCGCGGCGGCTGCCTCGGCGGCGGTGCGCAGGGCGGCCCGGCCCCGGGTCCCGGTCAGCTCGGCGACCGTTTCCTCCAGCTGCGAGCGGATGGTGCGGACGGGGGTGAGGTGCACGGCGGGGCTCTGCGGGACGAGGCCGATCAGGCGGCCCCGGACCCGGCGGGCGAGGGTGCGTTCGTCGGCGGAGAGCAGCTCCAGGTCGCCGAGGCGGGCCTCCCCGGCGACCTGGGCGTTGGCGGGGAGCAGGCCGAGGAGGGCGGAGGCGAGGACGGACTTGCCGCAGCCGCTCTCGCCGATCAGGGCCAGGCACTCCCCGGCCGCCACGTCGAAGTGGGCGTCGGTGACGGCGGCGATCCGGCGTTCGCCGGGCATCAGGAAGCGCACCGACAGTCCGCGGACCGACAGGACGGTGGGGCGCTCGTTCACAGCGTCAGCTCCGATCGGCGACGGGGGTTGATCCGCTCCCGCCAGGCTCCGGCGAGACCGGCGATGGCAAGGGTCGGGACGACGAGGAACAGGCCGGGGAAGAGGGTGGGCCACCACTGTCCGGCGAGGAGGGAGCCCCGTGCGTCCTGGATGAGGGTGCCGAGGCTCGCGGTGTGGGCGGGCAGGCCGAGGCCGAGGAACGACAGGGCCGACTCGTGCCACATGGCGTGCGGCACCATCAGGACGGCCGCGAGCGCGGCCTGGGGCAGTACGCCGGGCAGCAGATGGCGTACCGCCACCCGCCATCGGGAGGCGCCGCCGGAGACGGCGGCGTCGATGTAGGGGCGGGAGCGCAGGGACAGGACCTCGGCGCGGACGATCCGGGCCGTGGACAGCCAGTGGGTTGCCGCGATCGACGCCACCACCGGCCACACGCCCGGCCGGAACATGGCGACGACGAAGATGCCCAGCAGCAGGTGGGGCACGGACGAGATCGTGTCCACCAGCCGCATGACGACGCGGTCCGCCCAGCCTCCCAGCGCTCCGGCCGTGGCGCCGACGGCGGTGCCGACGACGGTCGCCGCCAGTGCCGCCGCCACGCCGACCAGCAGGGAGACGCGCAGGCCGTAGACGCAGCGCAGCAGCAGGTCCCGGCCGACGTCGTCGGTGCCGAGCGGGTGGGCCCAGGAGGGGGGTTGCAGCTTGGCGGACAGGTCGACGGCCTGCTGGTCGAGCCGGACCAGCGGCGGCACCAGCAGCACGGCGAGGACGATCACGGCGACCAGCGCCGCGGAGGTGCGCAGCCGGACGGTGTGCGTGGAACGGCGGCCGGTGCCGCGGGAGCGCCATACGGGCTCGACTGCCGCCTCAGCCATGGGAATCACGCGTCGCTTCACATGTCATCGAGCTTCACCCTCGGGTCGATCAGTCCGTACAACAGGTCCGCGAGGAGGTTTCCGGCCAGGACGGCGGCCGTGGCCAGCGTGGTCAGGGCGGCCAGCAGCGGGAAGTCGACGGCGGTGGCCGCCTCCACGGTCGCCGCGGCGATGCCCGGCCAGCTGAAGACGCTCTCCACGAGCAGGGCGCCGGTGATGAGTTCGGGGACGCGGGAGCCGATCAGGGTGAGGACCGGCAGCAGTCCGGAGCGCAGGGCGTGGCCGAGCAGGACGGTGCGTTCGCCCAGGCCCCGGGCGCGGGCGCCGCGCACCGGTTCCTCCGCCAGCGCGTCGGCGACGCCCTGACGGACGTACAGGGTGAACCAGGGCAGCTGGGAGACGGCGAGCACGCCGGCCGGCAGGACGAGGTGACGGGCGACCTGTCCCGCGGTGACCTGTTCGCTGGCGGTGTCGGTCAGGCCCGCGGCCGGAAGGACGCCCAGGTGGAGGGCGAACAGCCAGACGGCGAGCAGGGCGATCCAGAAGACCGGGGCGGCCTCCAGGACGTAGGCGAGCGAGGTGACCGTCCGGTCCGTCCAGGAGCCGGGCCGGCGGGCGGCGAGCACTCCGAGCAGGGTGCCGGCCACCACGGCGACGGCGAAGGCGACCGCGCACAGCAGCGTGGACCACACGAGGCGTTCGCCGATGACCTGGGCCACCGGCTGCCGCAGCACGGCCGACTGGCCCAGGTCGCCGGTGAGGGCGCCGGCCAGCCACCGTCCCCAGCGCACGACGAAGGGTTCGTCGACGCCGAGGTTGGTCCGCAGCCGGTCCAGGGTCTCCTGGTCGGCGCCGAGCACGGCGGTGCCGCCGTACGCCTTGACCGGGTCGAAGGGGGATGCGGCGGCGATGGCGAAGACGCCGAAGGTGACGACGAGCAGGACCGGGACGGCGAACAGCGCCCGCCGTCCCACCAGCCGGGCCATCGCTCCCCAGGGCAATGGGCTCATTTCTTCGGCCGCCAGGTCTCCGCGTTCCACCAGGGGCCGCTGGCGAAGCCGTGCTCGTGCGGCTCCAGCTGCGTGGTCAGGCCGTCCCAGCGGTCGGCGAGCACATAGACGTGGTCGAGGTGGGTGAGGAAGGTGTAGCCCGGGTCCGCCACGAGTGCGCGCTGAACGGTGGCGTAGGCCTCCTTCCGGGTGGCCCGGTCCTGGCTGCGGCGGCCGGTGTCCAGGGCCCGGTCCACCGTCGGGTTGTCGTAGTGGCCCATGTTGTTGAAGCCGTCGCCGGCGAGGGAGGAGTGCAGCAGGGTGTACAGCCCGAAGTCGGGGTCGCCGACACTGCCGAAGCCGGCGAGGACCGCGTCGTTCTTCATCCGGGGTTCGATGACCTCCCAGGTGGCGCTCTCGGCCTTCACCTCGATGCCGGCCTTCTTCGCGTCGGAGGCGTAGGCGAGGGCGTGGTCCTGGCGGACCTTGTCGCCCGAGGGGTAGAGCAGGGTGAAGGAGGCCCGCCGGCCGTCCTTGACCCGGATGCCGTCCGCCCCGGGCTTCCAGTCGGCCTCGTCCAGGATGCGCCTGGCCTTGGCGAGGTCCTGGGGGCGTTCGACGTCCTTGGTGTACCAGGGGTCGTCGACGGGCAGCGGCCCGTACGCCGGGCGCCCCGCGCCGTCGAGGATCTTGTCGACCATGGCCCGGCGGTCCACGGCGGCGTCCAGGGCCCGGCGGATCGCGCGGTCGCCGGTGACCTTGTGGGCGGTGGGGAGGGTGACGGCGCGGAAGTCGTAGGACCTCGCCCGGTAGGTCTTCTTGTCCTTGTCGTTCGTGAAGGTGGCGGCGAGGTCGGGCGGGAGGACCGCGCCGTCGAGGTCGCCGGAGCGCAGCCGGGTGGCGCGGACGTCGTCGTCCGGGACGATGGCCATGGTCAGCTTCTTGACCTTCGGCTCGCCGCCCCAGTAGTGGGGGTTGGCCTTGAACGTGAGCTTCTCGCCCTTGGACCAGCCGGTCAGGACGTAGGGGCCGGTGCCGACCGGCTCGGTGTTGAAGGAGCCGGTGTTGGGGTCCTGTCCGCCCGCGACGTGCTCGGGGACGATGGGCAGCACCGTGCGTGCCGCGAAGGGCGCGTACGGGTACTTGAGGGTGAAGACGACCTTGTCGTCGCCCTCCGCCCGCACCTCCTTGATGGCGTCGAGCTCGCTCCGGGAGGGGTTGTTCGTCTTCTTGTCGAGGATGGTCCGGTAGGTGAACACCACGTCGGCGGCGGTCAGCGGTTCGCCGTCGCTGAACTTCACCCCGTCCCGCAGGGTGTAGGTGTAGGTGAGCCCCTTGTCGTCGACCTCGGGGAGCGCCTTCGCCAGCGCGGGTTTCAGCTTCAGGTCCGCGTCGCGCGCGAGCAGTCCGTCGAAGATCTTGGAGTTGCCGTCCTTGCCGTAGCCCAGCAGCGGGCTGAGGGTGTCCGGTTCCGAGGCCACCCCGATCACGACGGAATCGGCGGCTCCCCCGCCGCCTCCGCCGCCGGTGGGGGCGGAACAGGCCGCCAGCCCTGCCACCAGCGCCGTCGCAACGACGGCAGCTCCGGCGGCTCGTATGCGTCGGGTCGTCGCCATGCTTCCCCACCCTCTATTACAGGTCCTTAGTTCTTGCACATCATATGCAAGTGAATTTGTGTGCAGAACTGCCGGTCGAGCAGGTGAGGCGACGAGAGGCTGAAGCGGAGACACGGCCCGGTCCGTGAGCCGGGGCGCCTCTCGAGGTGGACGGAGCCCCGCGGGAGCGATGCGGACGAGGGTGCGGGTACGGGTGCGGGCGCGGGTATGAGTACGGGTCCGGATCCGGGGCCGGGATCAAGTACGGGATCAAGTACGGGATCAAGTACGAGTCGGGTGCGGATACGGGTACGGGCCGGAGGACGGAGCCTTCCGTTCGTCCTTCTGCCAGGCGCCGACCCCGAGTTTCCCCGTCGTCCCGAGGTCCAGCTCCGTCACGACCGTCACCGGTGCGGCGCCGGGCCTCGCCCAGATCCGCACATAGGGGGCGTTCACGGGGTCACCGGCGCCCAGCTCGACGGTGTTGCGCCACACCAGCGTCGTGCGCGCCCGCTCACCGGGGCGCAGGGCCAGCGGCCGGGGCGGGGCGTCGGCCCCGGTGCCGGAGGCGATGCCGCTGCCGCCCTGCAGGACCCGTACGCCCTCGACGGGCTTGTGAGCCTCGTCCAGGAGCTGGAGCCGCGGACGGCCGTCGAGCCGGTAGGTGCCGGTGCCGCAGTTCTCCAGGTGGATTCCCACCACCCGCAGCCCCATCGCGGCGTCCCCCTGGTCCGCGTACATCCGCACTCCCGACTCCGGGCACGGGCCTGCCGCGGACGGGGTCTCGTCGGCGGGCACGCTGCGCACCTTGAGGATGCGCACGGACGGCACACCGCCGTCCCCGTACGCACCCATGGCCGGGGGCGTGAGGGTGCGCCGTACGGTCCTGCCGGGCTCCACGGACGGCACGGTCTGCTCCACGCTCTTCAGCACGGCCCCGGAGTCCGACACGATGCCGAAGGTGATGGTGTAGGTGAAGGTGCGGCTCCCGGTGTTCGTGGCCTCCCAGCGGACCTCGTCGCAGGAAGCGCCGCCCACGCCGATGATCCTGACCCCGTCCTGCTCCGTACCCGAGGCGTCGCCCGTCGGGTACGGCAGGCCTGACGGAGCCGGTGCCGTCCTCGAGGGGCAGCCGGAGGCCGAATTCCCGCCCGGCGCACCGGCTTTCTCGACCCCGCACCCCCCGAGCAGCAGCACGGCGGCGAAGGGCAGGACGAGGGAGGCGGCTCTGTACATGCACAGAGTCGATCAGGAGCGGACCGGAAGGACTGTGACGGGGGGCACATCTCCGGTCACAGCCCTGTCACAGACCGCTCGGCCCCCTCGAACCGCCCGAACCGCCCGAACCGCTCGACGACGCGGCCCTGATGGCGTCCCGGAACACCCCGGACGCCGACCGGCCGCGAGGGCCGTGAACCTGCCTGCGTCTCACCACAGAGGCCGGCCGAGGGCCGTACCCTGCCCTGCCCGAAGGTGGTGGAGAGGCAGCCCTACCGGTCGGCTGCCGGCGTCCGGCTAGCAGACGTCCTCCGGCGGCACAATCTCTCCGCGTGCCCGTCGTGGCAAGCGGACTGTGGGGTTCCCGGCCATACCGTGGTCCGTCGGCCGCCTTTACGGTGCCGGACACCGGGCCGCTCCGGCCGAATCGGACACGATGTCGGACGCGCTGTCGGACGCTGCCTCAGAACCTGTTTCGGACACCGGATCAGGCGCTGCATCAGGAGCTGGACCAGGTGCTGGTGCCGGGTCGAACGCCGAGTCGGCACGGGGTCGAGCACCGCGTCAGCGCTGGACCAGGCACCGGGTCGAGTGCTGGGCCGGATGGTGAACCGGACGCCGCATCAAGGCCGGGGAACGCCCGGTGTCCCCACGACACCAAGGGAGCCGCCATGCAGTCGCCGCCGTTCCGGAGTACCGCCGCCCCGCCGTCCCATCCTCCGTCCGCACCGTCCACCGGTCCGCTGCCGCGCCCGTCGGGACGGGTGCGGCGCGGACCGGTGGACG
>NZ_MUME01000048.1 GCF_002155915.1 Streptomyces thermovulgaris | reverse complement strand
CCCGCCCTTCGCCCACGCCGCCCGGGTCCCCCTCGACGGCATCACCCTCTTCGGCTGCTACCACGTCAGCCAGCGCAACACCTTCACCGGCAAGCTCACCCCCGGGATGCTGCGCGCCGTCCTGCGCACGGCGGCGCGGACGGCCGGCCTGCCCCGGGAACAGCACGAAGGACCCCTCGAAGGGCAGCGCGAAAAATAGGAGGACAGGGCCGTCGCGCCCCGTCTAGGGTGCCCCGATGGGCCTTTACCCGGAGATCGAACCGTACGACCACGGCATGCTCGACGTCGGTGACGGCAACCGCGTCTACTGGGAGACCTGCGGCAACCCGCGGGGCAAACCTGCGGTGATGCTGCACGGCGGACCGGGCTCCGGCTGCACCCCCGGATACCGGCGCTACTGCGACCCCGACGCGTACCGGATCGTGCTGCTCGACCAGCGCGGCTGCGGACGCTCCACGCCGCACGCGAGCGCGTACGACACCGACATGAGCGTGAACACCACCGCGCACCTGATCGCCGACCTGGAGCTGCTGCGCCGCCACCTCGGCATCGAGCGATGGCTGGTGTGGGGCGTCTCCTGGGGCTCGGTCCTGGCGCTGCGCTACGCCCAGACCCACCCCGCCGCAGTCTCCGAACTGGTCCTCACCGCCGTCGCCACCGGCTCGAACCCCGAGGTGGCCCTGCTGACCCGCGGCCTGGGAAAGATCTTCCCGGAGGCGTTCGAGCGCTTCCTGGCCGAGCTGCCCGAGCACGAGCGGGACGGCAACCTCGCCGCCGCCTTCAACCGCCTGCTCGAGTCCCCCGACCCGGCCGTCCGGGAACGGGCGGCGCGCGCCTGGACCGACTGGGAGACGGCGATCATCCCCGCCCCGCCCCGCTCCGTCGCGCGCTACGAGGACCCCGTCTTCCGCATGGCCTTCGCCCGCACGGTCACCCACTACTTCGGCAACGACCACTTCCTCGGCGAGGGGAACGACGAGGGCGTGATCCTCCGCGACGCCCACCTGCTCAAGGGCATCCCCGGCACCCTCGTCCAGGGCAGCCTCGACTTCGGCAACCTCCTCGGCACCGTCTGGCGCCTCCACCACGCCTGGCCGGACAGCGAACTGGTCATGGTCGACCAGGTCGGCCACGACGCGGGCGCCCCGGCCATGACGGACGCGCTGGTGAGGGCGACGGACACATACGCCCGACGGTGAGCGGCCGTCGCCCTCGACGCCGCCCCGCCCACGAGCGGCCGGAAGCACCCGCCCACTGCCCTGCGCCGCCCTCGGGACGAGCGCTCAACCGCCGAAGCACCGTCCAGGCACCGGCACGGGCACCGTCACCGAGGAGCGCGGAGCCGGACACGAAGACGCACCGAGCAGACCCTGGCTCACCGCGGGCGGAGGGCAGCGGGTGCGGGGGAGCCCGGTGACGTCCTGGCGGGGCGGCGCTCTCAGGGTGTGCGGACTTCCTCGGGCTGCTCCGGTACGGCGGCCGTCGCGGTGATCTCCACCAGCTGTCCGGGGTACCCGAGGCAGGAGACCCCGAGCAGTGTCGACGAGTGCGGCCCCGTGCTGAGCCCGGAGGCCTCCACCACCTTCCACACGGCGGCGAGCACGGCGGGCTCGGTGGTGACGACGTAGACGTCGGTGGACAGCACATGGGCGAAGTCGCTTCCGACCGCCCGCAGTTGCTCCGCCAGGTTGGCGAGCACCTGCTCGGCCTGCCGTACCGGATCTCCCGCCCCGACCAGCTCGCCGTCGGCGTCCAGCGGCACGGATCCGGCGAGGAACGCCAGTTTCGTCCCCGCCTCGACGACCGAGGCGTGGGAGTAGGCGGGCGGAGGGAAGAGCGCGGGAGCGGTGACACGACGGATCACGGCGGACTCCTGGAGCGAGTGGGACGGACACGAGGACCTTCTTTCCGATCATGGACCGGAAAAAGAGTGGTGTCACAGGAATTGACCGACGCAGGGATGACCTCATGACGGACGACGACTCCTCGTTCCTGCGGGACACCGCCGACCGCCTGGCCGCCCTCCCCGGAGTCCGGGCCGTGGCCCTCGGCGGATCCCGGGCCCGGGGAACCCACCGGCCCGACAGCGACTGGGATCTCGCCCTCTACTACCGCGGCCGTTTCGACCCGGCCGATCTGCGCGCCGTCGGCTGGGAGGGGGAGGTCTCCGAGATCGGGGCCTGGGGCGGAGGCGTGTTCAACGGCGGGGCCTGGCTGACGATCGACGGGCGGCGGGTCGACGTGCACTACCGGGACCTGGACGTCGTGGAGCACGAGTGGGCGGAGGCGGAGCAGGGGCGGTTCCGGGTGGAGCCGCTGCTGTTCCACCTCGCCGGGATCCCCAGTTACCTGGTGGTGGCGGAGCTCGCGATCAACCAGGTGCTGCGCGGTGAACTGCCCCGCCCCGCCGGCTATCCGCCGGCCCTGCGGCAGTCGGCGCCCGGGCACTGGTACGGCCTGGCCACCGCCACCCTCGCCTACGCCAAGGCCGGCCACGCCCCGAGAGGTGCGGTCACCCAGGTCGCCGGCGCGATCGCCCTCGCCGCGACCCAGGCCGCCCACGCGGTGCTCGCCGCCCGGGGCGAGTGGACCACCAACGACAAGGGCCTGATCGCCCGCGCGGGTCTGTGCGGGGCCGACGACATCGTGGCCGGGCTGGAGCCCGGGCCCGGGTCGCTGCTCGCCGCCCTCGAGGACACCGGAGCGCTGATCCGGCGGGCCGTGCGGCTTCCTCCCGCCGACGGGTCCGGCGGCCGTACGGACTGAGCACACCGGAACACCGGAACGGGCCGGGTGCCCCGGGAGCCCTTCGGACCGGATGCCGCCCGGATGCCTCACGGCCGGGCGGCCCCACCCGCCGATGATCGTTTCCCCGGCCCTGTCCAGGGCCCAACGGCCCTTCCGACCAGGGCCGTTGGGTCATTTGTCCTTAATGCCATACTGGCCCGCGGTTTCAGCGGGCGGATCGGCTTTGCCCATCGTGTCCGTCCACCGCTTTCTGCATGTCCTTCAGGAGCCCACTCATGCCTCGACCCATCCGCCAGCTCCCGGGCAGCGCCCCCACCGCCCTCGGGCACGAGATGCGGAGGAGCCGCCGATCATGAGCGCGGGAGACGCGACGTACCACGCACTGCTCGCCCGGCACGACGCGATGCGACTGCGCCGGCAGCTGCTCTCCCCCGGAGGCGGCCCGGACGCGGACCACGGCAGCGGCTTCGGGAACCCGGCCGGGCAGCCCTACGACGGGGCCGCCGACCAGCGGATCATCATGCGGCACCTCGATCTGGTGACCCCGTTCGAGGAGCTGATCGCCCACCTCTACCAGGCGCTGTTCACCCGGCATCCCTCGCTGCGGTCGCTCTTCCCCGCCACGATGGAGTTCCAGCAGGCCCATCTGGCGCGGGCGTTCTGGTATCTGCTGGAGAACCTGGACAAGCCCGAGCAGGTCGTCGCGACCTTCAACCAGCTGGGCCGCGACCACCGCAAGCTCGGTGTGCGTCCCGCGCAGTACGCCGCGTTCGAAGCCGCGCTGTGCGAGGCACTGCGCATCCGCGCCGGCGAGCACTGGACCGAGGAACTCGAGCAGGCGTGGGTGCGGATGCTGCGGTTCGGCGTCACGGCCATGGTGCAGGGGGCGGACGCCGCACTGCGTGAACCTCCGTGCTGGCAGGCCACGGTGACCGGGCATCGGCTGATCGGCCCGGACCTGGCGGTGCTCCGCGTCCGGCCGCACGAGCCCTTCCCGCACCGGGCCGGGCAGTACACCGCGCTGGAGTCCGCGCGGCTGCCGCACACCTGGCGCTCGTACTACCTGGCCGGTGTGCCCGGCCGGGAGGGAGAGCTGGAGCTCCACGTCCGGTGCACCGGCCCCGGCGGGGTGAGCGAGGCCCTGGTGCACCACACCGCGGTCGGGGACCGGATACAGCTCGGGCCTCCCAAGGGGAATCTGAGGCTCGACGAGAAACCGGTGGACGAGCTGCTGCTGGTGGCCTGGGACACCGGCTGGGCCGCGATGAAGGCACTGCTGCAGGAGCTGGACGGCCGTGCGCGGACGGCGCCCGGGATGCCCCGGGTGCGGCTCTTCCTGGGGGCCGACGCGCTGTCCGACCTGTACGACACCGAGTACCTGACCGGGCTCGAACGGCGCCGCCCGTGGCTGACCGTGATCCCGGTGACGGGCACGGCGCAGGGGGAGGACGTGTACGGCGAGCTGGTCCGCGCGGTGACCCGGAGCGGTCCCTCGGCGGGCGGCCGTGCCCTGCTCGCCGGGCCCCCGGCGATGGTCCAGACGGTGACGGCCGCCCTCGCCCACGCCGGGCTGCCCGCCGAACGCGTCCTCCACGACCTGCTGCCGGCCGGCCCGCGCGACCTGCCCCGGTCCGCGGAGGGCTTCGGCCCGGCCGGAGCCCAGGAGTTCCCGGGACAGCCGGTCCCGGCCTGACCGGTCCCCGACCGGTCGGACCCTCGTCCACGGCGTGCGACCCCGGCCGGCCGGGGACGGTTCCCGGCCCGGGCCAGGGCCCGTTCCCGCTCGGAACCGCCCCGTCCCGGGCCGGCTCGGCCCGGCTGGGGCACCGTCGCCGGAGGCGGGGCTTCCTCCGGGGCGGGGTGGTGCACGGCCGCATTGGCCCCTCGGCGGCGGAGGCACGGCCGGCCGTCCTGCCGATCCCTCCGCCGCCGGCGGCGACGGGCACAACCCGCTGTGCGGGCCCGGTGCCGGTCACCCCGGGGCGTCCGGGCCGCACGGGCGGACGCGGGCCGGTTCAGCCGGAGCACCGGGGGATCCGGTGCACGTCCTTGGCGCCCACGCGCCGGACGTACTCCTCCAGCCCCTTTGTGGTGTCCCCGGCCCAGCCCACATAGCCGTCCGGACGGATCAGGAACACCCCCGGGCCGTACCACCGCGGTGCGTTTGCACCCAGCGTCAGCAGGGTCCAGTGCGGCCCCCGGAAGGCGTCGAACAGCCGTACTCCCGCCACCGTCCCGTCCGGCGCGCGGTCGCCCGCCCGCAGCGGGCCCGGGGTGGTGCGGGTCTCCTCGGTGAGGGAGGAGGTCCGGTAGTGGAGGTCGAGCTGGCGGGTCGCCTCGCCGCGGCGGGTCTCGCCGCGGTGAACGCTCGTCGTCAGGGCGAGCATGTCGGCGGCGATCGGCCGCCGTTCCTCCTCGTAGGTGTCGAGCAGCGAGGCGGGTGCCTCGCCCCGCAGTACCGCGTCCAGCTTCCAGCCCAGGTTGTAGGCGTCCTGCACGCTGGTGTTGAGACCCTGGCCGCCGGCCGGTGAGTGGAGGTGCGCCGCGTCCCCGGCGAGGAAGACCCGGCCCTCGCGGAAGCGGTCCGCCAGGGCGGTGCGCGGCTGGAACCCCGAGGCCCACCGCACCTCGGTCACGTCCTCGGGGGAGAGGTGCGAGCGGGCGGCGACGACCTTGCGTATGCCCTCCGGGGACACATCCACCGCGGTGCCCTCCGGGAACTGCGCCATGAGCTGGAAGTCCTCCGTGCCCGCGAGAGGGCAGAGCGCCATGAGATCGTCGCTCTTCCCGTGCGGCGGGAAGAGGTGCCAGTTGTCGCGGTCCAGGCCGGTGATGCGGACGTCCGCCACCAGCATGGGTTTCGGGTCGACCAACTCGCCGGTCATGCCGATGCCGAGCGCCCGGCGCACCGTCGAGCGGCCTCCGTCGGCGGCGACCACGTATGCGGCCCGCAGGCCGGGGCCGGAGGCGAAGTGCACGGTCACCCCGTCCTCGTCCTGGGTGAGGCCGGCCACCTCCCGCTGGAAGGCGATCCGCCCGCCCAGCTCGCGCAGTCGCGCCAGCAGGATCTCCAGCGTGCGCCACTGCGGCACCATCCACGGTTCGTTGTAGGGCGCGTCCTCGGTCGGCCGCACCGGGTCGAACATCCGGTGCTCGCCCATGCGCCGCCCGTCCTGCCAGACCATCCCGACCGGGTAGGTGCCGCCGGCCGCGCGGATCGCGTCCAGGACCCCGAGGTCGTCGAAGACCTCCAGGGTGCGCGGCTGGAATCCCTTGCCGCGCGAGCCGGGGAACAGCCCGTCGCCCCGTTCGACGACGAGCGCGTCCACCCCGCGCCGGGCGAGGTCGATGCCGAGGGT
Organism: Streptomyces thermovulgaris; assembly: GCF_002155915.1. GTDB lineage: Bacteria > Actinomycetota > Actinomycetes > Streptomycetales > Streptomycetaceae > Streptomyces > Streptomyces thermovulgaris. The sequence continues at coordinate 1,158 of NZ_MUME01000048.1, read as the reverse complement.
CAGCCCGCTGGGGCCGGCGCCCACCACCAGGACGTCCACGGTGTCCACCTGTGCAGTCATGCGTCCACGCTCCTTAACGGCGTTAAGTTCCGCTGGTCACGACGATGCCCTTAACGGCGTTAAGCTGTCAAGCGTGAGTACGAAACGCCGTGTGCCCCTCGACCGCAAGCGGGTGGCGGACGCCGCCCTGAACCTCCTGAACGAGGTGGGCCTGGAAGGACTGACGCTCAGCGCCATCGGCCGCGAGCTGGGCGTCAAGGCGCCCGCCCTGTACTGGCACTTCAAGGACAAGCAGGCGCTGCTCGACGAGATGGCCACGGAGATGTTCCGCCGGATGATCGCCGGGACGTCTCCCGACCCCGCGGACACCTGGCGGGAACGGCTGCGCAAGAGCAACCACGCCCTGCGTACGACGCTGCGCGGCTACCGCGACGGCGCGAAGGTCTTCAGCGGTTCACGCTTCACGAGCCTCGTGCACGCCGAGCAGATGGAGGACAATCTGCGCCTCTTCACGGCCACCGGCTTCACCCTCGCCCAGGCGGTCCGCGCGATCACGACGACGTATGTGTACACGCTCGGCTTCGTCACCGAGGAACAGGGCACCGAACCGCTGCCCGGTCAGCGGCGTGAGGGCTTCGACCTCGAGGAACGCGCCCGGGCGATGGAGGACTTCCCGCTGGCCGCCGCCGCGGGCGCCGAGATCTTCGCCGACTACGACCGGCACTTCACGGAGGGGCTGGAGATCGTGATCGACGGCATCGCGGCGCGGTACGGGATCGACTGAGGCTCCTCGTCCCGGGCCGGCCGTCCGGGGCGTCCGCGAACGGCGGCCCGTCCGGACCGCCGCGCCCGGGGCGGCCTCGGCCTCCCGCCCCGGGCGCCGGGGATCGAGGGCCTGCGGGGGGACGAAGGCGAAGGGACGAAGACGAAGGGACGAAGGTGGGGCACGGAGAGTGCGCGAAGCGCGGCGGAGCGTTCCGGAAGCGGCGGAAGGTGTGAGGTGGGACGCACTTCGGCGGTGAACTCGTGTCGGGTTGATCTCAGTACCGTCACCGGACGGGACCTTCGCCTCGTGCCGGGCGTTTAAATCTTCGTTTGCAGCACGACATGGGAGGTGCCAGGTGAAGGGGCGGACGGTGCTTCGACGCTTTCCCGCGG
>NZ_MUME01000479.1 GCF_002155915.1 Streptomyces thermovulgaris | reverse complement strand
GGCGTGCTGCGCGCCGGTGACGTGGCCGCGGGCATCCTCGGCGCCGTCGTCCGCGACCCGGCGTCCGACCGGGTCGTCTGGCAGGAGTACCTCGAGACCGTGGTCCGCGAGCGCGACGGCTGGAAGGACTTCTACCGGGCCTGCCGGGAGGTGAGCGCATGAGCGGCACCGGACGGCCGGACGACGGGGGACGGCCGCCGGCCGGCGCGGTGGGGGGCCGCGCCGCCGGCGAGCCCAGCTGGACGGGCGGACGAGGACGGCGGGGACGGCGAGGGTGACGAGGGCGACGAGGACGACGCGGGGGGACGGGGTGACGGAAGCCGGGACGGCCGGGGTCCGGTGGCCCGGCACGGGACCGCTGCTGCTCGGAGTCCGGCACCACGGGCCCGGGTCCGCACGGGCGGTGCGGGCCGCCCTGGAGGCGGCCCGGCCCCGCGCGGTGCTGGTCGAGGGCCCGCCGGAGGCCGATGCGCTGATCCCGCTCGCCGCCGACGAGGACATGCGGCCGCCCGTCGCCCTCCTCGCCCACGCCGTGGACGACCCCGGACGCTCGGCGTTCTGGCCGCTGGCCGGGTTCTCGCCCGAGTGGGTCGCCCTCCGCTGGGCCCTGGAGCACGGCGTCCCGGCCCGCTTCATCGACCTGCCGGCCGCGCACATGCTCGCGTGGGGCGACGAGCCGGACGGGCAGCAGGACGGGCAGCCGGACGGGCACTGCGCGGAGGAGGGGGCCGCGCAGCGCCCGTCCGGAGGCCGCCCGCCCGGGGCCGAGGTGCGCGCCGACCCGCTCGCCGCGCTCGCCGAGGCCGCCGGGTACGACGACCCCGAGCGCTGGTGGGAGGACGTCGTCGAGCACCGGGGCGCCGGGAAGGGGGACGTGTTCGCCCCGTTCCTGGCCCTGGAGGAGGCCATGGGCGCCCTGCGGGAGGCGTACGAGGACGAGGACCACGACCGGGACCTGGTGCGCGAGGCGGCCATGCGGCTCCGGGTGCGCGCCGCACGGCGCGAGTTCGGGGACGCCGTCGCCGTGGTGTGCGGGGCCTGGCACGTACCGGCGCTGCGGCAAAGGACGACCGTGGCCGCCGACCGGGCCCTGCTGAAGGGGCTGCCCAGGATCAGGACGGACATGACATGGGTGCCGTGGACGCACCGCCGGCTCTCCCGGGCGAGCGGCTACGGCGCGGGCATCGCGTCGCCGGGCTGGTACGCCCATCTGTTCGGCGCACCGGACCGGCCCGTGGAGCGGTGGATGACCCGGGTGGCGGGGCTGCTGCGGGAGGAGGACCGGATCGTGTCCTCCGCGCACGTCATCGAGGCGGTGCGGCTGGCGGGCACGCTCGCCGCGCTGCGCGGCCGTCCGCTGCCGGGGCTGAGCGAGACGACGGACGCGGTGCGCGCGGTGATGTGCGACGGCTCCGACGTGCCGCTGGCCCTGGTGCACGACCGGCTGGTGGTCGGGGACGTCCTGGGGGAGGTGCCGCAGGCGGCCCCCGCGGTGCCGTTGCAGCGGGACCTGACCCGCCTCCAGCGGCGGCTGCGGCTCAGACCGGAGGCACGGGAGCGGCAGCTGGAGCTCGACCTGCGCAAGGAGACCGACGCCGGGCGCAGCAGGCTGCTGCACCGGCTGCGGCTGCTGGGCGTCGGCTGGGGGGAGCCGGCCGTCCCGCGGAGCGGCACGGGCACGTTCCGGGAGACCTGGCGGCTGTGCTGGGAGCCGGAGCTGGCGGTGCGGGTCGCCGAGGCCGGGGTGTGGGGGACGACCGTGCTCGCCGCCGCGACCGCCAAGGCGGAGGCCGACGCCGTCGCCGCGCGGACGCTCGCCGAGGTCACCGCGCTCGCCGAGCACTGTCTGCTCGCCGGGCTCCCCGACGCGCTGCCCGTGGTGATGCGGGTGCTCGCCGACCGGGCGGCGCTCGCCGCGGACGTCGGGCACCTCGCCCAGGCGCTTCCGGCCCTGGTGCGCTCCCTGCGCTACGGCGACGTGCGCGGCACGGACACCGGGGCCCTGGCCGGGGTGGCCGCGGGCCTGGCCGAGCGGATCTTCGTCGGTCTGCCCCCGGCCTGCGCCGCACTGGACGCGGACGCCGCCGATGAGATGCGGCGCCATGTGGAGGCGGTCCACGGGGCCGTCGCCCTGCTCGGCGACACCCCCGCAGCAGCCCGGGCACCGTGTCCCGGCCGGCCAGGCCCCGGAGCACACCGTGCCAGCGGGCGCGCAGGCCCTCGGGGACGGCCGCGGGGGTGTCGCCGAGCAGG
>NZ_MUME01000478.1:229-1615 GCF_002155915.1 Streptomyces thermovulgaris | reverse complement strand
CGACGGCTACCCGGCGCTGCGCCGCCATCTGCGCGAGGTCGCCCCCGCCGAGCCCGTGCCCCGGCCGGCCTCGTCCAACGAGTACCAGCAGGCGATCGAGGCCGAGATCGAGAACCTGCGGCATCTGGCGGAGGCGCTGGCCGATCCGGAGCCGGTGCGCGAGGCGGGCCGTCTCCTTGCCGCCTCCCGTCCGCTGCCCGTCCTGGGCCTGNNCCTCGCCTGCGCCAAGGACGCGGGACTGACCGTCGTGACGGTCGCGGACTCCGCCTTCGCTCCGGTCGCCAAGCACTCCGATCTGCTGCTGCCCGCGGCGGTCGGCACCGGGCTCGCCTTCGACACCGCGTGCGCGCCGATGCTGCTGGGCCGGGTGCTCCTGGAGGCCATGTGCGACCACCTGCCCGACGCCCAGGCGTGGCTGGAGGAGTTCGACGGCAAGGCGGCGGAGCGGGGGCTGTTCGTGGAGTGACGCCGGTTTGGGGAAACCGGTGAACGGGGAAGGGCGGGAACAACGGGAACAGGGAAAGCAAGCGCTTAGACAATTGCGGTCAGTGTCACACCGCGGTTTCCGTGACCTCGACCGTACGGGCGGGTAACTTCCAAGCAGCCGCTCACTTTTCCCCATACGTCACACACGTCACTGGAGCCGTGATGCCCGAAGCCGTCATCGTCTCGACCGCCCGTTCCCCCATCGGCCGCGCCTACAAGGGCTCCCTCAAGGACATGCGCCCCGACGATCTCGCCGCCACGATCGTCCAGGCCGCCCTTGCGAAGATCCCGGAGCTGGATCCGAAGGACATCGACGACCTGATGCTCGGCTGCGGCCTGCCCGGCGGCGAACAGGGCAACAACCTCGGCCGGATCGTCGCCGTGCAGATGGGGATGGACCACCTGCCCGCCTGCACGATCACCCGCTACTGCGCCTCCTCCCTCCAGACCACCCGCATGGCGATGCACGCCATCAAGGCCGGTGAGGGCGACGTGTTCATCTCGGCCGGCGTGGAGACGGTCTCCCGGTACGTCAAGGGCAACTCCGACAGCCTTCCGGACACCCACAACCCGCTGTTCGCCGAGGCGGAGGCCCGTACCGCCGCCGTCGCGCAGCAGGAGGGCGCCACCTGGCACGACCCGCGCGAGGACGGCCTGCTGCCCGACCCCTACATCGCGATGGGCCAGACCGCGGAGAACCTCGCCCGCTGGAAGGGCATCACGCGCCAGGAGATGGACGAGTTCGGCGTCCGCTCGCAGAACCTCGCCGAGGAGGCCATCAAGAAGGGCTTCTGGGAGCGGGAGATCACCCCGGTGACCCTGCCCGACGGCACCGTCGTCAGCAAGGACGACGGGCCGCGCCCGGGCGTGACCATGGAGGGCGTGGCCGCCCTCAAGCCG
>NZ_MUME01000478.1:0-204 GCF_002155915.1 Streptomyces thermovulgaris | reverse complement strand
GATCAACGAGGCCTTCGCCGCCCAGGTGATCCCCTCCTACCGCGAGCTGAACATCCCGCTGGAGAAGCTGAACGTCAACGGCGGCGCGATCGCCGTCGGCCACCCCTTCGGCATGACCGGCGCCCGCATCACCGCCACGCTGATCAACTCCCTCCAGTTCCACGACAAGCAGTTCGGCCTGGAGACGATGTGCGTCGGCGGCGG
>NZ_MUME01000477.1 GCF_002155915.1 Streptomyces thermovulgaris | reverse complement strand
ACGCGGTCGCTGGTCAGGACGATGTCGGCGGCCTCGGAGGAGGCGGTGGAGCCGTGGGCGCCCATGGCGACGCCGACGTCGGCGGCGGCGAGGGCGGGGGCGTCGTTGACTCCGTCGCCGACCATGACGGTGACGGCGCGTTCGCGTTCGGCGCGTACGGCGGCGACCTTGTCGGCGGGGCTGAGTTCGGCGCGTACGCCGTCCAGGCCGAGGACGGCGGCGACCTCCCGGGCGGGTGCGGCGCGGTCGCCGGTGAGCATCAGCAGGCGTTCGATGCCTGCCGCGCGCAGGTGGCGCAGGGTGCGCGGCACGTCGCGGCGGAGGGGGTCGCGCAGCAGAACGGCGCCGGCCAGGCGGCCGTCGACGGTGAGCCAGGCGACGGCCGCACCGTCGAGGAGGGCACGGTTGTCGGCCGCCCTGGCCCAGGCCGGCCGTGCGCCCGTGGTGTCCGCACGGCCGACGGAGATCCGGTGCCCGTCCACGTTCCCGGTGGGGCCCCGGCCGGGTTCCTCGGTGACGTCGGAGGGGACCGACAGCACCAGTCCGCGTTCCCGGGCGGCGTCGACGATGGCCCGGGCCAGGATGTGCGGCGAGTACTGGTCGAGCGAGGCCGCCAGGCGGAGGACCTCGGCGGGTTTGACGTCGGGGGCGGCGACGACGTCGACGACGCGGGGGCGTCCCCCGGTGAGGGTGCCGGTCTTGTCCAGCAGAAGGGTGCGGGCCCGGCCGAGGTTCTCCAGCGCGCCGCCGTCGCGGATGACGACACCGAGGCGGGAGGCGCGGGAGAGGCCGGAGACGATGGCGACCGGAGCGGCCAGCAGCAGCGGGCAGGGAGTGGCGACCACCAGGACGGCGACCGCGCGCACCGCGGAGCCGCTGATCAGCCAGGCCAGTCCCGCCACCGCCAGCGACAGGGGCAGGAACCAGGCGGCATAGCGGTCCGCCAGCCGTACGACGGGCGCGGACTCGGCGCCGGCCTGCCGCGCCAGCCGCACGATCCCGGCGTAGGTGCTGTCCTGTTCGGTGGCCGTGGCACGCAGCTCGAACGCGCCTCCGGCGTTGACCGCGCCGCTGCGCACCTTCTCGCCGCGGGTCCGCTCGACCTGGAGGGGCTCACCGGTGAGC
>NZ_MUME01000476.1 GCF_002155915.1 Streptomyces thermovulgaris | reverse complement strand
GTTACGGGACAGCCCTTAGCTGGAAGGCTCGACGCCACCGTTTCGCTGTCGCCCGTGTGTTTGCGAGTAACATGCAGGCAGAAGATCTTGTTTGTCGCTGCGGCCGCGATGCGGGAATGAAGCTTCGGTAGACGCTGCCAGGCCAGCGAGGAGGGCGTTCACTCCCGGACGGAAGTGCGGCGCCGCCCCATGAACTGCCGTTCAGGTTCCGTGTGGTTTCGTCCTCCGCGGTCATCAGTTCATGTTCATGGCCAGCTGCCAACGGGACGCGGGCGTTTGTGCAGGTGCCGATAGCGGACAGGGCTGGGACGAAGCTGACCCCCTGTCATCGTCGTCATGCCTCCCCTCCCGCGCCTCTGTGCCCGTGCCGCCGTCGTGCGTCCCGTACCGCCACGGCCGTTCCGCCCAGGGCTGCCGTCAGGACCAGGCTGCCGACCGTCACATAGGTGGCCAGGCGCTGGTTGCGTTCGTCGGGGGTCTCGCCGAAGTGCAGGGGAGTCACCGAGGGGGCCTTGGCGCGGGTGACGCCTTCCCGGGCCTCGGGTGACTCCACGGGGTGGGCGGGGTCCACGTCCGTCAGGGCCCTGACCGGGTCGACCACGCCCCAGCCGACCAGGCGGTCGCGGCCCGCGATCGAGCGTTCCGCGGTCTGCTCGATCTGGGCGACGATCTGCTGGGCCGTCCACTGGGGGTACTTGGCCTTCAGCAGGGCCGCCACCGCGGCGACATAGGGGGCGGAGAAGCTGGTGCCGTTGTCGGAGCAGTGGCCGCCACCGGGGACGGTGGAGATCATGTCGACGCCGGGGGCAGCGACTCCGACGAACTCCCCCGACTGGGAGAAGGGGGCGCGTTCGTTGTTGCGGTCGGAGGCCGCCACCGCGAGGACGCCCTTGTACGACGCCGGGTAGGTGGTCTTGACGTTGCCGCCCAGGCCGTCGTTGCCGGCCGAGGCGACCACCACGACCTCCTGGTCGAGGGCGTAGTCGACCGCCTGTTCCAGGCGGATGTCGGGTCTGACGGCGTTGGCCGTGTCCTGGGAGATGTTGATGACGTCGGCTCCGGCGTCCACCGCGTCGCGGATCGCCTGGGCGAGGGTGGCGGCCGTTCCGTCTCCCTCCGCGTTGTTCTGTTTCATCGGGATGATCGTCGCGTCCGGTGCCAGGCCCACGAAGCCCGTGTTCCTGGCGGGGCGGGCCGCGATGATGCCGGCCACGCGTGTGCCGTGGCCGACGGTGTCGGTGGTTCCCCGGTCGTCGCCGCGGTCGATCTTCTCGCCCTCGGCGTTCCTGGTGGGCAGATAGTTCTTGCCCTTGGAGGCGTCGACGGCCGGTTTCAGCTGCGGGTGCCGGATGTCGACTCCTGTGTCGATCACGGCGACCTGGACGCCCTTGCCCGTGGACTGCGCCCACAGCTCGTCCAGGTTGACCCGCTGCAGTGCCCAGGGCCGGCCCCGGTACGGCTTCGACGGGAAGGTGCACCGGCCGCTGTCCGCCCGGGCGTCGGGTGCGGGCAGGGCGAGGACGGAGGTGGCTGCCATGAGCGCGACGGCTGCGGTCAGGGCCGCCGTCCGGGGCGCGGTGCCGGTGCGTGTGCGGCGGCCGGGAAGGGGTGCCTTCGGCATGTCGTCTCCTTGGCGGCTACGAGCCCTGCGGCTGTCGTGCCGCGGCCTCCGACAGGCGGGGGCCGGTCGGCAGGAATGTCGACCACTCCGCGGGGACGGGTGTCGGCTCGACCCGTTCGTAGCCGAGCCGGGTCTGGGCGATCCTCGCCTCGGTGAGGGCCTCCTTGCGCCGCTGGGCGGAGGTGCCGATGCCCTTGTCGTCGGTGGCGCTGTCGCTGTTGGACTGCAGGGCGTAGCGCAGGCCCGTGTCGGTCACCAGGAAGATGCCGCCCGCCTGTGTCTCCGTGCCCTGGAACTGCCTGAAGAGCAGTCCCGAGCCGGGGGTGACGTATGCGCTGGAGGAGCCGGTGGGCAGCTGGGCGGGGAAGCCGGTGCCCGCCCAGGTGGACAGGGTCGTCCGGCCCCGGCTGTCGACGGAGCGCAGGACCGCGCAGACGGTGTTGCGGCCGGAGGTCGTGCGGCCTCCGTCGTTCACCGTCCTCGGTTTGTGCGTCGGCCAGTTCCTTTCCCCGGCGAACGTCGTGGTGTCGGTCACCGCGCCGGGGCTGACCTGCTGGGCCTCGCCCGCCTGGCCGACGGCGACCAGGGCGCTGCTGTTGAGCAGCAGGGTGGCGGTGAACTCGGAGATGCGGGCCAAGCGGCCGGGCAGCACGACGTAGTACTGCATCCGCCGGCCGTCGTACGCCTTGATGACCATGCCGACTTTGTCGTACTTGTCGTACTGCTGTACCCCGCGGAATGCGCCCGCCGGCGCGCCCGGTGTGCCGTCAATCCCGGGGATCTCGATCGGGTCCCCCTTGTGGAGGGTGGCGAGCCACTGCTGGGAGACGCGCTGCGGGGCGCGGCCCTGGGTGTCGAGGGCCTTGAGCAGTTCCTTGTCGGCCGGGTCGGCCAGCGGGTACGCGGTGCCGCCCGCGTCGACGACGTACTGGCTCTTCCCGTCGGGGCCGACGACGTACATCAGGTCGCCGCCCGAGAGCTTCTCCCTTCCCTCCGTCCTGGACCACTCCTTCCTGTCGAGGACGAACGCCGCCTTCTGGATGGCCCGGCCGCCGTCGCCGGGACGTTCGCAGACCATCCAGCGTTTGGGGGACCCGGCCTCGGCGGCCGTCGGCAGCCGGTCGGGGGCGTAGGGGATGCCGATCGTGGCGCCGTGCGGGAGCCTGCCGCTGTCCAGGACCTCCTCGTCGACGGTGATGACGCTGTTCCTGCCCGGGTCCAGCAGGAGTTTCGCGGAGGTCATGTTCAGGACCGGGTGCAGCTGGGTCTGCCTGCCCGTCTTCAGCACCACGTAGCGTGTGGTCGACCGGCTGGCGACGATGACGTGTTCCCCGGGTTTGTCCCAGCCCTTGGGCGCCGTCGGGCTGAACAGGCCGATGCCTCCGAACACCGCGACGAGCACCACGCCGACGACGGCACCGGGCACGATCGCGCTCAGCGGCTTGGGGGCGTCCTCCTCCGTGCCCGACGGCGAGGGCCGGAGAAAGGACGCGATCATACGGCGCTTCGCGAAGGTGTAGGCGTTGAGCTCGTCCCGCCGTGATGCCATCTGTTTCCGCTCTCTCCCCGTGCGGAGCCGAGAAGGGGTTCATGGGGTCCGGCATGGGCACCAGCCCCCCGTTCTCGGCCATCTCCCGGCCTTCTCCGGTGCCTCGACTGTCAACACCGGCCCCTACTATGCCTGTTGCGCGGCACTGATTGCGGCACGGGTAGGGTGCTGGAGCCGTGAGGCAGCGGTGCGCGAATGGTCTCGGAGGAGTTCGGGGGATTTGGAGTGGCGGCACCCACAGTACGGACCCGATCGCGATCGCAAGCGCGGGCACGCTCCGGTGACGCACGGCAGCCGGCCGTCGACGACGTCCGCCCCGCCGCACCGCCCGCCGCACCGCCCCAGGGTCCCTTCGCTCCGCAGCCCAGGTCCCGCGCGGGACGCGGAAGTTCCCTGACGCTGCAGCGGCTCGTCCTGCTGGAGGCGGCCGTCGCGCTGCTGCTCTGCGGAGGGGCGGCGGGGCCGTTCGCGCTCGTACCGGCGGGCGTCGTCGCCGTCGCCCTCCTGGCCCTGGCCCTCGTGCGCCGCCGTGGACGCGCCCTGCCGGAATGGCTGGCCACCGTGCTCGCCCTGCGGGCCCGCAGACGGCGGGCCGCGGGCACTGCGGTGCCGCCGGACGTCGAGCCCGGTTTCGCCCCCGCCGTCGAGTGCGATCCCCGTCTGCGCACCTGCTCCTACCACGGCCGGGACCGCCGTCCCGTCGGGATGGTCGGGGACGGGACCTTTCTCAGCGCCGTCGTGCAGGTGGAGGCCGCCGTCACGGCGCTGCGGGCCGAGCGGGAGCGGCAGCCGCTGCCGGTCGGGCTGGTGCGGGACGCGCTGGAGGTGGACGACATACGGCTGGAGTCGGCGCAGATCGTGCTGCACACGCAGCCCGCGCCGGCGCTGCACCTGGCGCAGCACTCGGTGGCCGTGACCAACTACGCGCCGCTGCAGGCGCAGACCGGTGCGCCCGCGGTGCGCCTGACCTGGATCGCGCTGAAGCTCGACCCGGAGCTGTGCCGGGAGGCGGTGAAGGCCCGCGGCGGAGGGCTGGTGGGGGCGCAGAAGTGCCTGGTGCGCGCCGCCGATCATCTCGCCAGCCGGCTGACGGGGGCCGGGTTCCGCACGACCCTGCTCGACGAGGAGGAGCTGACCGCCGCCGTCGCCACGTCCGTGTGTGCCGACCCGCTGGTGACGGCGGAGGCCGGACGGAGCGGGACGCGGGAGCGGCGGACGGAGGAGTCCGGCCGCAACTGGCGCTGCGACAACCGCCGTCACACCACCTACTGGATCCGGCGCTGGCCCCGGCTGGGCGGTCCGGGTCCGTCCCTGCCCCAGGTCGTGGCGCTGCTCACCAGCGTGCCGGCGCTCGCCACGACGTTCAGTCTCACGCTCTCGCGCGCGGAGCGGCAGAGGACGGCGCTGTGCGGGCATGTGCGGATCACCGGACGCGGTGACGACGAACTGGTGGCCGCCCGCCGCATGCTGGAGGACGCCGCACGGCAGGCGGGCGTGGGACTTGCCCGTCTGGACCGGGAACAGGTGCCCGGAGTGCTCGCCACACTGCCCCTCGGAGGTGCCCGGTGACCGCCGTGACCCCGCGGACGGCCGCTCCTTCGGAGAGCGTTCCGCCCTCTGCCGCCGAGCGGATGCGCGGACGGCTGCGCAGCGGTTTCGGGCTGATCGGTCCGCGGCACGGACGCCATACGCTCTTCGCGGAGCAGGTGGACACGCTCGCGCTGCCCCTCGGGGACGACGGTGTCGTCATCGGCGTGGGTGCCGAGGGACAGCCCGCCGTCCTGGGGATCAACCGGCCCACGCCGTACGACATCCTGCTCATCGGCGGCCTGTGGACGGCACAGGTCCTCGCCCTGCGTGCGGCGGCCACCGGGGCGCGTGTGGCCGTGGAGACGGGCCGGCCCCAGTCCTGGGCGCGGATGGTGCATGCCATGGGCGGGGGTCAGAACGGCCTGGCCGTGTACGACGTGGGCCGGGTGCCCCCGCAGGGTGCGTCGGCCGGCACGCCGGTACTGGTCGTACGGGACTGCGGCATGCGCCCGCCGCGCGGCCGGGTCGTGTCGGGCCCCTGGCAGTCGGTGCTGACCCTGCTGCCGTATCTGAGTCCGGTGGCCCCCCGGCTGATACGGCAGGCGCGGCTCGTCGGCGTCCAGCGGATCTCGCCGGACGAGGCGGCCGTCCTGAACCGCACCATGGCGCTGCCGCGGGCGGACGTGGAGTCCTTGCCGACGCTCGCCGACGGTGTCACGCTGTGGTGCGCCGACCGGGACCGGCAGTACGTGGTGACCCGGCCCACCGAAACCGAGATCGGATTGTTGGGCACACCGCGCCGGCTCGACTGAGCCGCCTTCCTTCTCCGCCTTTCCGCCCCTTTGCGCCCTCTTTCCGTCTGCTTCCCGCCTTGCCGCCCTGTCGCTTTCGTTCTCCTGGTGTCCCCGCCCTCCTCGCTCCTCCTCCCGTCGCCCCGTCCGGGCCCGGTGCGGTGCGGTGCCGGCCGGTCTCGCCGCTTTCCGGGCGGGCGTGAGGCGATGGGCCCGTGCCAGGAGGCGGACGGGCCTGCCGGGGTGTGGTCCGTGGTGATTAGGCTGGGGTCGGACGCGACGTCAATACCCCTGGACCGGGCGTCGACGGTCCGGGGAGGAGCCGGTGGATCGGACGGCCTCGCGCGACTACGGATGACTCGGAACGACACGACATGGTCGCCCCGGCAGCATGAGGGTGCTCGACCACACCAGGAGGAACTGTGAACAGCGATCGGGACGGGATCCGCGGGGGCTGGGACACACCCGGCGATGACCAACCCGACGCGGAGTCGGCCATCGAGACGACCGGCGAGTTCACCATCGACTACGCACCGCCCGCCTGGTACATGCAGAACACGTCGGGGGGGCCGGAGTCCGAGGCCGAGGAAGCGGAGGAGGAGACGGAGGAGTCCTCCGACGCGTCGGCCCCGCCCGAGTCTCCTGCCGCTCCGGCGGGGTCCGCTGTTCCGAGCGGGCCGGTGCCCGGGGCGGTTCCGCCTCCGCCGGCTCCCGCGCCGGGGGCGCCCCCCGTCCCGCCGGCGGGGCCGTACGCCCCGCCTCCGGCGTTCCAGCCGGGCGGTGCCCCCGCGCCTGCCGTGCCTCCCGTGCCGCCGGCGGGGCCCCCGGTGGCAGGGGAGAGCCCGGC
>NZ_MUME01000475.1 GCF_002155915.1 Streptomyces thermovulgaris | reverse complement strand
CCTCATGAACTGACCCCGCCTCCGGGGATCCGGGTCTCGGGGGCCGGTGGTTCCGGTCCCCGGAGGCGGGGTCAGTTCATGAGGAGAACGGGCTTGATGACCTCGCCGCTGGCGGCGTCGGCGAAGGCCTGGTTGATGTCGGCGAAGTCGTAGGTGCGCACCAGGCGGTCCACGGGGAACTTGCCCGCGCGGTAGAGGTCGGCCAGCTGGGGGATGAAGATCTGCGGGACGGAGTCGCCCTGGGCGATGCCGCGCAGCCGGCGGCCGCCGTTGAGGAGGCGGTTCATGTCGATGGGGGCGGTGGTGCCGGCCGGGGCTCCGCCGATGAGGGCGGCCGTTCCCATGGGACGCAGGTGGTCGACGGCGAGGGCGAGCATGCGGGGCTGGGCGGTGATCTCGAGGATGTAGTGGTATCCGTCGGGGCGGATCTGCCGCAGCCGTGTGCCGGTGTCCTCGGTGGAGGCGTCGACGGTGTGGGTGGCGCCGAGTTCCTCGGCCAGGGCCAGGCGGGAGGGGTTGATGTCGACGGCGACGATGGTGGTGGCGCCGACGACCTTGGCGGCCATCACGGCGGCCAGGCCGACCGCTCCGGTGCCCAGGACGACCAGGGACTCACCGGCGCCGACCTCGAGGGAGTTCATCACGGCGCCGGCGCCGGTCTGCATGCCGCAGCCGAGCGGGCCGGCCAGTTCCAGCGGCATGTCGTCGGGGAGGCGCACGGTGTTGCGTTCGGTGGCCAGGGCGTAGCGGGCGAAGGAGGACTGGCCGAAGAAGTGGCCGTGGACGCCGTCGCCGTAGGCGTTGGTGCCGTCCTGGCGGGAGGCGCCGAAGGCCAGTTCGAAGCCGTGGGTGCAGTTGGCGGGGAATCCGGCGCGGCAGGCGTCGCAGCGTCCGCAGGAGGGGAAGGTCATCGCGACGCGGTCGCCGGGGGCCAGGTCCTTCACGGCGGAGCCGACCTGTTCGACGATGCCGGCGCCTTCGTGGCCGAGGATCACGGGCATCGGGATGGGGTAGTCCTGGTTGCGGCTGTGGGCGTCGGTCTGGCAGACGCCGGTGGCGGCGACGCGGACGAGGACCTCGTCGGGGCGGGGCTCTTCGAGGGGGACCGTCCTGATGCGGAAGGGGTCGCCTTTCGCCTCGACGACGGCTGCTTCGACGTCCATGGGTGCAGACGGCATGGTCGTGCTTCTTTCACGGGTTCGTCCCCCCGTTCCCGGGGCGGGTTCGCTCCGCAGGGGGCGGGCGAGGGG
>NZ_MUME01000474.1 GCF_002155915.1 Streptomyces thermovulgaris | reverse complement strand
GGCCGACGCTGCGAACCCGGTCGACGTTCACCGTGCGGACGCCGAGGTCGAGCAGCTCCTCTCGGGCCTGCGCCGTGCGCTGTCCCTCGAACACCTCGACGATGCCCACCTGCAGAGGGACACCGCGCTGCAGGGCCTGGACGATGTTCGCCCGGGTCGCGGCGTGCGAGCCCTTCCGGCCGGTCACCCGCTCGTGTTCCTCGGCCACATCGCTGTAGTACGAGGTTGCCAGGGACACCTTCGGGTGCTCGAACAGCTCCCAGTGCTCCGGCTTCACGCGATACAGGTTGCTGTAGACCTGCACGTCGAGCCCGATGGCCAGAGCGTGGTGCACAAGGTGGCTGAAGTCCGGGTGCACGGTCGGCTCACCACCGATGAACTGCACTTTCCTCACCCCGATCGCGGCGGCCTCGGTGNNGAGGAACTTCGGCACCGCCGGACGGGTCGGAGCCTCGGGAGCGATTGTCATGCTGTTTTTCCTTCGTCGAGTGACTTTCCTGAGACCGGCGCGGGGCGGCGCCTGGCTGTGAGGGAGCACGAGCTGGGTGTTCGGCCCGTGCCGGGGGCTATGCGGCGGCGGACAGCTCACGCTGTACCTCGTCCAGATCCATGACCTGGAAGGAGCTGAGCCGTCGGATGAGCTGTGAAGCGAGCACGGTGGGAATGTTGGGGTGGTCAAAGGGCAGTGCGTGGTCCGGCCGCGCGACGACGCGCACCTGGTTGTCTGCGTCGAGGCCGTAGATGGCGCCGTGGACTCCGAACAAAGGAGCGCTCCGGGCGAGAAAAACCACGGGGTTCTTCTCCAGATGCGGACAGAGCACTGCGGAAGCCCGCACATGCTTGGGACACACGGGCGGCTGGTTGGTGCAGATCGTGGGCCGTGCCAGGTCCTCGTCCTTCGGTCCGGCCAGAAAGATGATCCCGAGGGAGGTTCGCGCAGGCCCGGAGCAGACCTGGCACCGCAGGGTCCGCATCGTCATCATCTGCCGGTAGGGATGCATGAGCTTCCACTGCGGCTCGCCCGTCGGCATGCCGTGCCGGTCCACGGGATTGAACTCGCAGCGCGCCCAGAGCACGTTCTGCATGGGCCGGTCCCGTGGGTCCTCGTCGTGGTAGTACAAACGGGGTCCAGAGGCGTGTAAACAGATCATGAGGTTGTCCGGCGCGGCCTCTTCTCCTTTGCGCTGGGTGATGTAGGGGACCAGGCGCGGTTCGCTTGCAGGAGGCACGGAAAAGGCTTCACTTTCTGTCTGGGTGGTTGGCTGCAGGAGGGCGGAAGGGCTACCGCTTCT
>NZ_MUME01000473.1 GCF_002155915.1 Streptomyces thermovulgaris | reverse complement strand
CGGAGGTGCCGGCGGCACGCTGGACGAGACGGTCGCGGCGGCGGAGAAGCGTGCCGCGGGCACCTCCGCGTTCTTCTACGTCGACACGCTCGACTATCTGCGCCGCGGCGGCCGTATCGGTGCCGCGCAGGCGCTGTTCGGCTCCGCGCTCGCGGTGAAACCGCTGCTGCAGCTGCAGGACGGCCGCATCGAACCGCTGGAGAAGGTCCGCACCGCCTCGAAGGCGATCGCCCGGCTGGAGGAGATCGTGGCCGAGCGGGCGGGCGGCGCCGAGGTGGACATCGCCGTCCACCACCTCGCCGCCCCCGAGCGGGCGTCGGCCCTCGCGGACCGGCTGCGCGCCCGGGTGCCCAACCTGGCCGACCTGCACGTCAGCGAGGTCGGCGCGGTGATCGGCGCACACACCGGGCCGGGGCTGCTGGGAGTCGTGGTCTCGCTCAAGTAGCCGGGACGGCGCGGACCGGTCGTCCGCGGACGGCACGGACCAGCCGTCCGGACGGCGGACGGATCCGCCGTCCGGGTGACGGAGTTGTCCACAACCGACGGGTAATCCCCGGAAAACGAGCAAGATCATCGCGAGGGCGCCGGAGTGCCCGATGCTCCTCGCATGGCACTGCGATCACGCTCACACATCCGCGCGGCGACCAGCGGTCCGGGCCGTGCCCCGGCCTCGGACGGCCGCGCCCGCCACCGCCGTCGGCCGGCCCGCCGGGACCCGGCCGAGGACCTGCGCCGACGTGCGCGGTCCCTCCTCGCCGAACACGCCGCCCGGGCGGGGGAACCGGCGAGCGTTCCCCCGGAAACCGCCGGGCCGCCGCCCTTCGTCCCCCACCAGGCGCCGCCGTCCCGGCCCGGTCGGCCCGGACCGTCCTGGGCCCTCCCGGACACGGAACCGGACCGGACCGGCCACCCGGCGGCCGGACCCCACGCACCGCCGGGCGGATCCCCCTGGACCGGCACCGCCACCGGGCCCGGGGCTGCCGGACACCACCGTCCGAGCCGGGACACGGCGGTTGACGCGGTGTCGGCGGAGCCGGCCGGCACGGAACCGGAACCGGCCGCCGGCATCGGTGCGGACCGTCCCGGGGCCGTGCCGCCCTGGCGGCGACGGGTCGCGGACGCGGTGCGGGAGCGGATGCCGCTGTGGCTGCAGACGCGGTGCGGGCTGGAGCGCAGGAACGTGGTGGCCCTCACGGTGCTGCTCGCCGTTGCCGTGGTGCTCGCCGCGCAGCACTTCTGGACCGGCCGCACCCAGACCGTCCAAGCACCCGAACCGGTGCGGGCCGTGGCTCCCCGTCAGGGACAGACGGAGGGAGCGGGGGGAGCAGAGGGAACAGGGGCGAAGAGTGCTGCGGCCGCAGCACCGTTCACCTCCCCGGGCGGCCCCGCCTCGGCCGGTGCGCAGATCGTGGTGGACGTCAGCGGCAAGGTCCGGCGCCCCGGGATCCACCGCCTGCCGGCCGGTTCGCGGGTCGCCGACGCACTGCGGGCGGCCGGCGGGGTGCGCCCCG
>NZ_MUME01000472.1 GCF_002155915.1 Streptomyces thermovulgaris | reverse complement strand
GGCCGGGCCGGGGCCGCCGGGCGAGTCCGGGTCAGCGGCCCAGGTACTTCGGCTTCTCCTTGTTGACGAACGCCTGGACGGCGATGGTGTGGTCCTCGGACAGCCCCGCCCGGGTCTGGAGCTCGTCCTCCTTCTGCAGGGTCTCCTCCAGGGAGTGCGTCAGGCCGTACGCCACCGACTCCTTCAGCGCCGCGTACGCCAGCGTCGGACCCTCGGCCAGCGTCCGCGCCACCTTCTCGGCCTCGGCCCGCAGTTCGGCGGCCGGCACCACCCGGTTGGCGATGCCCAGCTCCAGGGCCTCCTGCGCGCCGATGGTGCGCGGGAAGAGCAGCAGGTCGGTGGCCCGGGAGGGGCCGACCACCCGCGGCAGGGTCCAGGAGATGCCGGAGTCGGCGGTGAGCGCGACGCCCGCGAAGGACGTGTTGAAGGACGCCGTGTCCGCCACGATCCGGTAGTCGGCGGCGAGCGCGAAGCCGAAGCCCGCCCCGGCCGCGACCCCGTTCACCGCGGCGACCACCGGCTTCGGCGCACCCGCCAGCGCCCGCACGATCGGGTTGTAGTGCTCCCGCACGGTGCCCATCACCTGCCCCGACCCGGTCTCCCGGTCGGCGGTCAGCAGCTTGATGTGCTCCTTGAGGTCCTGGCCCACGCAGAACGCCCGGTCGCCGGCGGCGGTCAGCAGCACCGCGCGGACGGTGTCGTCCTCCGCCGCGGACCGGGCCGCGTCCCGGAGGGCGACCTTGGTGGCGACGTTCAGCGCGTTCATCGCCTCGGGACGGTTCAGCGTGATCGTCGCGAGCCCGTCGCTCACCTCGTAGAGCACGGTGTCGGTCATGGGGCATCCCCTTCGATGTCGCCGCTGTGACGTACCGCCGCACGGATCGCCGCAGGGTGCTGCGAGCGCCGCACTGACTGTTGTACTGATGGTTGTACTGGTCGGTACATCCTGTGTCCGAAGGACAGCATGACGGAGATCATCCGCTGTGGCGCGGGGTGGAGGTGTGAGCTGCGTCAAACACATTCGGGGAATCCGCCGCCGCCGGGAGACCGCGCGAGCGCGCAGTATCGCAGCCACATCGCCGAATTGAGTGGTTTTGCACGCGCTCGTTGCCCAAGCGATGCCAACCGATGTTGGTCATCGGGTCCTGTGATGCGGGATAATGGCTGGGAAGCAATGTGTTCGATGCCGGTGGCGCGTGTCCTGGCCGGGTCCGGACGGGAGCCACGCGCGTGCCCACACGGTGGGCCGTCGGCTTTGACGATTGAGCTGGGTTTCAGGAAGGGGAACGAGCATGGCGGCCATGAAGCCGCGGACGGGCGATGGCCCGCTCGAGGTGACCAAGGAGGGGCGGGGCATCGTCATGCGCGTTCCGCTCGAAGGCGGCGGTCGGCTCGTCGTCGAGCTGACTCCTGACGAGGCCGACGCGCTCGGCGACGCCCTCAAGAAGGTCGTCAGCTGACGCGCAGGCGATCACAGCCTTTTTCGGCCGCCCCGGCACCCGTGCACGGTGCCGGGGCGGCTGCTCGTCGTGAGCGGGACGCGCGGCCGGCGGTACGGACCCACGGTCCGGACGCCGGCCCCCGGCATGCGACCGCGCACGGCCCCGGCGCCCGGCCGCGCACGGCCCCGGCGCCCGGCCGCGCACGGAGTCGGCGCCCGATCGCGCACGGGCTCAGCGCTTGACCGCGCACAGCAGGCCGTCGCCCACCGGCAGCAGCGACGACACCAGATCGGGGCTCTCGCGCACCGTGCGCAGCAGCTCCCGCAGGCGCAGGACCTCCGTCGGCTGCGGCCCCGGACCCACGGTCCGCCCGTGTGCGAAGACGCCTTCGAAGGCGACAAGACCTCCCGGGCGCAGCAGACGCAACGATTCAGCGAGATATTCGGGGTACTCCAGCCGGTCGCCGTCGCAGAAGACGAGGTCGTACCCCGCGTCCGCGAGCCGGGGCAGCACGTCGAGGGCGCGGCCGGGGATGAAACGGGCGCGGTTGGTGGCGAACCCGGCGGCGCGGAACGCCTGACGGGCGAACTGCTGGTGCTCCGGCTCGGTGTCGACGGTGGTCAGCACCCCGTCCGGCCGCATGCCGTGCAGCAGGTGGATCCCGGAGACCCCCGTGCCGGTGCCGATCTCCGCGACCGCCTTCGCATCCACGGAAGCAGCCAGCAGCCGCAGCGCGGCACCCGCGCCGGGAGACACCGTGCGCAGCCCTGCCTCGCGGGCCCGCTCGCGGGCCCAGAGCAGCGTGTCGTCCTCGGCGACATAGGCGTCGGCGAACGCCCAGCTCGTCTGCCGGTTGCCGGTAATGACGCTCTCCTGTCCCATGGGATACCTGTGGCGTGACTGTAGCCGTTGGCGCCGGGAACCCGCAGATGGGACCGGTCGTTTCAGAAGACGGGAGGAACGGTCGCGGAGGCAACGGGCAGGCGCGGCGGACGAGCGGCGGGAAAGCAGCCGGGGAAGCGGCGAGGCGGCGGTGTGGCAGCGACGGCGGCACGAACGGGGGGAGCGGGGATGAAAGCGGGGATGAATCAGGACGCAGAACACGCGCCGGCGCGGTCGCGCGAGCCGGACGAGCGCGCGTCAATGTCCCGTAAAACCGCTTATCCGGAGCTAACGGACGAGGTGGGTATGGTAGGGGCTCCACTGGACACCACCAGAGCCGACAGGGGAGGTGCGGCCGCGCCTGTGGACCGCGGAGGAGTGCTGCGACGCTTCCTCGGGTCGGCGGGCAGGCCGAAATCCGTGACCGACACCGCTGCTGACCCGCACCACGCCGCCGAACCCGCCCAGACCGCGACGTTCTCCACCGACGCGGACGGGCAGGCGTGGACTCCGCCCACCTGGGAGGAGATCGTCAGCACCCACAGCGGCCGCGTCTACCGCCTCGCCTACCGCCTCACCGGCAACCAGCACGACGCCGAGGACCTCACCCAGGAGGTCTTCGTCCGTGTCTTCCGCTCCCTGTCGACCTACACACCGGGAACGTTCGAGGGCTGGCTGCACCGCATCACCACGAACCTGTTCCTGGACATGGTCCGCCGCAAGCAGCGCATCCGCTTCGACGCGCTCGGCGAGGACGCGGCCGAGCGGCTGGCCAGCAAGGAACCGACACCGCAGCAGCTGTTCAACGACGCGCACTTCGACGCGGACGTGCAGCAGGCCCTCGACACCCTCGCGCCCGAGTTCCGCGCCGCGGTCGTCCTGTGCGACATCGAGGGGCTGTCGTACGAGGAGATCGCCGCGACCCTCGGCGTCAAGCTCGGCACGGTCCGCTCCCGCATCCACCGCGGGCGCTCCCAGCTGCGCAAGGCTCTCGCGCACCGTTCGCCCCAGGCGCGGGCCGAGCGTCGCAGCTTCGTGCCCCGGGTTCCCGCACTGGGGGGAGGGGGCGCGACCGCGTGAGTGGCTCACGACCCGATCCCGCGGGGCATCTCGCGGAGCAGCACCTGGGAGACCGTCTCGCCGCCCTGGTCGACGGAGAGCTCGGTCATGACACGCGCGAGCGTGTCCTGGCGCATGTGGCCACCTGCCCGAAGTGCAAGGCGGAGGTGGACGCACAGCGCCGTCTGAAGAGCGTCTTCGCACAGGCGGCCCCACCACCTCCCTCCGAGAGCTTCCTGGCCCGTCTGCAGGGCCTTCCCGGGGGCGTCGTCGACGGCGACGACTCGCCGCTGGGCGGGGGAGGACTGCCCGGCGGACTCTCCGGACGCTCCTCCGGGGTGTTCGGTGCGAAACGCGGCGAGCGGTTCGAGTTCGGCTATGTGCCGGCCCGGCCGCATGCCGCCGCGCCGGCCGACCGGGTGGATGCGGAAGCCGCGCTCCCCGGCGGCGTCGGCCGGCGCGGCGGCATG
>NZ_MUME01000471.1 GCF_002155915.1 Streptomyces thermovulgaris | reverse complement strand
GCGCCGCCTGCCCCTGCTCTCCCGCGCCGATCGCCATGGCGCCGGGGAAGAGGGTCGCGGGCCTGCCCACGCGGCAGACGGCGCCGTGCTCCTGGTCGGTGGCGATGAGCAGGGGCAGGCCGCGCGGCTGCGCGAGGGACGCCCTCTGCAGGCCGTTGGACAGATCGGCGACCTGGTGGGGGTCGCGGATGTTGTGGGCCCAGGAGAAGTAGATGATGCCGCCGACCCGGTACCGGGCGATCAGCTCGGCGGCCGTGCGGACGCCGATCTCCTCGAGGTTGGCGTCGATGTCGGCCTGGTCGGGGGCGGTGGCGGAGTGGCCGTAGACCCGCATCACGAAGAGCTGGCCGACCTTCTCCTCGAGCGTCATCCGGGAGATGAGGGCGCGCAGCTCCCTGTCGTCGGGGACGACGGTGCGGGCGGAGGCCCGGGAGACGGCGGAGGCGGCGCCGGGGGAGTCGGTGGGGGAGCCGGTGCGGGCGGCACTGGAGCCCTGGACCGTCAGGGCGGCGGTGAGCCCGGCGCCGGCGGTCAGGACGGCGCGTCTGGAGGGACGGGGGAGGCG
>NZ_MUME01000470.1 GCF_002155915.1 Streptomyces thermovulgaris | reverse complement strand
GCACAATGCTATGCCTGTTCGAATCCGAGTCGCGACTTGTTGCGATGGGATCATGTGTTCGAAATTCGCTCACTGTGCGTAGCGGGCCGCCGGGGGCGGTCCGGGGGAGCGGGCGGGCCGGGCCGCGGTGCGACACCGGGCCCGCGGCCGGTCCGCCCGGCGGGCGGGGCGGCGCTCACGCCGCCGCCTCCCACAGGCTCCACACGCCGAGCGCCAGCATCAGCAGGGCCGCGATCCTGGTGATCAGGCCGAGCGGGACCCGCCTCATCAGGGCCTTGCCGCCCGCGATGCCCAGGCCCGCGACCGTCCAGAGGGCGAGGACCGCCCCCAGACCGACCGAGAGGGGGTCGTCGTAGCGGGCGGCGAGGTTGGCCGTCATGATCTGGGTGAGGTCGCCGAACTCGGCGACCAGGATGAGCATGAAGCCCGTCCCCGCGACCTTCCAGAAGGACTGGTCCCCGGGCCGGCGGATCTCCTCCTCGTCGTCGTCCTTCTTCCGCAGCAGCATCACCGCGCCGCCGAGGAACAGTGCGCCCGTCAGGGCCTGCACGACCCGCTGCGGCAGCAGCGTGAGGACACTGCCGGCCGCCACGGCCAGGGCCACGTGCAGCAGGAACGCGGCGGCGACGCCGGCGAAGACGTGGGAGGCCCGGTAGCGGGTGCCGAGGACGAGCCCCGCGAGCGCCGTCTTGTCCGGCAGCTCGGCGAGGAGGACGACACCGAAGGTGAGCGCCAGGACGCTGAGACTGATCACTGTTCCTCAATCGGTCGGGGCTGCCCGGCCGAGAGTGCTGCGTCGGGGCGGCAAGACGTCTCGGCAGGGCAGCACACGGACGTGGACCCGTGCCGTACGGCACGGGCGTGCACTGCTTGCCGAAGGTCTCGCCGGCCGGCCCCGTCCCTGACGGGGTCCGCCTCCGGGCGCCGGCTCAGGCGGGCTGAGCAGTATGTCGACGGTCCCGGCACAGGGCTACTCCCCTTCCGCGCCGCCCATCGTATGCGACCGGAAGTTCATTCGTGAACCTTGTCATGTCATGCGCGCGTCACTAGCTTCTCACCGGGCGCCCGTCTCCTTGTAACGCGGCGGCGTCAGCATGCCTGTGCCCGCGTTCAACACCCCTACCCCACAAGGGAGTTCGCATGCCGAAGCTCTACGCGCGTCGACGGCTGGGCATACTCGCGGCCCTCACCGGCCTCATGACCTCCGTCACGCTCTTCGCCTCCCCCTCCGCCTCCGCCGCCCTCCCCACCCCGGTCAGCGCGGCCACCGCCCGCAGCTACCTCGCCTCCCTCACCGTGGCCGCCGAGAACCGCACCGGCTACAGCCGCGACCTCTTCCCGCACTGGATCACCATCAGCGGAAGCTGCAACACCCGCGAGACCGTCCTGAAGCTGGACCGCACCAACGTCGTCACCAACTCCCC
>NZ_MUME01000047.1 GCF_002155915.1 Streptomyces thermovulgaris | reverse complement strand
GGGGGAAGGCGGGCGGGCGACTCGACCGCCGACGCCCGCACCCTGGGCCGTATCGCGGGCGCCGAGCTGCGTGCCCTCGGCATCAACCAGAACTACTCCCCCGTCGCCGATGTGAACGTCAACCCGGCCAACCCGGTCATCGGCGTACGCTCCTTCGGCTCCGATCCGGACGCCGTGGCGAGGCTGGTGGCCGCGGAGGTGAAGGGCTATCAGGACTCCCGGGTGGCGGCGACCGCCAAGCACTTCCCCGGGCACGGCGACACCGACGTCGACAGCCACTACGGCTTCCCGGTCATCACCCACAGCCGCGAGCTGTGGGAGACGCTGGACGCGGTGCCCTTCCGGGCCGCGATCAGGGCCGGCATCGACTCGATCATGACCGCCCACCTCCAGTTCCCGGCCCTGGACGACTCCGGCGACCCGGCCACCCTCTCCCACCCGGTGCTCACCGGGATCCTGCGCGGCGAGCTCGGCTACGACGGGGTCGTGGTGACCGACTCGCTCGGCATGGAGGGCGTGCGCACCAAGTACGGCGACGACCGGGTTCCGGTGCTGGCGCTCAAGGCGGGCGTGGACCAGCTGCTCAATCCGCCCTCCCTGGAGGTCGCCTGGAACGCGGTGCTGAAGGCCGTGCGCGACGGCGAGCTCACCGAGGCCCGGCTCGACGCCTCGCTGCTGCGCATTCTGCGGCTGAAGGCGAAGCTGGGCCTGTTCGACGACCCGTACGTCACCCGGGCCGGCGTCGACCGCACCGTGGGTGTCCGCGCCCACCTGGAGACGGCCGACCGCATCGCCGAACGGACCACGACCCTGCTGGTCAACGAGGGCCGTCTGCTGCCGCTGTCCCGTCGCACCCACCGCAGGCTCCTCGTCGTCGGCGCCGACCCCGCCTCCCCGTCGGGCACCACGGGCCCGCCCACCGGCGTTCTCGCCGCCGCCCTCACCGGGCTGGGCTTCTCGGCCACGGCCCTGCCGACCGGCACCGCCCCCTCGGCGGCGGTCGTCGAGCAGGCGGTCGCCGCGGCGCGGAAGGCGGACGCGGTGGTGGTCGGGACGTACAACGTCACGGCCGGCAGCCCTCAGACGACCCTGGTGGAACGGCTTCTCGCCACCGGACGCCCGGTGATCGCGGTCGCCCTCCGCAACCCCTACGACATCGCCCGGCTGCCCTCCGTGCCGGCCTGTCTGGCGACCTACTGCTGGACCGATGTGGAACTGCGTGCCGCCGCACGGGTGATCGCCGGCCGGGTGAAGCCGAGCGGAAGGCTGCCGGTCCCGGTGCAGCGGGCCGACGATCCGACGAAGGTCCTCTACCCGGTCGGACACGGACTGTCGTACTAGCCGGATACGAGCCGGTACGAGCCGGGTACGAGCCGGCTTGCGCAACGGGCGTACGGCACATACGCCGTACGCCCGGCGCACACCCTTCGAACGGCCCCAAAGCATCCCCGCACGTCTGGCGTGTCCTCGCCGCCGCGGGACACGCTGGGTCGGGTACGGACCGGGGGAGGCAATGCGCGGGAAACGTCCGGCGGGGGTGGGATGCGCCCTGGCGGCGCTGATCGCCGTTCTGTTGACGGGATGCCGGCAGATGTCCGGATCCGCCGGGCCCGGGACGCTGTCCGGCGGTGCCCCGGAGCGGTCCTTCGGCCAGGACACGGTGTTCCTCGCGGTGAACGAGTGCAGTTCCTTCGGCACGACGAGCTTCACCGAGGCGCCCTGCTCCAGTGAACGGGCGGCGGCCCGGGTGATCGCCCGCCACGACGGCCGGCCGGACGACGGACCGCCGTGTCCGCCGACCACCGACTTCGTCCTGCACATCGGCACCCAGCCCGCGGCCGACGGGAAAGGCGTGATCCCGCAGGGCTACGCCTGCATGCGCAATCTGCAGCCGCCGCACCCGGGCGACCCGGGCGGCGGGGGCGGGCCGCGCACCATCGTCGGCGACTGCGTCCACAGCGCGGGCCCCGGCCAGGTGCGGGAGACCGCGTGCGACGGCTCGGGGGAGAGAGAACCGGAGTACCAGGTGACGCGGGCGGTGCGCAGCCGTGCTCAGTGCCCGGCGTCGACCGCTCTGTACGTGCAGCTGGGCGGGGAGGAGCCGGTGGGCTGCGCCCGGCGGCTGTGAGGCCGTGCGCCCGGGCGCAGCCATGGCGTGTCAGGGCCTGAGCACCGGCTCGCGCTCCAGGTCACGCGCGTCCAGCCCGGCGTCGTAGCGGGCCAGCGGCTCGGCCGCCGAGGGGTTCTTCCGGACCGCCGCGGTGGCGACTCCGGCCCACTCGAGGATCCTGGCCGTGGCGAACTCCCTCTCCTCGGGGACGAGACCGGCGATGTTCGCCCCGTGGTTCATGCCCGGCGCGGTGAGGACGTAGGAGTCGCGTGCCCCGTGGCCGAGACGGAACGGTTCCGCTCTCCACGGGTCGTTCTCCCCGTAGACGAAGAGCATCCGGTGGGCGTGGTGACGCACCCAGGTGTCGACGTCCCGCATCACCCACGGCTGGAACGTCATCGGGATGGAACGCGGTACGAAGTGCCGCGGCGGCAGATAGCCGTAGCGCAGCAGCTTCTTCTCGATGTGCGGCAGGCGGATGGTCGGCGAGCCCAGCTGTGTGCCCGCCTGGTAGAAGTACGGCGTGTAGGGCTCCAGTCCCTGGTCGGTGTAGAAGGAGAACCCGGAGACGGAGTCGAGGGTCTCCCAGAGCTGCTCGTCGGTGGCGTTCCCGGCGTCCGCCGGGATCCTGTCGCAGTCCTTCAGCTCGCTGTACTGCCAGAAGGCCCACACATAGTCGAGGACGACGGATTCGTACGCCTTGTCGAGGCTGCCGACGACGGTGAAGGTGTAGTCGTTCTCGGCGGCGTACCGGGCGTACTTCTTCTCCAGCGCGTCCCGGCGCACCAGCGCCTCCCGCTGCACGGCGTTCAGCCGGTCGCGGCACTCCTTGGTGCCGACGGTGGCGAAGAAGCGGTCGTAGGCGGAGTCCTCCTTGTCGACCACGTCGTTGGGGGCGACATAGGCGACCACGGCGTCCATGTCATCGGGGTAGAAGCGCTCGTAGTAGGTGGCCGTCATGCCGCCCTTGGAGCCGCCGGTGGCGATCCAGTTGCGGGGGTAGAGCGGCTTCAGGGCCCGGAAGATGCGGTGCTGGTCGCTGGCGGCCTGCCAGATGTCCAGCTTGGACCAGTCGGCCGGGGCGGGCCGGGACGGGGTGAAGAACCGGTACTCCATGGAGACCTGGTTGCCGTCCACGATCCGGGTCGGCTCGCTGCGGCCCGGTGACGTGGAGACGTGGTAGCCGCTGGTGTAGAAGACCGTCGGGCGGTCGACTCCCTTGTGCAGCACGGTGATCCGCTGCTCGAAGGTGCCCTTCGACGGGTTCCGGTGGTCGACCGGCTGGGTGTAGCCGAGGACGAAGAAGCGGTAGCCGGTGTAGGGCTTCTCCTCGATCAGTCTCATGCCCGGTATGGCCAGAAGCCGTTCCTTGATGTCGGCGTCCGTGCCGCTTGCGGTGCTGCCCGTGGCTTCCGGCTGGACCGCGGTGGCCGTCCCCGCCGTGCCCAGGGTGCCGATGAGCACCGTGAGCGCGAGCAGCCATCTGAGCGCTGTGCGCATGCACCCTCCCTCTCAGACAGATGTGCGCCGGAAGGTATCGGAGCAACTTCGGCGCACACCAGGGAAGAAGGGGAAAAAATCCCGGACGTTGTCCAGGAACTGTCACGCGTTCAGCACGGAATCCGGCCATCGCGGAGACGGACTTGTGCGACGGCGGGCCCCACCCGTCCGGCGGCAGGCACGCATCGCCGATGCTCCCGTGTCCTCGTGACGCCCGCTCGGGGTGACATGCACTCAGCATGACGTTCACCCGGATGCGTTCCGCGGCCGTCCCTCAGCCGCATGACAACCCGTCAGTCATACGGGCGCACGGGAGCGGCACGGACGCCCGGCGGTCGCAGATGCGGTCGCGGGTCCGCGGTCAGCGGGAGGCGCCGACCGACTCCTCCGGCTCGGGCGCGCCGATGAAGGTGCGCCACAGCTCGGCGTACCGTCCGCCGCGGGCCAGCAGTTCGTCGTGCGTGCCCTCCTCGGCGATCCGGCCGTGGTCCATCACCACCACCCGGTCCGCCCGGGCGGCCGTCGTCAGCCGGTGGGCGACCACCAGGGTCGTACGACGGCCCGCGAGCCGGTCGGTGGCCTGGTTGACCTGGGCCTCGGTGGCCAGGTCGAGTGCGGCGGTCGCCTCGTCGAGCAGCAGGATGTCGGGGTCGACCAGCTCGGCGCGGGCCAGGGCGATGAGCTGGCGCTGGCCGGCCGACAGATTGCGTCCGCGTTCGGCGACTTCGTGCAGATAGCCGCCCTCCAGCGTGGCGATCATCTCGTGGGCGCCGACGGCCCGGGCGGCGGCCTCGACCTCGGCGTCGGTGGCGTCGGGGCGGCCGTAGGCGATGGCGTCGCGGACGGTGCCCGGGAAGAGGTACGCCTCCTGCGGGACGACCCCGAGCCGGCGCCGGTACGCCGTGAGGTCCAGCTCCCTGAGGTCCTTGCCGTCCACCGTCACCCGGCCGCTGGTCGGGTCGTAGAACCGGGCCACCAGCTTGACCAGGGTCGACTTGCCCGCGCCGGTCTCGCCCACGAACGCGACGGTCTGTCCGGCGGGGATGCGCAGATCGACGCCGCGCAGCGCCTCCTCGCCGTCGCCGTACGCGAAGTGCACGTTCTCGAAGACGATCTCCCCGCGCAGGGCGGGCACCTTCAGGGGTTCGGCGGCGGGCTTCGTGGACGGGGACTCCCGCAGCAGCTCCTGGATGCGGCCGAGGGAGACGGTCGCCTGCTGGTAGCCGTCGAAGACCTGGGAGAGCTGCTGGACCGGCGCGAAGAACAGGTCGATGTAGAGCAGGTACGCCACCAGGGCGCCCGTGGTCAGCGTCGCCGCCTCCACCCGGCCCGCCCCCACGATCAGCACCGAGGCCGCCGCGATCGAGGACAGGAACTGCACGAACGGGAAGTAGACCGAGATCAGCCACTGTCCCCGGACACGGGCCCGGCGGTAGCCGTCGCTGCGCTCGGTGAACCGCCGCCGGCCGTCCCGCTCGCGCCGGAACGCCTGCACGATCCGCAGCCCGGCCACCGACTCCTGCAGGTCGGCGTTGACCACCGACACCCGCTCACGGGCCAGTTCGTACGCCTTCACGCTCGCCCGGCGGAAGAAGTAGGTGGCGACGATCAGCGGCGGCAGGGTCGCGAAGACGACCAGCGCCAGCTGTACGTCGATCACCAGCAGGGCGACCATGATGCCGAAGAAGGTGACCACCGAGACGAACGCCGTGACCAGGCCGGTCTGCAGGAACGTGGACAGCGCGTCCACGTCGGTCGTCATCCGGGTCATGATCCGCCCGGTCAGCTCGCGCTCGTAGTAGTCCAGGCCGAGCCGCTGGAGGTGGGCGAAGATCTTCAGGCGCAGCGCATACAGCACGCGCTCGCCGGTGCGGCCGGTCATCCGGATCTCGCCGACCTGCGCCGCCCACTGCAGCAGGACGGTGAGCAGGGCGAGCAGGGAGGCCGCCCAGACCGCGCCGAGAGCCAGCCGGGTGACGCCCTGGTCGATGCCGTGCCGGATCAGGACGGGCAGCAGCAGGCCCATGCCGGCGTCCACGGCGACGAGGACCAGGCTGATCAGGAGCGGCAGGCCGAAGCCGCGCAGAAGGCGGCGCAGGCCGTAGGAGTCCTCCGGGCGGACCGCCTGCTGCTCGTCGACGTCGGGGGTGTCGGTCGCGGGCGGCAGGGCCTCCACCTGGGCGAGCAGCTCGGGGGTGGCCGGGCTGCCCGACAGGGCGGTGTCCTTCGGCTCCCGGTCGCCGGTCCACAGCCGCGGGGTCACCCCGCGCTCCGCGTCGAACTCGGCGTCCAGCTCCTCCCGCACCGAGTCGTCCTCCCGGGGCGCGGCGGGCTGGACGTGGCCCGGGGAGACCCCGCCGAGTTCGTCGGGGTCGGTGAGCAGACGCCGGTACAGGGCGCAGCGCTGCTGGAGCTCGTCGTGGGTGCCGATGTCGACGAGACGGCCGTGGTCGAGGACGGCGATGCGGTCGGCGAGGTTCAGGGTGGAGCGGCGGTGGGCGATCAGCAGGGTGGTGCGGCCCTCCATGACCTGCCGCAGGGCTTCGTGGATCTCGTGTTCGACACGGGCGTCCACGGCGGAGGTGGCGTCGTCCAGCACGAGCAGGCGCGGGTCGGTGAGGATGGCGCGGGCGAGCGCGATGCGCTGGCGCTGGCCTCCGGAGAGCGTCAGGCCGTGCTCGCCGACCCTGGTGTCGTACCCCTCGGGCAGTTCGGCGATGAAGCGGTCGGCGCGGGCGGCGCGGGCGGCTGCCTCGATCTGCTCCTGAGTGGCGTCGGGGCGGCCGTAGGCGATGTTGTTGCGGACCGTGTCGGAGAAGAGGAAGGGGTCCTCGGGCACCAGTCCGATCGTGGCCCTGAGCGAGTCCAGGGTCAGTTCGCGCACATCGTGGCCGCCGATCAGGACGGCGCCGCGGGTGACGTCGTAGAAGCGCGGCAGCAGCAGGGAGATCGTGGACTTCCCGGAGCCGGAGGAGCCGACGACGGCCAGTGTCTCGCCGGGGCGGATCTCGAAGGACAGACCCTTCAGGACGGGCCGGTCCTCCGTGTAGCCGAACCACACGTCGTCGAACTCCACGGCGGCCCCGGCGCCGCCTCCGTCGCCGTCGTGTCCGTCGCCTCCGTGCGCCCGAGGGGGAGCCACCGCAAGGGCGTCGGCGGGCAGCTTCCTGGTGCCGTCGGCGATCGTGGGCCTGGTGTCGATCAGGTCGAGGACGCGCTCGGTGCCCGCCCGGGCCTGCTGGCCGACCGTGAGGACCATGGCGAGCATCCGGACCGGGCCGACGAGCTGGGCGAGATAGGTGGAGAAGGCGACGAACGTGCCGAGCGTGATGTGTCCGCGCACCGCCAGCCAGCCGCCGAGGGCCAGCATGGCGACCTGGCCGAGCGCCGGCACCGCCTGGAGGGCCGGGGTGTACACGGAGTTCAGCCGGATCGTGCGCAGCCGCCCGGCGAACAGCCGCCGGCCGACCTCCCGCAGCTTGGCGGTCTCCTGCTCCTCCTGTCCGAAGCCCTTCACCACGCGCACACCGCTCACCGCGCCGTCGACCACGCCCGCGACGGCCGCGGCCTGGGCCTGGGCGTACCAGGTGGCGGGGTGCAGTCTCGTCCGGCTGCGCCGGGCGATCCAGCCGAGGGCCGGGGCCACGGCGAGGGCCACCAGGGTCAGCGGCAGCGACAGCCAGGCCATGACCGCCAGGGAGATCACGAAGAGCAGGATGTTGCCGATGGTCATCGGCAGCATGAAGAGCAGGCCCTGGATCAGCTGCAGGTCGCTGGTGGCGCGGCCGACCACCTGGCCGGTGGACAGCTCGTCCTGACGGCGGCCGTCGAGCCGGGTGATCGCCTCGTACATCTCCGTCCGCAGGTCGTGCTGGACGTCGAGGGCGAGCCGGCCGCCGTAGTAGCGGCGGATGTAGGTGAGGGCGTAGACGGCGAGTGCGGCGCCGATCAGGGCGCCGGCCCAGGGGGCCATGCGGCGGCTCTGGTCGCCGATCACATCGTCGATGATCACCTTGGTGATCAGCGGGACGAAGGCCATGACCGCCATGCCGGCCAGGGACGAGCCGAGGGCGAGAATCACGTCCTTCGGATGACGCCAGGCGTACCCGGCCAGTCTCCGCGCCCACCCCGGCTGCGTTGCCACGTCGGTGCCTCCCTGACGACCCGATCCTCGACGGCCCGATCTTCCGCAAGGCACCAACACGGACAGCAGCGGATTTCATCCCGCTGTAACAATCCGCTCCGTGTGCGCCGGCCGTCCGGCGGAACCGCTCCGTGCGCCTTCCCGCGCCCTGTGCGCCTTGCCGACGGGGGGTTGGGGGTTCCTCGAGGGGAACGGCGGGCGCGGCGGGTGCCGGATCTCACAGGGACCGGCACCCGCCGCGCCCGGGAGGCCGCCCGTGCCCGGGCGGGTGCAACAGGCCGCCCGGTCAGAGCGCGTCGGCGCCGTCCGGGCCGAAGCAGTGCCGCTTCTCCTGCCGCACCAGACAGGCCCGGACCCCGTCGGTGCCGGAACGGCCGACGGCGACCATGGGGGTGGACAGGGAGCCCTCCGCGTCGTACTCGTCCTTGACCTCGGTCCCCAGCGGAGCATGGTCGGGGACATGGATCTCGACCCGGTCCCCGATCCGCCCCAGGTCGATACGGGCCCACACCGCACGGCATCCGGCCCCGTACCTGATCTTGACCACGGTCCGTCCGGGGAAGCTCCGGCGTTGCAGGGTGGCCGGCGGGGGCACGGCGCCGCATCCGTAGCTCTCGGGGTCCTTGCCCGTGCAGCCGCTGCCGTGGCAGCCCGGCGACGCCGGGGCCGCCGCGGCGGATGCCGCGGGCGGGCCGGCCGCCTGCCGGGGACGGGTCTCGAAGGCACCGGTGATCACCAGGGGGAGCACGACGGCGACGGCGCCCAGGCCGCAGCCCACCCCGATGGCCAGCTCCCGGCGCAGAGGCCCACGCGGACGCGCCGGGCGGCGGGGCTCCCTGCCGGATCCCCCGGTCCCCTTCCCGCCGCCTCCGCCGCCTTCATCGCCTCCGCCGGCCCCTCCGGTCCCGTCAGGACCGCCGGGACCACCGGGACCGCCCGGCGCGGGCCGGGCGGTGTCGGGCCTCGGGCGGGGTGCGGAAACAGCCGCGGCGGGTTCGGCGGGAGCCGCCGAAGGCCCGGGAGCCGCCGAAGGCTCCGGGGCCGCCGAAGGCTCCGGGGCCGCCGAAGGCCCGGCGGAGGCCGGCGGAGGAGCGGGCCGCGGCGGCCGGCCGCCCCGTCCGCTCCACACCGCGTCGGCCATCTCCCACAGGGCCAGCGGCCTGCCGGGGGCCTCGCCGGCCAGCTCGCACAGCAGCTCGACGGCCTGGCGCGGCGGAAGGCACTTTCCGTTGAGATAGCGTTCCCAGGAGGACTTGCTGTACCCCGTCTTCCCCGCCAGGGCGGCCAGGCTCAGCCCGGTCCGGGCGCGCAGGCCGCGCAGCGTCCCCGCCAGCCGCTCGCACTCCAGCGGCCGCTCACCGGGCCTCATTTCCGCAGCACCCCCCAGGTGTCCTCGCCGACCACGCCGTCCACGACGAGGTGCGCGTCCCGCTGCAGCCGCTTGACCGCGCGCTCGGTGCGGCTGCCGAAGATCCCGTCGGCGAGCCCCGGCGGAAAGCCGTGGTGCCGCAGCAGGCACTGTGCCTCGACGACGGCCCACTGGGTGGACCCCTTGCCGATCAGGGCCGTACGGGTCTTGCTGTAACCCGCGTACAGCAGGCCGTCGTCGTCCCGGTGCACCGGGCAGGGGTGGTCCTTGCCGGGCCGGAACACGAACGGCTGCTGCTCCGGGTCCGTGGCCGCGCTGTCCGCCGTGGCCACGTGCCCGCCCTGCGCCTCGCCCCCGTGCTCCTCGCCCCCGTGTCCGGGGGTGATCACCAGCAGGGCGGTCAGAACCGTCAGGACCGTGACGGCCGCGGCCACCGAGGCGATCACCCAGGGGCGCAGACCGCTTCGCCCGTCACCGTTCCCCGGTTCCCCCTCCGGCACCCCGGGCTTCAAGGCCGCCCCGGCCCGCACGGCCCGTCCGGCCCGCTCGATCTGCTCGATCTGCCCGGCCGTCCCGGCCTGCCCGGCCGGCTCGGGGTTCCGGGGCCGGCCGGGCCCCTTCCCCCGCACCGCTCCTTTGGTGCCGTCCGTCGCGGCCACGGCCAGCTCGTGCAGGGCCAGCAGCCGCTCCGCGTCGGCGTCGCAGGCGCGGGCGAACGCGACCACCGCCTGCTGGGGCGGCAGCACCCGGCCGTTGAGGTAACGGTCCCAGGAGGAACGGCTGTACCCGGTCCGGGAGGCCAGCGCCTGCAGGCTGAGCCCCCTGTGGTCCTTGAGACGGCGGAGCTGTACGACCAGGTGCCGCGCCCTGGGGTCGAGTGCATCCGGCAGCTGCTTCCAAGGAGACATGTCCCCCCACATCTCTTCCTTTTGGCGGCAGTTCCTCCTGGAAGGACAGGAGGTCCTCGGCTCCGGTTCCCCGGCCCCCTCCCCCAAAGGGGGGTTTCGGCCATCGCACGGGACGTCCCGGCGTCCCGCCGCCGTCTCGTCCCGCACCGCGTCCCCGCAGGTCAAAGGGTGGGACGTCCCGTGTGGGCCCCGTCCCGCCGACGACGGTGGCCCCGCCCCGGGGCGGACGGGCAGTGTCGGTGGGGCACGGCGGGGACCGCGTCCGGACGGCACGGTCCCCGTACGGCACCGACAACCGTTCAGCACGGAAAACGGGGAGATCCCATGACCATCAGCGCCCTGCGCAAGTCCCTCGGCATCGGCATCGCGACCCTCGCCCTCGTGGGCGGCACGGCGAGCGTCGCCACCGCCGGCACGTCCCACTCGGCCGGCAGCGCCGCCGCCCACTCCGTCACCGGCAAGGCCTCGGCCGCGGCGAAGTGCTCGTACACCAGCAGCATCGGCTTCTACTGCGGCTACTACAAGGGCAGCGCCACCGTGATGACGGGCAGCAAGGGCAACGCGGTCAGGGAGGTCCAGGCCCTGATCAACGAGACGACCTCCTACACGCCCAAGCTCGCGGTCGACGGCGACTTCGGTCCCAAGACCAAGGCGGCCGTGCTGTGGTTCCAGAAGACCTACAAGGTCACCCCGTACGACGGCATCGTCGGCCCGAAGACCTGGAAGGAACTGCGCCTGAAGTAAGACCTTCCGCCCTTCCTGACCGGATGCGGCGTCCTCCCGGTGCCGCCGGCCCGGACCGGCCCGGATCAGTCCAGGTGCGTCGGCGCGAACATGCGCAGGACCGCCGGGAGGACGACCACCGAGGGCCCTGGTTCGGCCAGGGCCCTCGCCAGGTCCTTCTCGAGGGTCTCGGGGGTGGTGCGCACGCCCGGGACGCCGAAGGACTCGGCCAGGGCCACGTAGTCGGGGCGGGTGAGCTCCGTCGCC
This sequence comes from Streptomyces thermovulgaris, assembly GCF_002155915.1. Taxonomy (GTDB): domain Bacteria; phylum Actinomycetota; class Actinomycetes; order Streptomycetales; family Streptomycetaceae; genus Streptomyces; species Streptomyces thermovulgaris. The sequence goes on along the minus strand of NZ_MUME01000047.1, from coordinate 34,142 downwards.
GTGGCCTGGCCGAAGGCGTCCGTCATGTACTCGCGGAGGATGCCGTAGCCGCCGTCGTCGACGATCAGCCAGGTGACGTTCAGGTCGTACTGGCGGGCCGTGGCCAGCTCGGCGATGGAGTACAGGGCGCCGCCGTCGCCGGAGACCGCGAGGACCGGGCGGGTGGGGTCGGCGACCGCGGCGCCGAGCGCCGCCGGGAAGCCGTAGCCGAGACCGCCGGCGCCCTGGGCCGAGTGCATGGCGTTGGGGAACTTGGCGTCGAAGGCCGACCAGGCCCAGTACGCCAGGATCGTCATGTCCCAGAAGGACGGGGAGTCGTCGGGCAGGGCCCGGCGGACGGAGGCCAGGACCTCCTGCTCCAGGGTGAGTTCCTGGGCGGCGATGCGGGCGCGGACCTTGTCCAGCAGCTCCCGCGCCCGGCCGGCGGCGCTCTCGTCCGGGCGTTCGTCCACCGCCTCCAGCAGTGCCCGGACCGCCAGGCGGGCGTCGGCGTGGATGCCGAGCGCGGGGTGGTTGGACTCCAGCTTGCCGAGGTCGGCCTCGATCTGGACGATCCGGCCGCGCGGCTTGAACGTGTGGTAGTTGGAGGACAGTTCGCCCAGGCCGGAGCCGATCACGAGCAGGACGTCGGCGTCCTCCAGGAAGTCCGTGGTGTGCCGGTCCTCCATCCAGGACTGGAGGGACAGCGGGTGCTCCCAGGGGAAGGCGCCCTTGCCGCCGAAGGTGGTGACGACGGGGGCGTTCAGTTTCTCGGCCAGGGCCAGCAGTTCGCCGCAGGCGCCCGCGCGGACCACTCCCCCGCCCGCGATGATCGCGGGACGGGCGGCGCGGGAGAGCAGGCCGGCCGCCGCGGCGACGAGTTCCGGCCGGGGGGCGGGCTGCTGCGGTGCGGCGTCCATCGCCGTGACCGCCGGCAGGCTCGTCGGGGCCATCAGCACGTCCTGCGGGATCTCCACCCACACGGGCCCGTGGGGGACGGTCAGCGCCGACGTCCAGGCCTCCGCGATCGCGGACGGGATCTGGGACTGGGTGCGGACGGTGTGGACCGACTTCACCACCCCCCGGAAGGAGGCGGCCTGGTCGGGCAGTTCGTGCAGATAGCCGTGACGGCCGCCGCCGAGCCCGGCGGTCGGGATCTGGCTGCTGACGGCCAGGACGGGAGCGGAGGCCGCCGCCGCCTCCTGGAGGGCGGCCAGGGAGGTGAGGGCTCCCGGGCCGGTCGAGAGCAGCAGCGGCGCGGGCCGGCCCGTGATCCGGCCGTAGGCGTCCGCCGCGAAGCCCGCGTTGTTCTCCACCCGCAGGCCCACGTATGCAAGGTCGGAGCGGCGCAGCGCGTCGAACATGCCGAGGGCGTGCTGGCCGGGCAGGCCGAAGACGGTCGTCGCGCCGAGCCCGGCCAGCGTCTCCACGACCAGGTCTCCGCCGTTGCGGCCCCCTCGCGCGCGGTGCGCGGTGCTGCCGTCGTGGGGGGTGTCCGGGCGACGGGAGGGAGTGCCGGGCTCTGCCTTCGTCCGTGCGGGTGCGGGGCGGAGCGCCGGGTCGTGGTGGTGGGTCACTTCGCTTCCGTGTCCTTCCGGGCCGCCGCGATCTGGCGGGCCATGATGGTGGTCAGCTCGTACGCGGTGTGGGAGGCGGCGATCGAGGTGATCTCGGCGTGGTCGTACGCCGGTGCCACCTCGACGATGTCCGCCGACACCAGGTGGCAGTCGGCCAGGCCGCGCAGGATCTCCAGCAGTTCGCGGGAGGTCATGCCGCCCGCCTCGGGGGTGCCGGTGCCGGGCGCGTGGGCCGGGTCGAGGCAGTCGATGTCGATGGAGATGTACAGCGGCCGGTCGCCGATGCGCCGGCGCAGCTGGTCGGCCACCTCGTCGGCGCCGCGCCGGTAGACGTCGGCGGAGGTGACGATGCCGAAGCCCATCTTCTCGTCGTCGGTGAGGTCCTGCTTGCCGTACAGCGGGCCGCGGATGCCGACGTGGGAGAGGGCGGAGGTGTCGAGGATGCCCTCCTCGACGGCGCGGCGGAACGGGGTGCCGTGGGTGTACTCGGCGCCGAAGTAGGTGTCCCAGGTGTCGAGATGGGCGTCGAAGTGGAGCAGGGCGACCGGGCCGTGCTTCTTGGCGACGGAGCGCAGCAGCGGCAGGGCGATGGTGTGGTCGCCGCCGAGGGTCATCAACCGGGCGCCGGTGCCGAGCAGTTCGTCGGCGGCGGCCTCGATGGTCTCCACGGCCTCGTTGATGTTGAACGGGTTCACGGCGATGTCGCCGCCGTCGGCGACCTGGGCGAGGGCGAAGGGGGAGGCGTCCTGCGCCGGGTTGTAGGGGCGCAGCAGCCGGGAGGCCTCGCGGATGGCGTTGCCGCCGAAGCGGGCGCCCGGCCGGTACGAGACACCGGAGTCGAACGGCACGCCCACGACGGCGATGTCGGTGGTGCCGACCTCGTCGAGGCGGGGCAGCCGGGCGAAGGTCGCGGGGCCGGCGTACCGCGGGACGCGGGAGGAGTCGACGGGGCCGCGGGGTATCTCGTTGCTGCTCATGATGAAATGCCTTCTTTCCTGCGCTTCATCCGCGCATGTACTGCTTTCCGGGGGCGACTCTACTGCTGGACCGGGACGGGCTCGGACGGCAGTTCGGGGGTGCGCCCGGCGAGCCGCTCGCGCCAGGCGGCGAGGACGGCCTCGTCGGTGGGCCGGGTCAGCAGGGAGACGACGACGTAGGCGGCGAGGGAGGCCAGCAGACCGTAGTAGATGGGCTCGTTGGCGAGGATGCCGGCGGTCGCCATGAGGGCGACGACGGTGAGACCGCCGACGATCACGGAGGCGAGGGCGCCCTGCACGGTGCCGCGCTTCCACACCAGCCCGCCGAGGATCGGCACCAGCAGTCCGCCGACGAGCAGGTTGTAGGCGACGGTCAGGGCCGCGACGACGTCGTTGAGGGCGATGGCGGTGCAGATCACCCCGACGCCCATGATCAGGATGAAGGCGCGGTTGCCCCTGACCTCGTCGTGCACCTCCTCGCCGCGGCGGACGGCGCCGCGCAGCCGGGACCAGATGTCGTTGTTGGCGACGGTGGCGCAGGCGATCAGCGCGCCGGAGGAGGTGGACATCACCGCGGCCAGGGCGGCGGCGAGCACCAGTCCGCGGATGCCGATGGGCAGGTCGGCCTTGACGATGGTGGCGAAGGCGTCGTCGGCGTTGCCGAGGTCGGGGTAGAGCACCTTGGCGGCGGTGCCGATGACCGCGCCGGCGACGGCGTAGGCCAGGCAGTAGGTGCCGGCGACGGTGCCGCCCCACTTGGCCGTCGCGTCGCTGCGGGCGGTGAAGACGCGCTGCCAGATGTCCTGTCCGATGAGCATGCCGAAGGTGTAGATCAGGACATAGGTGAAGATCGTCTCGCCGCCGATGCCCAGCGGGTCGAAGTAGGAGGTCGGCAGCTTGGCCTGCATCTCGCTGAAGCCGCCCGCCTTGACGACGGCGATCGGCAGCAGCAGGAGCAGGACGCCGATCGTCTTGACCACGAACTGCACCATGTCGGTCAGCGTGATGGACCACATGCCGCCGAGGGTGGAGTACGCGACGACGATCGTGCCGCCGAGGATGATCGCGACGGTGCGGTGCAGGTCGAACAGGACGTCGAAGATCGTGGCGTAGGCGATGGTGGAGGTGACCGCGAGCATCAGGGTGTACGCCCACATCACCACGCCCGAGATGACGCCGGCCCGGCCGCCGTAGCGCAGGTCGAGCATCTCGGAGACGGTGTAGACCTTCAGCCGGGCGATCCTGGCCGAGAAGAAGACCGAGAGGGCGAGCAGTCCGAGGCCGATGGTGAGGACCATCCAGGCTCCCGAGAGCCCGTGCTTGTAGCCGAGACCGACACCGCCGATGGTGGAGGCACCGCCGAGGACGATGGCCGCCATCGTGCCGGAGTACAGGGTGGGCCCGAGCCGGCGGCCCGCCACCAGGAACTCGCTCTTCGACCTGGCGCGGCGCATGCCCCACCAGCCCATGGCCAGCATTCCGACCAGATACACAACGATCACTGCGTAGTCGACGACCATAGGGACCGCCCCTTCCTCGCGGCTGGTTCGTGGGTCGACCCTAGGTGGCCGAAAAGAGTCCTTGAAGTGTACGTTTCATCCATTCGAACCGAGCGGGATGGAGGAATCGTCCACCATGCCGGATCCGCATGCGCCGGCCGTCCCGGCGGTCCCCCCGACCCCGCCGGTCCCCCTGTCGGCCCTGCTCGCCCGGGAGGACCTCGCCCTGCGCCACATCGCGGGGCCGGCCGGCCGGGACACGGTGATCCACTGGGTGCACACCTCGGAGATGGCCGACCCGTACCCCTATCTGCTGGGCGGTGAACTCCTGCTGACGGCCGGTGTCCATGTCCCGTCGGCCCCGTCGGCCGCGGACACCGGGCCGTACTTCGACACCTATGTCTCCCAGGTCGTCGCGGCGGGCGGCGCGGCGCTCGGTTTCGGCCTGGCGCCGGTGCACGACACGGTGCCGCCCGCCCTGGTGGCGGCCTGCGACGCCCAGGGCCTTCCGCTGCTGGAGGTTCCCCCGCAGACCCCCTTCTCCGGCATCACCCGCGCCGTCTGGCAGCTGATGGCCCAGGTCCGTCTGGCCGAGCTCCGCCGGGTCGCCGAGGCCCAGCAGAGCCTGGCCGCCGCGGCCTCCCGGCCGAACCCCGTTCCCTCGGTCCTGCGCCAGCTGGCCCGGCGCCTGGGCGGCTGGGCGGTTCTCCACGGCCCGGACGGCGCGGAGATCGCCTCGGCGGGACGGGCCCCGCGCGAGGAGGTCCGCACGGCGCTCGCGCAGCTGGCCGCCGTGGTGCGCCCGGCCCCGGCGGACACGTCCCCGCGGCCGAAGGGTCCGGCCCGCCCGGCCACCGGGTCCGCCGCCTCCGGCCGGACCGCGCCCTCCTCCGCCACCGACACCGTCGACGGCGGTCATCTCGCCGCCTATGCGCTGGGGGCCGGACAGGGGTTCGTGCTCGCGGTGGCGGCTCCGGAGCGGAGCCCCGGGGACCACACGATCGCGTCCGTCGCCGCGGTGCTGCTGTCGCTGCTCACCGGGGAGCACCAGAGCGGCACGGGGGCGGCCCGGTCCTCGGCGCTCGTACGGATGCTGCTGGGGGCGGCGCCCGAGGAGGTCGCGCCGCTGCTCGGGGCCGAGCGGTGGGTCGTGGTGCACGCACGGCCGGAGGCGCAGGCCCCCGACCCCATGGCCGCCTCCGCGCTCGGCACCGCGCTCGGGTCCGCGCTGGTGGACCTCGCGGACGGGGTCGTACGGGTGCTGGTGCCCGCCGAGCGGGAGCCGGCCCCGCAGCCCGGCTGGACCCTCGGGGTGAGCACCGCCGTCACGGCGGCCGACTGGCCCGCCGCCGACACCCAGGCGGCCCGCGCCCTGGCCCGCGCCCGCGCCACCCGCACCGCCCTGGTCCGCCACGGCGACCGCCCCGGCCTCGCCGACCTGATCCCTCCCGACGAGGCCGACGCGCACGCCCGCGCGCTGCTCGCCCCGATCAGCGCGACGCCGGCGCTCACCGAGACCCTGCGCACCTGGCTTTCCCTGCACGGCAGTTGGGACCGCACCGCGGTCGCCCTGTCCGTGCACCGCAACACCGTCCGGCAGCGCATCGCCCGGTGCGCCGCCCTGCTCGGCGCCGACCTGGACGACCCGGATGTCCGCATGGAACTGTGGTTCGCTCTGCGCCGGGCATGACACCACAATGGAAGCCATGTCGATATCCGGGACACCCAGCCGCGCCGAACTCGTCGACCACCTCGTGAGGACCCGTATCGCCGGGAACGTCGCCACCCCTCGTGAGAACAACCTCTCCCACTACCGCAAACTCGCCAACGGCGACCGTCACTTCTGGCTCGGGCTGGAGTTCGGCGACCGCTGGAGCGACGAGCAGGACGTGCTCGCGGTGATGGCCGAGCGCGTCGGCGTCAGCGACGACCCGGAGCATCGCTACGGCCAGGACACCATCGACCCCGAGCTGACCGTCGACGCCCTGGAGCGGATGGCCTGCCGGCTGCGCAAGGCGGCCGACGGACGGCAGCGGGTGCTGCTCGCCACCGGGCACCCCGGCGGCCTGCTGGACGTGCACCGCGCCACGGCCGCCGCGCTGCGCGCCGCCGGCTGCGAGATCGTCGTCATCCCGGACGGGCTGCAGACGGACGAGGGGTACGTCATGCAGTTCGCGGACGTGGCCGTCCTGGAGCACGGCGCCACGCTGTGGCACACCCACTCCGGCGAGCCGATGCGCGCCGTCCTCACCGCCCTGGAGCGCGAGGGCCGCCCGCTGCCGGACCTGGTCGTCGCCGACCACGGCTGGGCGGGCTACGCCGGTCAGCACGGGGTGGACTCCGTCGGCTACGCCGACTGCAACGACCCGGCGCTCTTCCTCGCCGAGGCCGAGGGGACGCTCCAGGTGGCGGTGCCGCTCGACGACCATGTGGCCAGCCCCCGGTACTACGACCCGATGACGGCGTATCTGCTGGACCGGGCGGGTCTGACGGCATAGCGCCGGGCGGGTCCGGCGGGCGGCGGAGGATCCCGGCCCTCCGCGGACCGCCGGGCCCGGCGGGAGCGGAGGACCCGGGGAGGACGGCCGCGGGCGGCGGCGGTCACCGTGAGGTGTCCGCCGCCGCCCGCGTTCTGCGAACGGTTCTCCGCGACGCGCCCGCCGGTCCTCTCAGCGCTCCCGGGGCTTCCCGAAGTCCCAGGGAACGCGGACCACGCCCTCCTGGATCACCGAGATGGCCAGCCTGCCGTCCTGGGTGTAGATACGGGCCTGCCCCAGGCCCCGCCCGCCGTACGCGGAGGGCGACTCCTGGTCGTACAGCAGCCACTCGTCGGCCCGGAACGGCCGGTGGAACCACATCGCGTGGTCCAGCGAGGCCCCGACGACGTCCCCGACCGCCCAGCCGCCGCGCCCGTGGGCGAGCAGCACCGAGTCGAGCAGGGTCATGTCGGACACATAGGTGGCGAGGACGACGTGCAGCAACGGGTCGTCGCCGAGCTTGCCGTTGGTGCGGAACCACACCTGGGAGTGCGGCTCGCGCGGCTCGCCGAACCTGCCGAACGGCGGATCGTCCGCATAGCGCAGGTCGACCGCCTCACGGGCCTCCAGCAGACGCTCCACGACCTCGGCCGGAAGGTGCTCGTAGCTCCGCAGCCGCTCCTCGGAGGGAGGCAGCAGCGCCGGGTCGGTGGTGGGCGGCATGGGGGCCTGGTGGTCGAGCCCGTCCTCCGGCACCTGGAAGGACGCCGAGAGGTGGAAGATCGGCTGCCCGTGCTGGACGGCGACCACCCGGCGGGTGGTGAAGGAGCGGCCGTCGCGGATGCGGTCCACCGAGTAGACGATGGGCGCACCCGGGTCGCCGGGACGCAGGAAGTACGCGTGCAGCGAGTGGGCGTGCCGGTCCTCGGGGACCGTGCGCCCGGCGGCGACCAGCGCCTGTGCCGCGACCTGTCCGCCGAAGACCCGCGGGACGACCACGGAGCGCGACTGGCCGCGGAAGATGTTCTCCTCGATCTGCTCGAGGTCGAGCAGATCGAGGAGAGACTGAAGTGCCTGACTCATGCTTGTCTCAGAGACCCATGTCCTTTGCGATGATCGTCTTCATGATCTCGCTGGTGCCGCCGTAGATGCGGTTGACACGGTTGTCCGCGTACAGGCGGGCGATCGGGTACTCGTTCATGTACCCGTAGCCGCCGTGCAGTTGCAGACAGCGGTCGATGACGCGGTGGGCGACCTCGGTGCAGAACAGCTTCGCGGAAGCTGCCTCGGCGGGAGTCAGCTCGCCGGCGTCGAGCGCCTCGAGCGCCCGGTCGGCGACGGCCTCCGCCGCGTCCACCTCGGCCTGGCAGGCGGCCAGCTCGAACTTGGTGTTCTGGAAGTGGGCGACCGGCTTGCCGAAGACGGTGCGCTCCTTGACGTACTGCTTGGTGAACCGGATGGCGGCCTTGGCCTGCGCATAGGCGCCGAAGGCGATGCCCCAGCGCTCGGAGGGCAGGTTGGCGCCGAGGTAGTAGAAGCCCTTGTTCTCCTCGCCGAGCAGGTCCTCGGCGGGCACCTTGACGTCGACGAAGGCGAGTTCGGCGGTGTCGGAGGTCCTCAGCCCCAGCTTGTCGAGCTTGCGGCCCACCGAGTAGCCCTCGGACTTGGTGTCCACGGCGAACAGGGAGATGCCGTGGCGGCGGTCCTCGGGCGAGGGCGGGGCGGTGCGGGCGCAGACGATGACCCGGTCGGCGTGCACACCACCGGTGATGAAGGTCTTGGCGCCGTTGAGGACGTAGTGCGTCCCGTCCTCGCTCAGCTTGGCGGTGGTCTTCATGCCCGCGAGGTCGGAGCCGGTGCCGGGCTCGGTCATCGCGATGGCCCACATCTCCTCGCCGGAGACGAACTTGGGCAGGTAGCGCTTCTTCTGCTCCTCGGTGGCGAGCATCTTGATGTAGGGAAGCGCGAGCAGGACGTGCACATTGGAGCCGCCGAAGGTCACACCCGCGCGGGCGGTCTCCTCGTACTGGATGGCCTCGAACTTGTGCGTCTCGAGGCCCGCCCCGCCGTACTCCTCGGGCACGTTGATGCCGAAGATGCCCAGCTCGGCGAGCTTGTAGTAGAACTCACGGGGCACGATGCCCTGCTGAAACCATTCGTCGTACACCGGTACGACCTCGGCCTCGATGAAGGCACGAAGGGTTTGCCGGAACGCCTCGTGATCCTCGTTGAACACCGTACGACGCACGCTGCCACCGCCCTTTCATGCGCCTGAACCGGCGCCGCTCTCGCGTACCTGGCTGCCCGCCATCGGGGGTCGTCAGGGTCCTCGGCCGATGACCCCATCCCGATGGCTAAGCGCTTGCTCACATAAACGTACCGGCGGGTAGTCGCCCACGCAAAGACCGCCGTCAGTAATGCCCGTCACGCACTGGACGGAGCGAAGGACGGAGAGGCAGAGAAAACAGAGGAAAGAAGAGAAAAGAGGAGAAGGAGCGCGGGCCCGGCCCCGCGCCCCCTTCCGCTCAGCCCGCCGCGAGCCGGTCCGCGGAGGAGTCCGCCGCCGCCGCGAAGGCCCCCCGGGCCATCCGGTGCAGCAGCCGTGCCGTGTCCCCCCGGCCCGGCAGCGTGCCGGCCCGTCCCAGGTGGGGTGTCGAGTTCAGCAAGCCGAACACCGAGTGCACGGCCGACCGCGCGGCCGGCTCCGAGAGCTCCGGGTGCACCTTCCGCACCACCTCCACCCACAGCTCCACGTACTGCCGTTGCAGCTGCCGCACCAGCTTGCGGTCGCTCTCCCGCAGCCGGTCCAGCTCCCGGTCGTGCAGGGTGATGAGGGGACGGTCGTCGAGCGCGAAGTCGATGTGCCCCTCGATCAGCGAGTCGAGCACCGCCTCCGCACCGGCCCGGCCGGCCTGCCCGTCCGCCTCCGCCAGCCGCCGCTTCGCCCCCGTCAGCAGCCGTCCGCTGATGCCGACCAGCAGCTCCGCGAGCATCGCGTCCTTGCCCGGGAAGTGCCGGTAGAGCCCCGGTCCGCTGATGCCCACCGCGGCACCTATCTCGTCGACGCCGACGCCGTGGAAACCGCGTTCGGCGAAGAGCCGCGCAGCCTCCTTCAGGATCTGCTCGCGGCGGGTGGGGGCGTCGGTTCGCGTGCTCATGGGAACAATTCTAGACAGCGAGGTTAGCGGTCGTTAACCTGAAGGGAGCGTTAACGCTCATTAACACGTGAGGGGACCGCAGGATGCATCAGGCACCGGAGCTGACGAGCGCGGCCGACCCCGCGTCGGAGGCCTGGCGGGCCAACGAGGAGGCTCACCGCGCACTCGTCGAGGAGCTGCGCGGCAAGCTCGCCGCAGCCCGGCTCGGTGGCGGCGAGAAGGCACGCGCGCGGCACACCGCGCGCGGAAAGCTGCTGCCGCGCGACCGTGTGGACACGCTGCTCGACCCCGGCTCGCCCTTCCTGGAGCTGGCCCCGCTGGCCGCCGACGGGATGTACGACGGACAGGCCCCGGCCGCCGGGGTCATCGCCGGGATCGGCAGGGTCAGCGGACGCGAGTGCGTGATCGTCGCCAACGACGCCACCGTCAAGGGCGGCACGTACTACCCCATGACGGTGAAGAAGCATCTGCGCGCGCAGGAGGTGGCCCTGGAGAACCGCCTGCCGTGCCTGTACCTGGTCGACTCCGGGGGCGCCTTCCTGCCCCTGCAGGACGAGGTCTTCCCCGACCGCGAGCACTTCGGCCGGATCTTCTACAACCAGGCCCGCATGTCCGCCGCCGGGATTCCGCAGATCGCGGCCGTCCTCGGCTCCTGCACGGCCGGCGGGGCGTACGTCCCGGCGATGAGCGACGAGGCCGTGATCGTCCGCAACCAGGGCACGATCTTCCTGGGCGGCCCTCCGCTGGTGAAGGCCGCCACCGGCGAGGTCGTCACCGCCGAGGAGCTGGGCGGCGGCGAGGTGCACTCGCGTGTCTCCGGCGTCACCGACCATCTCGCGGAGGACGACGCCCACGCCCTGCGGATCGTCCGCACGATCGTCTCCACCCTCCCCGCGCGCGGCCCCCTTCCCTGGGAGGTCACCGAGTCCGTCGAGCCGAAGGTCGACCCCCTCGGGCTCTACGGCGCCGTCCCGGTCGACCCCCGCATCCCCTACGACGTCCGCGAGATCATCGCGCGGGTGGTGGACGGCTCCCGCTTCGCCGAGTTCAAGGCCGAGTTCGGGCAGACCCTGGTCACCGGCTTCGCCCGGATCCACGGCCACCCGGTCGGGATCGTCGCCAACAACGGCATCCTGTTCTCCGAGTCCGCCCAGAAGGGCGCCCACTTCATCGAGCTGTGCGACCAGCGGGGCATCCCGCTGGTGTTCCTGCAGAACATCTCCGGCTTCATGGTGGGCAAGGACTACGAGGCGGGCGGCATCGCCAAGCACGGCGCCAAGATGGTCACGGCCGTCGCCTGCACCCGCGTGCCCAAGCTGACGGTGGTCGTCGGCGGGTCCTACGGCGCGGGGAACTACTCCATGTGCGGCAGGGCGTACTCCCCGCGCTTTCTGTGGATGTGGCCGAACGCCAAGATCTCGGTCATGGGCGGCGAGCAGGCCGCCTCCGTCCTCGCCACCGTCAAGCGCGACCAGCTCGAGGCCCGCGGGGAGGAGTGGTCGCCGGAGGAGGAAGAGGCCTTCAAGGCCCCCATCCGCGCCCAGTACGAACGTCAGGGCAACGCCTACTACGCCACCGCCCGCCTCTGGGACGACGGCGTGATCGATCCGCTGGAGACCCGTCAGGTGCTGGGCCTGGCCCTGACCGCATGCGCCAACGCCCCGCTGGGCGACCCCCAGTTCGGCGTCTTCCGGATGTGAGGGGGAGAGATCACAGAGATGTTCGAAACAGTTCTGGTGGCCAACCGCGGCGAGATCGCCGTCCGTGTCATCCGCACCCTGCGCGCCCTCGGGGTGCGTTCGGTGGCCGTCTTCTCCGACGCCGATGCCGACGCCCGGCACGTCCGGGAGGCCGACACGGCGGTACGGATCGGGCCGGCGCCCGCGGCCGAGAGCTATCTGTGCGCCGACCGGCTGCTGGAGGCCGCCGCCCGCACCGGGGCCCAGGCCGTCCACCCCGGGTACGGCTTCCTCGCGGAGAACGCCGGCTTCGCGCGGGCGTGCGAGGAGGCCGGGCTGGTCTTCATCGGCCCGCCCGCGGACGCGATCTCCCTGATGGGCGACAAGATCCGCGCCAAGGAGACGGTCGCGGCGGCCGGGGTCCCGGTGGTTCCCGGCTCCAGCGGCTTCGGGCTCACCGACGACCGGCTCGCCGAGGCCGCCCGCCGCATCGGCCTGCCGGTGCTGCTCAAGCCCTCCGCCGGGGGCGGCGGCAAGGGCATGCGGCTGGTGCGGGACGCGGACCGGCTCGCCGAGGAGATCGCCGCCGCCCGCCGCGAGGCCCGCGCCTCCTTCGGCGACGACACCCTCCTGGTGGAGCGCTGGATCGACCGGCCCCGGCACATCGAGATCCAGGTCCTGGCCGACGGCCACGGCAATGTCGTGCACCTCGGCGAGCGCGAGTGCTCCCTCCAGCGCCGTCACCAGAAGATCGTCGAGGAGGCGCCGAGCGTGCTCCTCGACGAGGAGACCCGGGCCGCGATGGGCGAGGCCGCGGTGCGGGCCGCCCGCTCCTGCGGCTACCGGGGCGCGGGCACGGTGGAGTTCATCGTGCCCGGCGGGGACCCGACGACGTACTACTTCATGGAGATGAACACCCGTCTCCAGGTGGAGCACCCGGTCACCGAGATGATCACGGGCATCGACCTGGTGGAGTGGCAGCTGCGGGTGGCGGCCGGCGAACCGCTGCCGTTCACGCAGAAGGACGTCCGGCTGACCGGCCACGCGATCGAGGCCCGGCTGTGCGCGGAGGACCCGGCACGCGGATTCCTGCCCTCGGGCGGCACGGTGCTCAGACTGCGCGAGCCGCACGGCGAGGGGGTGCGCACCGACTCCGGGCTGAGCGAGGGCACCGAGGTCGGCAGCCTGTACGACCCGATGCTGTCCAAGGTGATCGCCCACGGCCCGGACCGGGAGACCGCGCTGCGCAGGCTACGGGCGGCCCTGGCCCGCACGGTGGTCCTGGGCGTGCAGACCAACACCGGGTTCCTGCGCCGGCTGCTGGCCCACCCGGCCGTCGTGGCGGGCGAGCTGGACACCGGGCTGGTGGAGCGGGTGGCCGGCGAGCTGGCCGTCACCGAGGTGCCGGAGGAGGTCTACGAGGCCGCCGCGGCCGTACGGCTCGAGGCGCTGCGCCCCAAGGGCGGGGGCTGGATCGACCCGTTCTCGGTGCCGAACGGCTGGCGGCTGGGCGGGGAGCCGAAGCCGGTGGCGTTCCCGCTGCGTGTGCCGGGGCACGACCCCGTCACCCACCCGGTGCGCGGCACCCACGCCGTCACCGACGACACGGTCGCGGTCACCCTGGACGGCGTCCGCCACACCTTCCACCGCGCCGGCGACTGGCTGGGCCGTGACGGCGACGCCTGGCACGTGCGCGACCACGACCCGGTGGCCGCCTCCCTCACCCGTGCGGCCCACTTCGGCGCCGACTCGCTCACGGCGCCCATGCCGGGGACGGTCACGGTGGTGAAGGTCGCCGTCGGCGACAAGGTGACCGCGGGTCAGAGCCTGCTGGTGGTCGAGGCGATGAAGATGGAGCACGTCATCTCCGCCCCGCACGCCGGCACCGTCACCGAACTGGACGTCACGCCGGGCACGACGGTCGCCATGGACCAGGTGCTGGCCGTGATCGCCCCCGACGACGAGGACGGCGCGAAGGAGGAGACGGCATGAGCGATCCCGGAACCGGCCTGCCCATGGTCGTCCCGGCCCCCGGCCTGCCCGCCCGGGTCAGGATCCACGAGGTCGGCCCCCGCGACGGGCTGCAGAACGAGAAGACCACCGTGCCGACCGAGGTCAAGGCGGAGTTCATCCGCCGCCTCGCCGACGCGGGTCTGACGACCGTCGAGGCCACCAGCTTCGTCCACCCCAAGTGGGTGCCCCAACTGGCCGACGCGGAGGCGCTGTTCCCCCAGGTCAGGGATCTGAGGGGGGTGCATCTGCCGGTCCTGGTGCCCAATGCGCGCGGCCTGGAGCGCGCACTCGCCCTCGGGGCGGACCGCATCGCCGTGTTCGCCAGCGCCACCGAGTCCTTCGCCAAGGCCAACCTCAACCGCACGGTGGAGGAGTCCCTCGCGCTCTTCGAACCGGTCGTGGCCCGCGCCAAGGACGAGGGCCTCCATGTGCGCGGCTATGTCTCCATGTGCTTCGGCGACCCCTGGGAGGGACCGGTTCCCGTCCAGCAGGTCGTCCGGGTCTGCCGGGCCCTGCGGGACATGGGCTGCGACGAGCTGAGCCTCGGGGACACGATCGGGGTGGCGACCCCCGGTCATGTCCACAAGCTGCTGGCCGCCCTCACCGAGCGGCAGGTGCCGCTCTCCGCGCTCGGTGTGCACTTCCACGACACCTACGGCCAGGCCCTCGCCAACACCCTGGCCGCGCTCCAGTACGGCGTCACCACCGTCGACGCCTCCGCGGGCGGTCTCGGCGGCTGCCCGTACGCCAAGTCCGCCACCGGCAATCTCGCCACCGAGGACCTGGTGTGGATGCTGCACGGCCTCGGCATCGACACCGGAGTCGACCTCGGCCGCCTCGTCGCCACGAGCGAGTGGATGGCCGACCGGCTGGGACGCCCCAGCCCTTCCCGCACCCTCCGCGCCCTCTCCCACAAGGAGCAGTGATCGACGATGAACCACCGTCTGACCCCCGAGCTGGAGGAACTCCGCCGCACCGTCGAGGAGTTCGCGCACGACGTCGTGGCCCCCAAGATCGGCGACTTCTACGAGCGGCACGAGTTCCCGTACGAGATCGTGCGGGAGATGGGCCGCATGGGCCTGTTCGGGCTGCCCTTCCCGGAGGAGTACGGCGGCATGGGCGGCGACTACCTGGCCCTCGGTGTCGCGCTGGAGGAGCTGGCCCGGGTGGACTCCTCGGTCGCCATCACCCTGGAGGCCGGTGTGTCGCTCGGCGCCATGCCGCTGTACCGGTTCGGCACCGAGGAGCAGAAGCGGCAGTGGCTGCCGAAGCTGTGCTCGGGCGAGATGCTGGGCGCCTTCGGCCTGACCGAACCGGACGGCGGCTCGGACGCGGGGGCGACCCGGACGACGGCCCGTCTGGACCCGGAGACCGACGAATGGGTGATCAACGGCACCAAGTGCTTCATCACCAACTCGGGCACGGACATCACCGGCCTGGTGACGGTGACGGCGGTCACCGGCCACCGGCCCGACGGCCGTCCGCTGATCTCCGCGATCATCGTCCCCTCCGGCACCCCCGGCTTCACGGTGGCGCCTCCCTACTCGAAAGTCGGCTGGAACGCCTCGGACACCCGTGAGCTGTCCTTCTCCGACGTACGGGTGCCGAAGTCGAACCTGCTGGGCGAGGAGGGCCGCGGCTACGCGCAGTTCCTGCAGATCCTCGACGAGGGCCGGGTCGCCATCGCGGCGCTGGCGACGGGGCTCGCCCAGGGCTGTGTGGACGAGTCGGTGAAGTACGCCAAGGAGCGCCACGCCTTCGGCCGGCCGATCGCCGCCAACCAGGCCATCCAGTTCAAGATCGCCGACATGGAGATGAGGGCCCACACGGCCCGTCTCGCCTGGCGCGACGCGGCGTACCGGCTGGTCGCCGGCGAGCCCTTCAAGAAGGAGGCGGCCCTGGCCAAGCTCCACTCCTCCACGGTCGCCGTCGACAACGCCCGTGACGCCACCCAGATCCACGGCGGCTACGGCTTCATGAACGAGTACCCGGTCGCCCGCATGTGGCGCGACTCCAAGATCCTGGAGATCGGCGAGGGCACCAGCGAGGTGCAGCGGATGCTGATCGCGAGGGAGCTGGGTCTGACGAGCTGACATCGCACCGCCCGCCGGCGCACGGGCCGCCGGCGGGCACGGGGCGACCCCGCCCTCTGGACATCAAATGAGGTTAGGCTAACCTACCTCCGGAATTGTCCGGCGGGCGATCGCCCCCGTTCGAAAGCAGTCACACCCATGTCCAACGCCCGTGCCACCTCTCTCTCCCGCCGCGGCCTCCTCGCCGCGGGCGGCGCCCTCGGCCTCGGTGCCGTGCTCGCAGCCTGCGGCAGCGACGACAAGAAAAGCGGTGGGTCGGGCAGCGAGACGGCTGCCGCCAAGTCCGGTCCCTGGTCCTTCAAGGACGACCGGGGGCAGACCGTCAAGGCCGACAGGACCCCGTCGAACATCGTGGCCTTCGTCGGTGCGGCCGCCGCGCTGCACGACTACGGCATCCAGGTCAAGGGCGTCTTCGGCCCGACGAAGACCAAGGACGGCAAGGCCGATGTGCAGGCCGGCGACATGGACGTCGACAAGGTGACGATCCTCGGCAACGAGTGGGGCCAGTTCAACATCGAGAAGTACGCCTCCCTCGCCCCCGACCTCCTGGTCTCCACCATGTTCGACGACGCGGGCACCCTGTGGTACGTCCCGGAGGAGTCGAAGAAGAAGATCCTCGCCGTCGGCGCCCCCACCGTCGGCATCTCCGTCTACGACCGGCAGATGCCCACGTCGCTGGAGCGCATGCTCGCGCTCGCCGGGTCCCTCGGCGCGGACGTCGACTCCGACAAGGTCAAGCAGGCGAAGAAGCGTTTCGAGGACGCGGCCGCCCGGCTGCGCGCCGCCGCCAAGGCCAAGCCGGACATCAAGGTGATGGCGGGCTCGGCCAGCCAGGAGCTGTTCTACGTCTCCGGCACCAACCTCTCGATCGACCTGGAGTACTTCAAGGCCCTCGGCGTGAACTTCGTCGAGCCCCCGGAGAGCGCCAAGAAGCAGGGCGGCGGCTGGTTCGAGTCGCTGAGCTGGGAGAACGTCGACAAGTACCCGGCGGACATCATCATGATGGACAACCGCACCTCGGCCATCCAGCCCGCCGACATCACCGAGGCGACCTGGAAGAAGCTCCCCGCCGTCAAGGCCGGCCAGGTCATCCCGCGCACCGCCGAGCCGATCCTGTCCTACGACAAGTGCACCCCGCTCCTGGAGGACCTGGCGAAGGCCATCGAGACGGCCAAGAAGGTCAGCTGAGAGGGCATCCGAAGCAGCGTGACGGAGTGACTCCGGTCAGGGGAGGGGCGGCGTTTCGCCGAAAAACAACTCAGGTTAGGCTAACCTAAGTTGCTGTCGTGCGACTCCGCCCCTCAGCGCGTCCCCGCGGACGTACCCATCTACCGGAGGACCCCCACATGCGCTCACACCTGCTCAATGACCTCACCGCGGAGCAGTACTGCCGCTCCGTGAAAGAAGGAGTGGAGCGGGTGGCCGCCAGGATCGCCGCCACCGACCGGCCCTTCACCGGGATCACGGTCGACGAGCTCGCCCCCCGGATCGACCGGATCGACCTCGACCGGCCGCTCGGCGACACCACGGCGGCTCTCGACGAGCTGGAGGAGGTCTACCTGCGGGACGCGGTCTACTTCCACCACCCCCGCTACGTCGCCCATCTCAACTGCCCGGTCGTCATCCCCGCGGTGCTCGGCGAGGCCGTCCTGTCCGCCGTCAACTCCTCCCTGGACACCTGGGACCAGTCGGCGGGCGGCACCCTGATCGAGCGCAAGCTCATCGACTGGACGACCGCCCGGACCGGCCTCGGCCCGGCCGCCGACGGCGTGTTCACCTCCGGCGGCACCCAGTCCAACCTCCAGGCGCTGCTGCTGGCCCGTGAGGAGGCCAAGACGGACGACCTCGCACGGCTGCGGATCCTCACCTCCGAGGCCAGCCACTTCAGCGTGCGGAAAGCGGCCAAACTGCTGGGCCTGGGCCCGGATGCGGTGATCTCCGTGCCCGTCGACCCCGACAAGCGGATGCGGACGGTCTGTCTCGCCCGCGAGCTGGAACGCTGCCGGCGCGACGCCCTGGTCCCCATGGCCGTGGTCGCCACCGCCGGCACCACCGACTTCGGCTCCATCGACCCGCTGCCCGAGATCGCCGAGCTGTGCGCGCAGCACGGCGTCTGGCTGCACGTCGACGCGGCCTACGGCTGCGGCCTGCTGGTCTCCCCCACCCGCCGTCATCTGCTCGACGGCATCGAGCACGCCGACTCGGTCACCGTCGACTACCACAAGTCCTTCTTCCAGCCGGTCAGTTCGTCCGCCGTACTGGTCCGGGACGCCTCCACCCTGCGCCATGCCACCTATCACGCGGACTACCTCAATCCGCGCCGCGCGGTCCTCGAGCGCATCCCCAACCAGGTCGACAAGTCCCTCCAGACCACCCGCCGTTTCGACGCCCTCAAGCTGTGGATGACGCTGCGCGTGATGGGCGCCGACGGCATCGGCCGGCTCTTCGACGAGGTGTGCGACCTGGCGGCCGAGGGCTTCCGGATGCTCGCCGCAGACCCGCGCTTCGAGGTCGTCGTCGAGCCCGCCCTGTCCACCCTGGTCTTCCGCTGCATCCCGGCCGGCGTCACCGACCCGGCCGAGATCGACCGCGCCAACCTCCACGCCCGCAAGGCCCTGTTCGCCTCCGGCGACGCCGTGATCGCCGGCACCACGGTGGACGACCGCCACTACCTGAAGTTCACCCTGCTCAATCCCGAAACCACACTCGACGACCTCGCCGTCGTCCTCGATCTGATCGCCGACCACGTCGAGCAGTACCTGGGAGAGTCCCTTGACCGCGCGTCCTGAAGCCACCGCCGCCCCCTACGACTTCGTGGGGATCGGGCTCGGCCCCTTCAACCTCGGCCTCGCCTGCCTCACCGAGCCGATCGCCGAGCTGAACGGTGTCTTCCTGGAGTCCAAGCCCGACTTCGACTGGCACTCGGGGATGTTCCTCGACGGCGCCCATCTGCAGACCCCGTTCATGTCGGACCTGGTGACCCTGGCCGACCCGACGTCCCCGTACTCCTTCCTCAACTACCTGAAGGAGAAGGGCCGTCTGTACTCGTTCTACATCCGGGAGAACTTCTTCCCCCTCCGGGTCGAGTACAACGACTACTGCCGCTGGGCGGCGGCCCAGCTGAGCAGCATCCGCTTCAGCACGACGGTCACCGAGGTGACGTACGAGGACGAGGACGGCCTCTACGCCGTCCGCACCGACACCGGGGAAACGTTCCGCGCCCGCCACCTCGTCCTCGGCACCGGCACCTCGCCGTACCTCCCGGACGCCTGCCGCGGCCTGGACGGCGACTTCGTCCACACCGCCGACTACATGGGGAACAAGGAGCGGCTCCAGCGCAAGAAGTCGATCACCCTGGTCGGCAGCGGCCAGTCCGCCGCCGAGATCTACTACGACCTGCTCGGCGAGATCGACGTCCACGGCTACCGGCTGAACTGGGTCACGCGCTCCCCGCGCTTCTTCCCGCTGGAGTACACCAAGCTCACCCTGGAGATGACCTCCCCGGAGTACGTCGACTACTACCACGCGCTGCCGGAGGCGACCCGCTACCGCCTCACCGAGCAGCAGAAGGGCCTGTACAAGGGCATCAACGGGGACCTGATCAACGACATCTTCGACCTGCTCTACCAGAAGAGGCTCACCGGCCCGGCCC
This sequence comes from Streptomyces thermovulgaris, assembly GCF_002155915.1. Taxonomy (GTDB): domain Bacteria; phylum Actinomycetota; class Actinomycetes; order Streptomycetales; family Streptomycetaceae; genus Streptomyces; species Streptomyces thermovulgaris. The sequence goes on along the minus strand of NZ_MUME01000047.1, from coordinate 15,038 downwards.
CCACCCGCCTGCTCACCAACTCGGCGCTCACCGCCGCCTCCTACGACCAGGGCACGTACACCCTCTCCTTCCGTCAGGAGGAGCAGGGCAAGGACTTCGAGCTGCGCAGCGAGGGCCTGATCCTGGCGACCGGCTACCACTACGCCGAACCGGAGTTCCTGCGGCCCATCCACGACCGGCTGCGCCGTGACTCCCACGGCAACTTCGACATCGGCCGCAACTACGCCATCGACGTCACCGGCCGCGGTGTCTTCCTCCAGAACGCCGGTGTGCACGCCCACAGCGTCACCAGCCCCGACCTGGGCATGGGCCCGTACCGCAACAGCTGCATCATCCGGGAGATGCTCGGCACCGAGTACTACCCGATCGAGAAGACGATCGCCTTCCAGGAGTTCGCCGTATGAACTTCACCTTCCGCCCGCTCGACCCGCCCGGGGACGCCGAGCTGCTGCACCGCTGGGTCACCCACCCCAAGGCCAGGTTCTGGATGATGCAGGACGCGAAGCCGGAGGACGTCGAGCGCGTCTACAGGGAGATCGCCGCCGACGAGCACCACCACGCGTTCCTCGGCCTGCACGACGGGGAGCCCGTCTTCCTGATGGAGCGGTACGACCCCGCCCACCGGGAGCTGGTCGGGCTGTACGACCCCGAGCCCGGCGACGTCGGGATGCACTTCCTGGTCGCGCCCACCGACACCCCCGTGCACGGGTTCACCCGGGCCGTGATCACCGCCATCATGGCCCACCTCTTCGAGGACCCGGGGACGAGGAGGGTGGTGGTCGAGCCCGATGTGCGCAACACCGCCGTGCACGCCCTGAACGAAGCCGTCGGTTTCGTTCCGGAACGGGAGATCCAGAAGCCGGAGAAGAGGGCGCTGCTGAGCTTCTGCACCCGGGAGCAGTTCGAGAAGGCGGTGCGGCGCGCATGACCCTCGCCGGCACCGTGGCCCATCTCTCCCCCGAGCACTGGGAGAGAGCCAACCGCCTTCTGTTGCGCAAGGCCCTCGCCGAGTTCGCCCATGAGCGGCTGATCGCACCCGAGCGGGACGGCGACCACTACGTCGTCCGCAGCGACGACGGCCGGATCCACTACCGCTTCACCGCCGTCCGCCGCGCCCTCGACCACTGGCAGGTGGACCCGGAGTCCCTGTCCCGTCACCGCGACGGCACCGAACTCCCCCTCAACGCCCTGGACTTCTTCATCGAGCTGCGGCAGTCCCTCGGGCTGGGCGACGAGATCCTCCCGGTCTACCTGGAGGAGATCTCCTCCACCCTGGCGAGCACCTGCTACAAGCTCGCCAAGCCGCGGGTGACCTCCGCCGAGCTCGCGCGCCGCGGCTTCCAGGAGATCGAGACCGGCATGACCGAGGGCCACCCCTGTTTCGTGGCCAACAACGGCCGGCTCGGCTTCGGCATCCAGGAGTACCTCTCCTACGCCCCCGAGGCCGCGCGTCCCGTCCGGCTGGTGTGGCTGGCCGCGCACCGTTCACGGGCCGCGTTCTCGGCGGGCGCCGGCATCGAGTACCGGGCGTTCGTGCGGGAGGAGCTGGGCGAGGCCACCGTCGAGCGGTTCGAGAAGCAGCTGCGGGCGCAGGGCCTCGACCCCGCCGACTACCTTCTCGTCCCCGTCCACCCCTGGCAGTGGCAGAACAAGATCACCGTCACCTTCGCCGCCGAGATCGCCCGCCGCCATCTGGTCCTCCTGGGCGAGAGCGAGGACGAGTACCTGGCCCAGCAGTCCATACGGACCTTCTTCAACACCTCCCGTCCGGAAAAGCACTACGTCAAGACCGCGCTCTCGGTCCTCAACATGGGCTTCATGCGGGGGCTGTCCGCCGCCTACATGGAGGCCACCCCGGCCATCAACGACTGGCTGGCACGACTGATCGACAACGATCCGGTGCTGAGGTCGACGGGGCTGACGATCCTGCGCGAGCGGGCGGCGGTCGGCTACCGGCACCTGGAGTACGAGGCGGCCACGGATCGCACCTCGCCGTACCGGAAGATGCTGGCCGCGCTCTGGCGGGAGAGCCCGGTGCCCTCGCTCCGCGAGGGCGAGTCCCTGGCGACCATGGCCTGCCTGCTCCATGCGGACCACGAGGGCGCGTCCTTCGCGGGTGCGCTGATCGAGCGTTCGGGGCTGACGCCCGTGCAGTGGCTGCGGCACTATCTGCGGGCCTATCTCACCCCTCTCCTGCACAGCTTCTACGCCTACGACCTGGCGTTCATGCCGCACGGGGAGAACGTGATCCTGGTCCTGGAGAACGGCGTGGTGCGGCGGGCGATCTTCAAGGACATCGCCGAGGAGATCGTGGTGATGGACCCGGACGCCGTCCTGCCGCCCGAGGTGCAGCGGATCCGGATGGAGGTCCCGGAGGACAAGAAGCTGCTGTCGGTCTTCACGGACGTCTTCGACTGCTTCTTCCGCTTCCTGGCCGCACAGCTCGCCGCCGAGGGCGTCCTCGAGGAGGACGACTTCTGGCGGACGGTCGCCGAGGCGGTCCGCGCGTACCAGGAGTCGGTGCCCGAACTCGCCGAGAGGTTCCGGCAGTACGACCTGTTCGCCCCCGAGTTCGCGCTGAGCTGCCTCAACCGGCTCCAGCTGCGGAACAACCGGCAGATGGTGGACCTGACGGACCCGTCGGGTGCGCTGCAGCTGGTCGGGACCCTGGAGAACCCCATCGCACGGTTCCGGCAGTCCTGACCCGGCCCGCCGGCGGTGCGCCGTGTCCGCGGTCCGCTGTCCTTTGTCGTCTTCCGTGTCGTCTTCTGTCCGTCCGTCTACGCGGCGGGCCAGGGCACCTGCGGCGACCGGTAGTACGCGATCCCCAGGGCGTCCCAGCGCGGCGCCTGGGCCGCGAGCCGCACCTTGTAGGTGTCCCAGTCGTGCGTGGCCGCCGGCGACCAGCCGAGCTCGGCGGCACCGGGCAGCCGGGGGAAGGCCATGGTCTCGAGGTGCGCCGAGGTGGACAGGGTCTCCGTCCACAGCGGGGCCTCGACCCCGAGCACGGCGGACTCGGGCACGTCCGGCAGATAGCTGCCCGGGTTCCAGTCGTACGACCGCTGGACCTCGACATGGCCGGCCCAGGCCAGCCCCAGCGGGGTGTCCTTGGTGTACTTCATGTCCAGGTACACCCGGTCGGCCGGGGACAGGATCAGCCTGGTGCCGTTCCGGGCGGCCCGTGCGACCTGGGCCTTCTCCGCCTCGCTGGTGGAGTCCAGGCCCCAGTACTGGGCGAGGGCGCCCTTGGCCGGGTTGGCGCCGGTCAGCTGGTGCCAGCCGATGACCGTCTTGCCGTACCGGGCGACGACGGGCTGCACCCGGTCCATGAACGCCGCATAGTCCTCGGGGCTCGTGGAGTGCGCCTCGTCACCGCCGATGTGCAAGTAGCGGCCGGGGGTGAGGGCGGCGACCTCGCGGATCACGTCGTCCACGAAGTCGTAGGTGATCTCCTTGTTCACGCACAGCGAGCTGAAGCCGACCTTGGTGCCGGTGTAGAGCGGGGGTGCCACGCCGTCGCAGTTCAGCTCGGCGTAGGAGGCCAGGGCCGCGTTGGTGTGGCCGGGCATGTCGATCTCGGGGACGACCTCCAGATGGCGGGAGGCGGCGTAGCGGACGATCTCCCGGTACTCGTCCTTGGTGTAGTAGCCGCCCGGCCCGCCGCCGACCTGGGTGGAGCCGCCGTAGGTGGCCAGGCGCGGCCAGGAGTCGATGGCGATGCGCCAGCCCTGGTCGTCGCTGAGGTGCAGATGCAGCTTGTTGATCTTGTAGAGGGCGAGCTGGTCGATGTAGCGCTTGACCTGCTCCACGGTGAAGAAGTGCCGGGCGACGTCGAGCATGGCGCCGCGGTACGCATAGCGCGGCCTGTCCTGGATGGTGCCGCCCGCGACCAGCCACGGCCCCGGCTGCACGGACTTCTTCTCGACGGCGGCGGGCAGCAGCTGCCGCAGGGTCTGCACCCCGTGGAAGAGGCCGGCCGGCTCCTGGGCGGTGATGGTCACGCCCTTGGCCCCGCTGTCGAGGCGGTAGCCCTCGGCGCCGTACGGCCCCTTGGCCAGCCGCAGCCGGATGCCTCCGTCGCCCTGGGTGGTGAGGGGCAGGCGGTAGCCGGTCGAGGGGCGCAGGATCTCCGCGAGATAGGTGCCGACCTGACGGACCTCGGGGGTGTCGTCGACGCGGATGTGGGTGCCGGAGGTGATGCGGTACGGGGTCCCGCCGGACTCCACGGAGACGGGGGCGGGAATCACCTGGTCCAGAGGGATCGCCGCCCGCCGGGGTTCCGCGGGGGCGGCGCCCATGGTGAGGGCCCCGGTCGCCGCCACCAGCAGCAGCGCCCCCAGGGCCCGGGTCAGCCGGGACAGCCGGAACGGCCGGATCGGTCGGATGGGTCGGGTGGGTCGGGTCGTGCGGGTGATGCGGGTCGCGCGGATCGTACGGGTCGTACGGGGAGTCGTGCTGTGGTGCCGTCTCACATGCGCTCCCTTCGCTCGGCTCGGTGAAGCCCCGATGGTATGGACCACTCTCCCGCGGACGAGGGGAAACCTTCCCCGCCCGGCGGAAATCATCCGGAAGGAGGGCATGGAACACACGCCGGTGCCCTGCCCGCCGGATGCCGGGATCCACCAGGAGTTCTGCCCGGAACAACCAGTACCTGGCGGGGAGAGGAACAGATGAGCGGGAACGATCGGACGGTCCGGACGCGGCCGCCCCGGCCGCCTCGCCGCAGCCGCGCTACGTCATCACCCAGCACACCGTGCTCGCCCCCCGGCGAGCTGCCACTGCACGCCGGGCAGGTGCCGGCCTGGTCCGACGAGGACTTCTGGCTGACCGAAGAGAAGGCCGGGCGGTGGGCAGACGGCTCGCACACCGCGGACACCGTTTACAACCGGCGCCACGGCGTGGGCACGCGCGACCCGCTCAACGCGATCCCGCTGTACGGCGGCCCCGCCCACGCCGCGGTTGCGCACGCCCGCGAGCCCCAGGGCAGCACGGACGAGACTTCCGGCTGACAATGTCCGCGAAGCGACGGTGTTCGAGGAGCACTCCGTTCCGCGAACACCGCCGCTTCGCTTACTGGGTACTGCTGCGCCGCAGGCCCGCGGTCAGCTCCGCGGCGATCCGCGCACACCGGGCGGCGTACGCGTCCAGGTGCCGTGTTCTGAAGTCCTCAACGCTCCAGTCATGGGGCAGAACATCGCCGCCCGGCCATATGTACGCCCAGCCACGGTCTCCGGTGGAGAGCGTCACCTGGCGCAGCTCATAGCGGTCGTCCTCGAACGCGTCGAGGATTCTCCATTCCTCGGTACTGAGGTCGGTGAGCAGCAGGCCGGTTGCCGCGCCGCCGAGGGCATCGGCGACGAGTCCGGGGTAGACCCGCCCTTCGAGCGCGGCGGCGCGCCAGCCGGGCGCGGAGGCGGGTGTACGGGCGGGTATTCGCCCCAGCAGGGCTTCGAGGACTTCGGGCAATTGGAGGGTGCCGTAGCAGAACAGCACGTCTGGGCACTGTGAAAGTCGGTCCCGGCGACCAGAGGTCTCCGGGACCGCGGCGTGCTGGTTGAGCATCTGTGTCATGCACATTCCATGTGTCAGCGCGAGGGGAGGTACATCGCGTCATAGACGGGCGACTCCGGGGCGTGCTTGATCCGCCCCATGATCGTGTACCCCCACCGAAGGTAGGCGTCGTGGGCGGGCTGGTTGTCGACGATGCACGTCAGGGTGGTGACGCTTTCCGCCCGGCCGGCGATGACCGTGTCGTGGATCTGCCGTCCCAGGCCGCGGTTCTGCAGCTCGGGAAGGACCATCAGCTCCCGCAGCCAGAAAACGCCCCTGGCTTCCGCCAGGTCGCGCAGCCACGCCGGCCGCCGGTCACCCAGGGATGTCCACCACGGCTTGTCCGCGGGCAGGGTGGCGCCGTGCACATAGCCCACGATCCGTCCGTCCTGCCGGGCCGTCACCGTCTCGAACCCCTCGGTGTCGAACGCGGCTTCCAGGCGGGCACGGAACGAGTCGACGGAGAAGAACGGGTCAGCGACGTAGGGCGGAACGTCGTACACCCGGGCGTACACGTCGACCAGTTCGTCAGCGATGCCCTTGGCAGACCTTCCGTCGTATCGCTGGTACTCCGCATCCACGGTGTGCTCTCTCCTTCTGGGCTGCGCTCAGGCGACATGGGCGCGGATCTGTTCGAGCAGATCCCGGACTCCGCTGGCGCGCTGGTGGGGAATCAGTCCGTCGTGGACGATCTTCAACTGCTGGGCGGCACGGGTGGAAGACATACCGCCCTGGATGAGGCGCAGGGCTTCCTTGGTGGCGGCGACGCTGTGGTCGATATCGCCGTTCTGGAGAGCCGCGATGGACAGCCGGCCGAGGCACATGCCCCGGTTGCGGGAGTGCGCGACGTCCTGGAGCGCTTCAGACGCGGCGAGCAGTTTCTGGGCGCGTGCTGTCTGACCGAGATCGAGACGGCACATGCCTTCCAGACAGGTCAGCTCTGCCAGGTTCAGGAACGTGGTCCAGTCGGGGTCACGTTCGTCATCACCGCGTTCCCACTCCCGCCACGCCCGCTTGATCGCGGCCTCGCAGGTGAAGGCGTCTCCCACCCGGGCGTGCCCTTGTGCCTCGCGGATGGCAAGGAGCGCGGTGACTCGGCGCGGTGCCTGCCAGAGTTCTGCGTGCGTCTGGGCGAGGCGGGCGAACCGTACGGCTTCGCGGCCCTTGTTGAGGTCGACCGCCTGTCTGGCCATGTTGCTGAGGGTGCGGCTGGCCAACTCGTCGTCGCCGGTGAAGTGCGCGGCGTTCAGTGCTTCGGCGAAGTACTGGCGGGCCTGCGCCTGCAAGCCGGCGTCGTAGCAGAACCAGCCGAGAGAGGTGGTGAACTTTCCCGCGACGGCATGGAGCTGCTTGCCGAGGGCGTCGTCGTAGATGCCGTGGTCGATCATGTGGTGCACCCAGTACAGATGCGCGCGGGTCGGCCGCCAGAGCCTGTTGCCTCCGAACTGCTGGTCGATGGCGTCCATGTCGTCCGCGGCTTCACGCAACAGCGCTACCTCGTCCGTGCCGATCCGCCAGTCATCGGAGCCGGCGACGGTCTCGGCCAGCCACGGAGGCGGCGCCTGGTCCGTGAGCGGGCTGGACCCAGCGCCGGCCAGGGCCGGAGACCGGACGGGAGTCCGACTGGTCAGAGGGACCGGTGTGAGGACCGGGGGGGCTGTCCGGCTCACGTGCTCGCGGGGGGCGGAATCCCAGCTCTTCGACAGGCCGCCCCCAGTAGGCGGCCAGAACCTCGCGGGCCTCCGGATGGGGCCAGGGAGGAGACGGTCCCTCCCACTTGGAGAGCTGCCGGATGCTGAATGTCGGCGGCTTGGCGATCCGTCCTTCCGCATGGAGGCGCGCAGCAAGGTCCGTCAGGTCCTGGACCACTTTCTGCTGCGTCCGGTTCGCCCTTGTGCGTAACCGCTTGAGTTCGCTCATGGCTCACCTCCCTCGCCGTCCCGGGTTCGCCTCACCGTAGCGGCTGTTGCCTGCCCTGCGTGAAGGGTCGTCAATCTAAAGCGCAGGTCGGGCGGAAAGGGCCGTCGAAAGGGCGGCCAAAGGGCGGGGAGGAGACGGGCAGAGTTCCGGGTAAAAGACCTGGTCACCTTCCACGGCGTTCGCTGCACTGGGTCACGTCGCAAACACCCTGTGTTCCGTCGTGATGGTGGGAGGGCTCATGGAGACCCGCGAGATCGCCGAGAGCGCACCCATGTCCGCCTGGTTCTCCGCAGCTACTCCGTACCCGGACACGTCTGTGAGCCTGTGGCGGAACAACCCCCACCTCCCGCGGCGCCTCGCGTGCGGTGTGACCTTCGGCATCGTGCCGGTCGGCCGTTCCCTCATCGAGTCGGCCTATCGGCTCCTCGCCCGGTACGAACAGCCGCTCGGCCCCGCGGTGACGTTCACCAACATCCGTTCGGCCGCAGTGCTGGTGCCGCGTGGCACCAGTGGCCGGTGGCCCGGCCTGATGACCGCCGCCCAGTGGCCCGAACGGGTTTCTCAGCCTGCCTGCCTGGGACGGGGCCACGCCACCCTCATCCCCGCGCTTGCGCCGCGGCCGACGGCAGGTCTCGTGCGGTGGCTCGTGCCCCTGACGACGAGCAGACCATCGGCGGCGTCCCGCTGCTGACGAGCCCCGCCCCATTGGCCCGGTGCCTCACCGAGGCCCATGCCGCCCTTGCGCCGCGCACCAGAGAGCGCACCCCCTCAGCAGGGCTGTGTCGGCCGTGAAGCCGGTCCTGCCATCCCCCCGAGGACGTGATGACGACGACAGCCTTACGGGCACCTCGCCCGGCTCACCGCGACGGGGAAGTGCTGCATCAACGGATCTCCGTCGCTTCCCGCCGCGGAACCCACCCACGCGCTGAGGACGCCCTTCGGGCAGGCTTCCTGCGCCGCGTCACAGCAGCCGAGCTCAGGTACTGCGGGCTTGATGCCCTGGTCGATGACGTCATGCTCATCGTCTCCGAACTGTGGACAAACGCCCTTCTGCACAGCGGTACCAGCGAGATCACCCTGAGCATCAAGGTGCAGAACGGGTTCCTCCACGTCATCGTGGACGACGGCATGCCCGGCTTCCCCGTCTCCAAAGCCGCTGACGAGGAGGCGCTGTCCGGACGCGGCCTGGCCCTGGTGGACGCTCTTGCGAAGGAGCACGGGGGCGAGTGGGGCACAACCGAGGACGGCACCGCGACCTGGTGCACCCTCGCTCTACCCCAGGAGACTGCATCGTGAGCGCGCTGGTGCTGCCCTCCCGCGCAGAGCGAGCGCCTGCGCCCTCCCTCGCCTTGGGCCGCCGCAACTGCGGTGACGTGCCGCGCTGGGACCGCCCGGTACAGCGCGTTTGTCTCCCAGAGCGGGAGACCGTGAAAGCGGCACCCGCCGCGATCCCTCTCCTGGAGACCTCTCGATGACTGTCGAGACAGCAGCCTGCCTTCCAAAGCCCGCGGCCATCGTCCGCAGCTTCACCACGCAGCTGCCCGGCGCCCCGAGGGCCCTGATCACCGCGCGCGCCTGGATGCGGCGGATGGTCACTGTCCTGCGCTGGTCCGGCGACGTCCAGACGGCCGTCGAGGTCGCCGGCAGGCTCGTGGACAACGGCGTGCGCCACGGCGTACCCAGCACCACGCCCTCGGTCGAGCGGCAGCTCGCCTTGAGCGTCGCCATCGACGAGGCCGGCGTGCTGCTGATCGACGTGGCCGACCTGGACCCGGCCTTCCCGTGCTTCGAAGCCGCCGCGCGGGGTGAGAAGGGCCGGGGCCTGTGGGAGGTCGCCTCCCTCGGCGCCCGCGTCACGTGGTTCCTGCACCACGAACGGACCGGCAAGACCGTCCGCGTCACCCTCGCACCCAGCTCTCAGACTTCCTCTCCGGCCATCTCCGAGCCGCGTTCCCCCACGGCGTCGCAGCGCGCCGAAGAGGGCCCCGACTCCGCTTCCGGGAGGCGGCAGTGACCACCGCGGCCGACCTGGTCATCCCGTACTTCACCGCCCGCGCCGGCGAGGAAGCCGACCTGCTGTCCCACCTGTGCGTGCGCCAGGGCCCGGACCGGCAGCAGCGGCTCGCCTACGTGGACGAGGACCCCCGGGACCGGGACCACAAGGGCGTGCTGTGGGCGCTGCTCCATGTCGCTCGACGCCTTCGGCGATCCGGCGGGACGCCCGCAGTGGGGGCTGGTGCACCCGCTGCGGCAGCGCGTGACGATGCATCTGCCGCGCTGCCAGGTGTGCGCGGAGCCGGTCCCGTGCCGTGGCGGCGTGTTGTTCCTGGAGACAGCCAGCCGTATCGAGGGCCCTGGTCCGCTGAGAACCGCGCAGCCGCCGGTCTGCCGGGAGCATGCCCGGATGGCAGTCGAGCGCTGCCCCCGCCTCGGACGCCACGGGTACATCGCGCTGCGGGCCACCAGGTGTCCGCTCCATGGGGTGATCGGCACCCGGTACAGGTGCGGCGAGAACGGCCTCCGGGCCTTTGCGGGCACCGAAGACACCCTCCCCTGCAACCATCCGCAGATCGGTTGGTTCCTCGCTCTCCAGCTCGTCCGCGAACTGCGAGAGTACGACGTCGTCCACCTGGACGATCTCGCACCGTGGACGACCGGTTCAGGACCGTCCTGCACCAGCAACCCCAGCATCAGCCGGACTCCCTCGGCGCGAGCCGGGGAAGGAGACAGACCGCTCGTGAAAAACGTCCCCAGCACGACACCACAGAACACCGACGCAGACAGCGCGGAGCAGCGGCTGCGCGACCAGATGGTGCAACGCCTCATCGAGCTGGGCGCTGCCCGCAGCCCCCGCGTTGTGGCCGCGTTCCGCACCGTTCCCCGTCACCTGGCCACGCCCGACGTGCCTCTGGAGAGGGCGTACGACGCCGAGTACGCGGCGGTGACGAAGAAGGACGCCACGGGCGTGGACATCAGCTCCGTCTCCGCTCCCCGTGTGCAGGCCATGCAGATCGAGCAGGCCGGCATCGAGCCGGGCATGAGCGTGCTGGAGATCGGCTCCGGCGGCGTGAACGCTGCCTACCTGGCCGAGATGACGGGCGGCGAGGGCCGCGTCGTCACCATGGACATCGACGGCGATGTGACCCGGCGGGCAACCGATTTCCTGGAGACGACCGGCTACGACCGTACCGTCACCGTGGTCACCGCCGACGGTGAACTCGGCGCCCCCGAGTACGCCCCGTACGACCGCATCGTGGTCACCGTGCAGGCCGCGGACATCCCGCCCGCCTGGATCTCCCAGCTCGCCGAGGGCGGCCGGCTCGTGGTGCCGCTGAGGATGCGCGGCATGACCCGCTCGATCGCCTTCGTGCGGGACGGTACGCGGCTGGTCAGCGACGGGGTGGAGCTGTGCGGGTTCGTCCCCATGCAGGGCGCAGGAGAGAACCGGATGCGTCTGGCCGTCCTGCACGATGCGGCGGGCGAGGAGATCGCGCTCCGCCTGGACGACCACCCCGACCCCGACACCCGGGCCCTGCGCGACGCGCTCAGCACCCCCCGCGCGCAGACGTGGTCCGGCGTGACGGTCGCAGGCGAGGAGTCCCTGGAGCACCTGGACCTGTGGCTGGCGACCGCGCTCGACAACCTGCCCCTGATGGCCGCGAAGCCGGCCGCCCGCGAGCGCGGCCTGGTCGCCAGCGCCTCCCCCATCGGTGTGCCGACCCTCGTGGACGGCGCCAGCTTCGCCTACCGCACCTCCCGCCGCACGGACCACCCCGACCGGTTCGAACTGGGCGCCATCGGCCACGGCCCCCAGGGCAAGGCGGTCGCCGAGCGCCTGGCCGCAGAGATCCGGGCCTGGGACCGCGACCACCGCGGGCACCGCGCACACATCGAGGTCCACCCGGCGGGCACGCCGGACTCTCAGCTTCCCTCGGGCCGCGTCATCGAGCGCCGGCACACGCGGGTCGTCATCTCCTGGCCGTGACGCCCCGGCGCGCGGTCAGGTCGGCAATGCACATCCACCCACCTCACCGACTGAGGAGAACGCGATGGTACAGCAGCACACCACGTTGAAGGCCGCCACGGACTTCGGGGCCGATGCGGACTTCGACCTGGACATCACGACGATCAGCTCCGCGCCGGTGCTCGGTTCCCTGCTGAACGACACCAGCGACAACTGCGGCTCCACCTGCCAGTCCGCCTGTTCCAACAGCACCTGCATCGGCGGCTGACACCCGCTGGGCGCAAGGGGGCGGGCTGTTCTGCGGGGCGGCCCGGCCCCCCTGGGGGGTGTCGTTTGGACCATGCCGCAGATCGCGGAGTTCGGCACGCCCATCTGCGGCGTTGTCGTCACTCGCCGACGCTCCGCGTCGACTCCCTCCTCCGCCTTGCATCTGCACGCACCGAACCCCGCTCACCTCGGTCACCAGGCACCGCCCATCGGAGCCGGCCCGATCCAAACAACACCCCCTAAGCCGTGATCACTGAGGAGGCACAGGGATGTACCACGCGGTTGACGCAGGCATGATCAGGGCGTCGGCTTTTGCGATGACAGTGCCGCCGCCTGAATGGCCGGACCTGGACGGCAGCACGGATACCGATGTCGCCCGCTGGTGCGAGTGGATCGCACAGGTGTGGTCGGACGACGCCACGGCCTGCGCGATCGAGGTCGCCAGCCCGGCCCTCGCCGACTGTGTCCGCCAGGTGCTCAACGCCACGCGGCGGCAGCCCAGGACTGTCCAGCGCACGGCGGTCTCGCTCGCCCGCTATCTGCTGCGCATGCGCTACCGCGCCACACCGTTCGGCCTGTTCGCCGGCCCCGCGGCGCTGCGCCTCGGCCCTCGCCCCCATGTGCGATGGGGCAGCGGCCACAGGGCCTTCGCGAGCGCCGACGCCCGATGGCTGCACGACGTCGTCACCGCGCTCGAACGTGACCCGCAGGTCCTACGCCACGTCAGAGTGATCGCCGACCCGACGTGTACCGCGCGCGGGACCCACGTCCGTGTGCAGCACCAGCCGGGCGAGACCGGCCCCACGGACACCACCCTGCGGCGCACCCCCGCCGTGGACACCGTTGTGGAGCACGCCCGCACACCGGTCCTCTTCGGTGACCTGGCGGACAAGCTGTCCGCCGACTGCCCCGGCACGCCGCGCACGGTGATCGAGGACATGCTGCGTGACCTCGTGCTGCACCGGGTCCTCATCAGCAGCCTCCATGCCCCGATGACCTGCGACGACGCAGTCGGCCATCTGGTCGGTCAGCTCGAAGACACCGGGGTCGCGACCGCAGCGGCGGGCAGGCTCCGCCGCATCCGCACCCTGCTCGCCCGGCACGACAGCGGCCCCCTCGACCAGCAGCCGGCCTTGCGCGCCCAGGCCACCGAGAGCATGGCCGCCCTCACCGGCCTGACGCACCCCAGCCTGGTCGTCAACCTGCGGCCGGAGTGCGACATCGTCCTGCCCCACTCCGTGACCCGCGAGGCCGAGCGCGCCCTGGACGTCATGGCACGCACCACGCCCTACCCGCACGGCTCCCCGGCCTGGAAGGACTACCGCACCCGGTTCCTGGAGCGCTACAGCATGGGCGCCGTCGTCCCGCTGCGGGAGCTGACCGACCCGGACACCGGCCTCGGCTTCCCCGCCGGCTACCGCGGAACCGTCCTGAAACGACCCGTCATCGCCACCAGCCGCCGCGACGAGCATCTTCTCGCGCTCGCCCAGCGCGCCGCACTCGACAACCAGCGCCGGATCACCCTCGGCAAGGACGACATCGACGCTCTCAGCCTCGGCACCCCCGCACAGGTGCCCGCCCACATCGAGCTGTGCTTCACCGTGCTCTCTCCCTCCCTCCAGGCGTTGGAGAGCGGCGACTTCGCGCTGATGACGGCAGGACTGTCCAACGGCGCCGGCACCACCACCGGCCGCTTCCTGCCCCTGCTGGAGCGCGACGACCGCGACAGGATGACTGCCGCCTACGCCGCCATGCCCACGCTCACCGCGGGCGCCGCCCGAGCCCAGGTCTCCAGCCCGCCCCTGCGCCGGGCAACCTACAACGTCGGCCGCGCCCCCGCCGTCGTGCCCCAGGTGCTGCCCGTGAGCGAGCACAACCCCGACGCCGTCCTCAGCATCGACGACCTCGGTGTCGTCGCCGACGCCCGGCAGCTCTACCTGGTGTCCCTGACCACCGGCCGGCCGGTCGAACCCTCGGTCATGAACGCCGTCGAGCTGAGCAACGCCACCCACCCGCTGGTCCGCTTCGTGTGCGAACTGCACCGCTCGCACACCGCGGTCATGCTCCCCTTCGCCTGGGGCGCCGCCGCACAGCTGCCGTTCCTCCCCGAAGTCCGCGTCGGCCGGACCATCCTCTCCGCCGCCTGCTGGCGGCTACGCCCCCACGACCTCGACGGCACCGCGCCCTGGCCGGTCCGCTTCACCGACTGGCGCGACCGCAACAACGTCCCCGCCGGCGTCTACGTCGGAGGCGACGACCAGCGCCTGCGTCTCGACCTCGACGAGCCGGCCCATGTGCACCTGCTGCGCACCGAGCTTGAACGGCACGGATCGGTCGTCCTGCACGAGGCCCCGCCGGAATCCGCCTTCGGCTGGATCGGACGCGCCCACGAAGTGACCATCCCCTTCGCCGCCGAACAACCCCAAGCCACCGCCCCCGCCCGCTCCACAGCAGCCCTGGTCCGACGCGACTCAGGCCGCCTGCCGGGCGCCTCCCCATGGGCCTGTCTGAAGCTGTACGGCCACGCCGACCGGGCCACCGAGGTACTGACCGTCCATCTGCCCCGACTTCTGCTCGACTTCGGCGACACCGCTCTCGATGTGTGGTTCATCCGGTACGCCGACCCCGACCCGCACCTGCGGCTCCGCCTGCGCCTGCCCTCAGCCCGCGCTTTCGGCGACGCAGCCGCCCGCACAGCGGAATGGGCGGCAGCACTGCGCGACGAGGGCCTGATCCAGCGTGTGCAGTGGGATACCGACACCCCGGAGACCGGCCGCTACGGCACCGGCGCTCTCCTGGACGCCGCGGAGCGCTGTTTCACCGCCGACTCCGCCGCAGCCCTCGCCCAGCTCGCCATGCCTGCCGCTCCCGGCACTCGCCTCGCCGTCACCGCCGCCAGCATGGTGGACATCGCCACTCGTCTCCTCGGCACACCACACGTCGGCCGGGCCTGGCTGACGGAGAACTTCCTCAAGACCGACGGCGACGCCTGCCCCCGCGACGTGCAGGCCCTGGCCGTACGCCTCGCCGCCCCCGATGAGACGGCCGCCGCCCTGCGGGCACTGCCCCGCGGGGACCAGGTCGCCGACGCCTGGGCGGCGCGGGGCAGACACCTGACCGCGTACCGGCACGCCCTCGAAGAAGCAGCCATGGCCCCCGCCGACGTCCTGCCGTCGCTGCTGCACATGCACCACAACCGGATCGCGGGCATCGACCCCGACGCCGAAGCGACCTGCCGCCGCCTCGCCCGCACGGCCGCCCTGTCCTGGACCACCCGCACCCAAGGAGTCCCGCGGTGACCACCGCCCCGCCCGCACCCTTCCTCTTATACTCATCT